>CAIRSR010000221.1 GCA_903881315.1 uncultured Thiotrichales bacterium | reverse complement strand
GGATCAACACCTGGCGGACATCCGTCGAACCGTTGGCTACGCCCACGAACAGGGGCTCACCGTCAACCTGTACCTTGAGGACTGGTCGAACGGCTACCGCGACTCACGGGACTACGTCTACCGCATGATGGAGGCACTACAGCACGAAGACGTTGGCATTACCCATTTCATGTTACCCGATACCTTAGGCGTCATGACGCCGGATCAGGTCTTTGCTGGCTTTCAAGACATGATTAGCCGCTTTCCAAGTGCTCACTTCGATTTTCATCCGCACAACGACTATGGCCTCGGCACCGCCAACTGTCTTATGGCGGCGCGGGCAGGTGCCACCACCATCCACTGCACCGTAAACTGTTTGGGCGAACGGGCGGGCAATGCCTCTCTCGCCGAGGTAATCGTCAATCTTAAGGATCGGCTGGGGGCGATACTCTCGGTGGACGAAAGTCACCTGGTACGCATCAGCCAAATCGTCGAGAACTTCTCTGGAAAACGCCTGGCCAGCAATACCCCCATTACCGGCCTGGATGTCTTCACCCAAACGGCGGGCATCCACGCGGATGGCGACAAGAAGGGTAACCTCTACCAAACTGAACTCCGCCCAGAGCGCTTTGCCCGCGATCGTAGCTACGCGCTCGGCAAGATGAGCGGCAAAGCCTCGCTGGTTAAGAATCTAGAACAACTCGGGCTCACCCTCTCCGCAGCCGATCAGGACAAGGTGCTAAAACGTGTAGTGGAACTCGGCGATACTAAGGAAGGCATGACCTCGGAGGATCTCCCCTTCATCATCGCTGAGGTTCTGGAGAGCAAGGACTACGACCACATCCAGCTCCTCAACTGCTCGATCACCAGCGGATTAGACCTAGAATCCACCGCCAGCATCCGTATTCGTGTCGGCAGCGAGGCGTTTCTGTCTTCTGGGACAGGCAACGGCGGCTTCGACGCCTTCATGGAAGCGCTGCGCAAGGTGTTGGACAAACACGACATCCCACTCCCGGAACTGGTTGACTATGAGGTGCGTATCCCACCTGGCGGCAAAACCAGCGCATTGACCGAGTGCTTTATTACCTGGAGTAGCGGCAGCGAAACCCTGCGTACGCGCGGGGTACACTCCAACCAGGTGTTCGCCGCCACAAAAGCCACTATTCGTATGCTTAATATCCAGATGCAAAAATCCAAAACCGTAGGATAAGACAATGCGTACACAGATCGTATCGTAAGGTGCAAAGGATAGTCAGAAGCCCTACACTGTACTCTGTCTGACTGCACCTAGCGCGATGCCCTTCTTCCTGCCTACCCCCCTCAGAGATCCAATCCATTGTTTTCTCGGGTTAGATACATCATCATCCGCTTAGCGCTAGGAGCGTTGCTCGGGCTGCTGCTCATCGCCCTAAGCCAGGCGCTGGTTCTGGATCGCGTGGTACGCGAGCAGTTCGATGGCAAGCGCTGGGAACTGCCTGCCCGGGTGTACGCACGCCCACTCGAACTCTACCAGGGATTGGAACTCAGAGTAGCCCAACTCCAAACCGAACTCGGCTTTTTAGGCTACCGTGCGCTCAAGGAACCAATCGAGCCCGGAACCTATGCCATCACCGGCAACGAGGCGCGTATCACCACCCGCGCCTTCACCTTTTGGGACGGTGACGAGCCGGCACGCACAATCCGTATCACCTTTGCTGGCAACAGCATCCAAACCCTCACCGAACCCGCCAGCAAAACCGCGCCTGGGGTGGTACGCCTTGACCCCATGATCATCGGCAGCATCCACCCAACCAAGGCCGAGGATCGCATCCTCGTGCAACGCGCAAGCGTCCCCCCACTGCTCGTCAAGCTCCTCGTTGCAACCGAAGACCGTCATTTCTACGAACACCACGGCATTGATCTGTTTGCCATTGTGCGGGCGTTTGTGTCCAACCTTCGTGCGGGCGCAACCGTACAGGGAGGATCAACGCTCACCCAGCAACTCGTCAAGAACTTCTATCTTCAGAAAGAGCGCAGCCTATCCCGTAAGGTCAAGGAAGCGATAATGGCGCTCGACTTGGAGGCGCACTACAGCAAAGACGCAATCCTGGAGGCCTATCTCAACGAGATCTACCTCGGCCAGGATGGTGATCGCGCCATCCATGGCTTTGGCCTCGCGAGCTGGTTCTATTTCGGTCGCCCCCTAGAGGAGCTAGAACCACCGCAACTCGCGCTTCTGGTCGGGCTTGCGCGCGGCGCTTCCTACTATGACCCACGCAAACACCCCGAACGCGCCACCGAACGCCGCAACCTGGTACTCTCCCAATTGGTCGAGACTGGAGAGGCAAACGAGCAAACGCTGCACGGCTACCAAAGCACCCCGTTAGGGGTCATCGCCCGCCCCCATCGCGGCTCATCCCCGTACCCCGCCTTCCTTGACCTGGTGCGTCGCCAACTGGCACGGGACTATCGCGAGGAGGATCTACGATCAGAAGGCCTACAGATCTTCACCACCCTAAACCCACTCGTACAAGAGGCCGCCGATGCAGCCCTTGATGGTCGAGCTCGCCTGCTAGAACGTCAAAAACGCTTTCCCGCCAGCACACTTGAGGGTGCCATCATTGTGACTGGTCGCGACAACGGCGAGGTACAGGCCGTGGTGGGGGGGCGTGCGTCCCACTTCGCTGGCTTCAATCGCGCCCTCGATGCCCTCCGCCCGGTAGGATCTACCATAAAACCAATTCTTTACCTAACAGCCCTAGCGCATGGGAGCCCGTACACGCTCCTCACCCCGCTCGACGACTCTCCGATTACCATACCCATCCCGGGCAGCAGGGCCTGGGAACCAAAGAATTACGATCATAATTTCCATGGCATGGTGTCCCTACGCACGGCGCTTGCCCACTCCTACAACCTCGCCACCGTACGGTTAGGATTGGCGGTAGGAATGAACGAGATGCTCGCCATGCTAAAGCGCCTCGGGCTCGAGCGGCATCTAGAACCCCATCCCTCGTTGTTTCTCGGAGCGGTGGAACTCACCCCGCTAGAGATTGCCTCGATCTATCAGACCATCGGCGGAGAGGGCTTTAGGATACCCTTGCGCGCCATTAAATCGGTTCTCACCACCAAGGGCACACCTTTGCAGCGTTATCCACTAGAGGTACAGCCAGCGGTGGATCCTGGCGCTGTCTTTCTGCTCACCAACGCGCTCCAAGAGGTGGTGCGAGCGGGCACCGGCCACGTCCTCTCAGAAAAGGGTAAGTTTGCGGGTCTCGATCTGGCGGGTAAGACGGGTACTACCGACGACTTCCGTGACTCCTGGTTTGCGGGATTTTCCGGGGATCGCGTTGCTGTGGTATGGTTAGGACGCGACGATAACCAACCGGCCGGCTTTAGCGGTGCCGCAGGTGCCATGTTGATCTGGATGGATATGATGATGGCCTTGCATCCCCACCCCTTACAACCAACCCCGCCACCGAACATCGAATATGCGTGGGTCTCGCACAGTAATCATCAGGTCGAGTCCTATTGCGATGGGGCAGTCCGCATACCGTTCCTCCACGGCAGTTTGCCACCACCATCCGGTGGCTGCGACACTGAGATACCCATAGCTCCAGTAATGCCAGAAGAAGGCGTCATGCCTGACGAGAACATCACTGTCCACTAGTGACCGGATTACGAGGTAAAAAGTCTATGAACACTCTCCACACCGCCACGGGAACCACCCCACCCGCGTCCACCAAAAGACACGCCACGCTGAACCTGGCCATGGCCCTAGCAACCGCCCTTTCCGGCTGCGCCTTGCCCTCGCAGAATCAGGCCTTGGCACCAGTAGAGGATCACAGCACCAAGTTCGCCAATACTGCCGCGACGCATCCTACCGTCCCGCCTCCGACCTCCCGCGAGAGCGCATCACCCGCAAAGACCGCGCCGCTTCCTTCTCTCCTGCATAATGCCCCGCTACGCGCAGAACCGCTCCCGCCTTCTGCCGGGATGGGGCCGACAACCCAACCAGCCACCCCGCCCACCGGAACCACAGTCACCACCGGGTTAGCCAACGCAACCGCGCTGCCGCCCATCCCCGCAGCACCCGGGGCACTGCCCAACCAACGGACGGCTGCACCCACCGCCACGCCATCGTACACGCCCCCCGTCCCGGCATCGTCAACAGCGAGCGCGATCCAACCCCCTGCCCCCACAAGTCGTCAGGCCGCCTCTGCCAATGGGGTTGTCGTGACCCTTCTCGGGAAAGCGGATGATCAAACAGCAGCAGGCCAGACCGAGGAAGCCGCCGCCACCCTGGAGCGCGCCCTACACATCGAACCCGAGAACGGACAGCTCTGGCACGAATTAGCTGGTATCCGTCTCAAGCAAGGCAACCTTGACGCAGCCATCAATATGGCGCAAAAATCAAACAGCCTAGCGCGCAATCAACGCGACCTTCAGGCACGTAATTGGCGTCTTATCGCAGTCGCCCGCCAAAAGCAGGGACAATCCCAAGCGGCTGCAGAGGCCTTGATCAAGGCGCGTTCCATGGAGAGTGCCCCGTGAGACAACCAGACCGCGATGCAATTTCAACCAACACGCCTTAGCAACCACACCACACTCCCCACCGATCGCGACGACTGGGGCACGGTTCGCGCCCTCCTGCCCTTCTTATGGGACTATCGAGGCCGCGTCCTGGCTGCCCTGGTCGCCTTGGTGCTGTCTAAGCTCGCCAATGTCTGCATCCCTTTCGTCCTGAAGGCGCTGGTCGATCGCCTGGGCCCAGCCGGACAGACGCCCCTTGTCGTCCCACTCGCCCTGCTGGCCGCCTACGGTGCGCTACGACTCGCCGCCTCGACCTTTAACGAGTTACGCGATGGCCTATTCGCCCGAGTACGCCACCGCGCGATGCGCAAGATCTCCATCCAGGTTTTGGCCCACCTCCACGCGCTGAGCCTGCGCTACCACCTCGAACGACACACCGGTGCACTGACCGTAGACATCGATCGCGGCACCCATAGCGTAAGCGCACTCATCAATTATCTGGCCTTCAGCATCCTGCCTACGTTGGTGGAGATCGTGCTGATTACGCTCATCCTGCTCGGTCGCTACGACCCTTGGTTTGCCGTGGTTACCTTTGGATCGGTCGTCCTCTACATCGCCTTTACCTTTGTCATCACCAATTGGCGGATGCCGTTTCGGCATCGCATGAACGCCCTAGAATCCAGCGCCAGCGCCCAGGCGGTGGATTCTCTGGTGAATTATGAAACGGTCAAATTCTTTGGCAATGAGGCGCACGAACTCAAGCGCTACGAAGACACCCTCGCCCACTGGGAAAACGCCGCCGTCAAAACCCAGACCTCGCTCGGGGCGCTCAACGCTGGTCAGAGCAGCATTATCGCCTTCGGCGTCACCGGCGTAATGATCTTGGCAACACACGGGATCGTTGCAGGACGACTCAGCATCGGAGACCTGGTGCTGGTCAATGCCTTTCTCATCCAGCTCTTTGTACCCTTAAATTTCTTAGGGGTTGTCTATAGTCAGTTCAAACATGCGCTGGCCGACATGGAACAGATGCTACGCCTCCTTGAACAGGCCCCTGAGATCCGCGACCACCCAAACGCTGTCACCCTCCCTGAGGGGAACACAGGCTTGCGCTTTGACGACGTTCATTTCGCCTACAACCCCGATCGACCGATCCTTCATGGCGTCAGCTTCGACCTCCCCACGGGCCGTAAGATTGCCGTAGTGGGCCCGAGCGGATCGGGAAAGTCTACGTTAGTTCGGCTGCTCTTTCGTTTTTATGAGGTGAGCGGCGGTCGGGTTCTCATCAATGGCCTGGACATTCGTGATGTTACCCAACAGAGCCTGCGGGCAGCCATTGCCATCGTCCCCCAAGATACCGTGCTGTTCAATGATAGCCTCTATTACAACATCCTCTACGGTCGTCCCAATGCCTCGCAGCAGGAGGTAGAACGCGCCGCCACGCTCGCCCATCTCCATGAGTTCATTGTGTCGCTGCCGCAGGGTTATCAGACCGTAGTGGGAGAGCGCGGGCTAAAACTCTCTGGGGGAGAAAAGCAACGGGTGGCCATCGCCCGCGCCATCCTAAAAAATCCCCAGATCCTGGTCTTCGATGAGGCCACATCCAGCCTCGATTCGCGCTCGGAACAATCCATCCTGACAGCGCTTGATGAGATCGCCCGCAACCGCACCACGCTCGTCATTGCCCATCGACTGTCTACGGTGATGGATGCCGATCAGATCTTGGTGATGGAGCACGGCCACATCAAGGAGCGCGGCAACCACCGCGAACTACTTGCCGGGGGCGGGCTCTATGCGCACCTGTGGGCACTGCAACAGAAAGAAAGAGAGAAACTAGAACAAGGTGACTGTCCCGACAGCCCACCCTGACCCTATAATGCGCGTCTTCTATCATAGAGGGTGTGACCGCCGTGTTTTTCAAGAATCTATATCTATTCCGACTGGTTAAGCCCTTTGTGCTGACCCCCGAACAGCTTGAGGATCGCCTTGCTGGAATGCTTTTCCGTCCCTGTGGCCCATTGGAGATGGGTACCCTCGGTTTTGTGCCCCCTCTCGGCAAAACGGCGCGGGCACTGGTGCATAGCGTCAGCAAGCGCATGATGTTCTGTGTACGCTCTGAAGAGAAACTGCTACCCGGCAGCGTAGTGCGCGAGATGGTGGCCGAGAAGGTCGCTGAGATCGAAGAAGAGCAGATGCGCAAGGTAGGCCGTAAGGAGCGCGACAACCTCAAAGACGAGATCCTCCAAGACCTCCTGCCGCGTGCATTTACCCGTTCGCGGATGACCTATCTCTACGTAGACCCTCTCCTGAATTACCTGATTGTGGACACCAGCAGCCCGAAGCGCGCCGAAGAGATCACGGTCTTGCTGCGCAAGTGCCTCGGCACCCTAGAAGTCCTCCCCCCCCAGGTCACAACCACCCCATCCACGGTAATGACCCAGTGGCTGTTAGGAAAGGACGTACCCGCTGGCTTCGTGGTAGAGGATCAGTGTGAGCTGCGCACCCCAGGGGAACAAGGCGGCCAAGTCCGCATCGATCACCAAGACCTCGGCACCGACGAGGTGCGCGCCCATGTGGATGCGGGCAAACAGGTCGTCAAACTCGCACTGACCTGGAACGACCACCTGTCGTTTGTGTTTGACGAATCGATCATGGTGCGCCGCTTGCGGTTTCTCGACCTAGACGAAGAACCAGCAACGCAAGCAGGAGGCCAACCCTCAGCCCCTCCACCCCCCGGGTCAACGGGGAGCGGCGAGGCCGAGCGCTTCGATGCTGATTTCGCGCTCATGCTTTTAGAGATCGAACAACTGCTTCCGGCGCTGTTCACCGCCTGCGGGGGGGAGATCCCACCCGCATAACACCGCTCGCTTGCCTCTCTCCCGATAGAGTATTAAAAACACCTATCGGGCAGGGCGGCGTACCGCCACCACCTTCTGGTAGAGGCCACCAAAGTAGGTGCGCTTCGTCCAGTCGAAATCCTCGGCCCGGCTAGCATAGCTCTTGATCTCTCGATCCCACAAAATCCGGGCAAAAGGCTCTAGCCACTGAAAAACCAGCGCCATAACCCCCTTCAGTGGGTGAAAGGAGTGGGGGCGATGGTAGTCCACGAACACCACCTTATCCCCTGGCTTCACCATGCCGAGGAGGTTGTCTACGATGCGCACCTTGTAGTCCTCAGGAACCTCGTGGATCAAGAAGAAACAACACACCCCATCAACCTCGTCTGCCAGAGGGGCCGCAGCGTCGGCCACCCGTGCCGTGGCTTGCGGATACGGAACCAGTTTGCGCTGGCAGTTACTGATCTGAATGGGAGCCACATCAACCACGGTGAGTCGGCCCTTGGGCCCTACCCGCCGCGCCAGGATTGGCGAAAAATCACCATACACGCAAGCCGATTGCAGTATCTTTTGACCAGGGGTAAATTCGGCAGCCGCAGCCGCCATAAGACGCCGGGCGTTTCCCCAAAGGATGGTGGAAACCACCACAGGCCTGTCAAGCAACACCTGCCCGAGTTCACTCAGGTAGGCCCAGTGGTAGGTACTTCGCAAATACTCAGGAATACCCGGCTGAGACAGCGGCAGCGCACTAGCCGTGCCACTGGAGTCGCTGCCTGTGGTAGGCTCCGGAGTACTTGTTGCTGCGGGGAGACGGCAGTTTCCAGACATAAGAAGAGTGGCCCTCGATAGGTACATGGCGAATCCCCCCCTTCATGGAGAAGACAGCCATGAAAATTATTTATAACAAACCTCCTCTGGCGTCAAGAAATAATTTGTCCACCAGAATTTCACCTCTCCTGAGCCTCCCCATCCCTAATTGGGCAGGACGTAACCATGACTCCCATCATAAAAACCATTTCCGATCTACACAAGACACTTGAGCCGTGGCGCAATCAATCCATTGCCTTCGTGCCAACCATGGGCAACCTCCACGCCGGACACGTTGCTCTCGTACAACATGCCCGCACCCTGGCGCATCGCGTGGTGGTGAGCATCTTCGTCAATCCTCTGCAATTCGGCCCAACCGAGGACTACGCCCTCTATCCTCGCACCCTAGATCAAGATACACAACAACTGACCGAGGCAGGTGCCGATCTTCTCTTTGCCCCTACTCCACAGGAGATCTATCCCAGGGGAGAAGCCGGAACGACGACGGTAACAGTACCCAGTCTCTGCGACATCTTGTGTGGCGCGACACGCCCACGGCACTTCACCGGTGTTGCGACGATTGTCACCATTCTATTCAACATCGTCCAGCCAGAGGTCGCCATCTTCGGCGAAAAGGATTTTCAACAGCTCCTCGTCATTCGGCAACTGGTGACAGATCTCTGTCTCCCCATCAAGATTGTCGCATACCCCACCGTGCGCGAACACGACGGATTGGCCATGAGTTCCCGTAACAGCTACCTCAGCACTGAAGAACGTGGCAAGGCCCCACTCCTGTATCGCACACTGTGCAGAATGCGCGATGCGGTAGTGATAGGGGCCACAGACTACGAGCGTATTGAAGAGACCGGTAGAAACGAACTCTGTGCCGCTGGCTTCAGCCCGGAGTACTGCGTGATACGCCGAGCAAGCGACTTGAGCGCACCACAAGTGGGTGATCGCCACCTAGTGGCACTAACTGCCGCCCGCTTGGGCCGCACCCGCCTCATTGATAACATCCAGGTGATACTATAGGATCGGGTTTGGCGCATTCCCCCCCATCCTGCGGGCCCCCCCCCTCCACGGAGGGCCGCCCAATTCCCCTCCGTGGAGGGGGGCCCCGCAGGGGCGGGGTGGTTCCGACCACCGGCCATCGCTCAGGATCCCGCGCACCCAACAGGGCAGGCCGCACGCCCAACGCTGCCTGCGGCGCACCCGATTCTGCCAACAACCTTGCGTTCTTTGCACCAGCACACACCCAGCGAAAAACGAAATCCTCGGGGGCAATGCCCCCGAACCCCCATACCAAAAGACAAGATCACAACCAAAAGAAAAAGTCAACCCACAAAGGCAGGGTAAAGGAAAAAGAGTAAAAACTAAAGGAAATCAATCCTGCACGAGACGGAACCCAATGTTGAAGTTCCGGTTGTCCGGGTTGTTCCCGTCGCGGTCGGCCGCACGCAGCCCCAAAGGAGCGTTGTACCAAGAACCGCCGCGCAACGAACGCCGGAGGTTGGCATCTTTTTTGCCTGAACAACGCCGCTCACTGCCACTGTAGTCTTCGTCATGCACCGAACACGTCCATTGCCACACGTTCCCGAGCATGTCATACAAACCCCACGGGTTCGCTTGGTAACTGCCAACACCAGCAACAAAGGCGTGGCCATCATTGCATTCGTGTCGAGGAGACCACTGACTGCCGTTCGGTAGCTTGGTCTCGTCCGCTACGTTCGCATAGGCGCAGGCATCGTTCGGATCATCGCCCCAGAAACGAGATGTGGTCGTCCCGGCGCGGGCGGCGTACTCCCATTCTGCCTCGGTGGGCAGCCGGTATTGCTTGCCCGTCTCTTGGGATAACCACCGCGCATAGGCCTCTGCATCATTCCAGCTCACGCACGTCACGGGGTGATTGTCCTGATTTCCCTGGTACTTGTTTGGTTTCTTCCAGGATGCCCATGCACGGTATTTCCACGGCTCTTTATCATCATCGTCATGAGCAAAACACCCAGCACCACTGCTCTCCGCCTCGGTCTTATAGTTGGTGGCCTGGACAAAGCGGCGGAACTCGCCAACCGTCACCGCATACTTGCCCATAGAAAAGGCAGCCACCTTGACGCGGTGCTGTTTTTCAGCGGGCTGACGATCCTTCTCGCTCGGCGGTGAGCCCATCATAAAGGTGCCCGCAGGGATCGAGACCATCTCCGGCTCAAGCGACTGCCGTGCGGCTGGTTGTGGCGCAGCCGCAGTCTGCGCCCGCAGCTCCACCTCTTCGCGCTGTCGTTTCAGCTCGGCCAACCGCGCCTCCTCGGCCTTACGCCGCTCTTCGGTTGCGGCCAGCCGTTGCTCATTCTCCGCAACCCGGCGTTGTTGCTCGGCCTCCGCCAAGCGCGCTGCCTCGGCCTGGCGCTTCGCGTCGTCACCCTTCTCGATACAGCGCTTGGCTGGCACCACATACAGGCCATTGGGCCAGCGGTTGAGGTAGTCCTGACAAATCGCAGGGTCATCATGCGCCGACTGCCAGAAGGTGCGCTGATCCTCCCGGTCTGCTGCTTGCTTGCGATCCTCTAGCTCTGAGGGGCTCGCATTCCCCCCATCACCCTTTGGCTCTACGGTTACGGTTACTTTTTGGTCGGCGGGCAGCAGGAAAAAGAAGGTACCCTTCGACTCGTTATACACCGCAGGCGTCTGTGTCTGCCCCACCGATTCCGCCTGTGCAATCACGCGCTCCCGCACCTCGTCCACCAGTTCCTGGATCTTCACGCCAGGCCGCTCCATCACCTTCAAGAACTCGCGGGTAAAGAGCCCGTTCGGGCTCTCGTCCTTGTCACCGAGCCTGTCCAGCGCCTTCTGACCGCTACCCGCCGAGTACACGACCATAATCCCACGCGCATTGCTCGATATCGGCGCGAGACCACGGGTGCTCGCCATCCCCTTCCCGCCGATGTGCGCGTACCGAAACGGATTGTCACGACAGGCATCCAGGACTACCAACGAGAACTTGGCCTGCGCGCCACTCATCTGCCCCAGGATCTTCGCGAGATTGACGCCATCATTGACGACATCACTCTCCTCCTGCGCATCAAGATCTACCGGAATCAGGTAGTTCTCGCCGTTGATCTGGATGCCGTGCCCGGAATAGAACACCATCCCAACCGCGTTCATTGAGAGCTTCATCGCAAAGGAGTCGATCGCCTTGTTCATCTCCTTACGGCTCGCGTCCGTCCGATACACCACATCGAACCCAAGCCCGGCCAGCTTCTCTTTCATTGCAGCCGCGTCAGCAACCGCATTCTGTAACCCATTGGCGTGCACATAGTGGTTATTGCCGATCACCAAGGCGACCCGCCCCTCGCCGGGCGGGATCCGATGAAAGTCCCGCGCCTCCAGGGCATGAGACACCCGCACCAACAACAGTAACAGGACAAACGACCAGAGTATCTTCACGCCCATGCGCACCACCATGCTATTCTTGTGTGAACCAGGACAACGCCAGGCACCCACCCCCAGCAAACCCCGCCCAGCTAGAGGCATCTTGCCACAACCGCCAGCGAATCTACCACGCGGTTCCCATGAAAACTAGCCGAGATCGGAGACACCCGCTGTATCCCTCCGTCACTGCCAAGATCTACCCGACGCGATCACCCCAAGGGTACTTTCCTTGCCATATGGAGAAGAAGGAAATACAATGAGCCGTGTCCGTTCACCGAAGACAGGAATTGGATTTGATGCGGGGCGTGGAAAACAGGGATGGCGTTCGGTGTTCACTTTTTTTCTGTCGATCCCCTTCAAACAGGTGTACCCAAGTTCTTTCATGCCGGAGAGATCTATGCGCAGACGGTTGCTGATTACCCTTGTAGTTTTGATAGGTATCTTGCCAATAACGGGTTATTCCAAGACTCACGAACCTCCCCCCCCTTCCGAGACCTTCTACCCCTATGCAGTTGGGTTGGGAGCCATCCTCGGTGTAGTGGGCACCCAAGCGGTGCTGTTCGGCTCAGCCGGCTTTCCATTCCTAGAAAGCACGGTTGCGCCAGCCGCTACGATTGCGCCCGAAATTTCCGTGGGTGTTAGTCGGATGTTCGCCGTTACCAGTGCGGTCGTTGGCGCGTGGATTGCCAACTGGCTCTACGATCATTAGGCCGTTTTGTCCCATTCCGAGGAAGAGTTATGCGGAGATTGATGATAGTTGCTTTGCTTTCCCTGATGACTGCGCTACCACTCATTGCCCCCACCACGGTCTACGCCGCGCAGTCCGCAGCACAGGCCAGTGAGGAGGACAAGTCTAGTCACCGTCTGTTGGCCGTTGGCGCTGGTGCCATCGTTGGCATCGTCGTGTTCAATATGCTGACCTATCCGCTTGGTTCGGTGCCCTTCGTCGCCGCACCGCTAGACGCAACGCCAGTGGACATCGCACTCGGCAGCCGTGTTCTCGCAACCATTACGGCAGGTACGGGCGCATTGATTGCCAACTACCTTTATGGCTCAGGAGGAGAATAGGGTTAGGGCGTAACAAGACCCGCCGCCACGAGAACGTAACCTTTTCCTGGTAGATTGTTGTCGGCATTGCCGTCGTTCATGACAGTGTATTTATCCCTTACAAGAAGGAGAAGATGATGCGCAGATTTGCCATCATTGCGTTGGTCGCCTTGATTGGTCTTGCTCCGTCACTCGCTTCCGCGTGGAGCTTGACGGGACAGGCACCGCAGCAACAAGCAAAAGCGGTCGAGAGTGACTCGCCCGATTATGTTTACCCAATCGTACTGGCTGCTGGCGCATTGGCCGGGGTCGTGGGTGTCAACTGGTTGACCTACGGGGTGGGGACGATCCCTCTCTCCGTCGGTATCGAGACCACTGCCCCTACGGTTTCCCCAGCCGCTGCTGCTGCTAGCCGTATCTTTGTCATTACCTCAGGCGTCATTGGCGCTTGGGTTGCGGATTTTCTCTACAGCAAGTGGTAGACACAAACCATTCACCTCTCCCGCTTGGGAGAGGTGAATGGTTCACGATCCCCCCAGCATCCTCAGTAACAACACCGTTCCATCCCAGCCCTCCGGATACGGCCCGGGTCGGTTTGCCTTGCGCCATTGAATCCCACCCAACGCTGAACGTAGCACCAAGAGTGGTGCCACATACTCGGGTTCGGTCTTCGGTAGGGTGATGAGACCAAGCGGTTTGGCCAGGTGCTGGCGGGTAATACACCCCACCCAAAGAGGTACATGACCCAACCCGATCTCGGCATCTCCGCGCCATAGGTGCAACACCAAACGCTCGGATGTCTCGCCGCTCTCGCCTGGATGGGTGAGTTGCAACGCTTCCTGGTGTCCATCGTGGGCATAGGGCAGTATGGGCAGATCCTTCATGTCCGTATCCGGGAGAAAGATGCGCAAGACTCGTGCGGTATCCAAGAGCGGGAGCGTTCGCCAGCCATACTGTTGCAGATAACGACTCACCTCTGCCAAATCACCAGCCGCTTGAATGGTCATGGGGACATGGGCCCCGCCCCCCCAATCGACCCGGTAAGCCGCCAATCGCTGCCAGTCGGATTCCCACCAGCGAGACACCTCTAGGATAGATTGTGGGCGGTGACTCTCGTAGCGCAGCAACTGGCCGTTGTGGTGCAACACCACATGACCGCCACCAACAAACAGAATCGTCACCGCCAATACGATCCACAAGCCACGCAGGTCGATGCGCACAGCGACATGACTACGGTACGCGATGCCAACAATCCCAGACCAAAGCAGCCCCAAGGTCACCCCTCCCACCACGTCCGACAGCCAATGGCGACCGAGGTAAAGATGCGCAACCGCGACTAAGGTGATCCACACCGCAGCAACCGTATAGGGCAGACGCCGCAGACCAGAAGATAACTCGCCCGCCGCCAATACAGCCAAGAAGCCATAGAGGGTACTCACCACGGCAGCATGAACACTTGGGAAGGCGTCGCTCATCCCGACAAGGTAGATATCCGGTCGCGGGGATCCACTCGGCAGCAGGTAGTTGAGACCTAACCCCACCAGTGCCGCCATCACCACGGCCGCTGTCCAATGGGCTGCCACCAACCAGTGCCGCCGAACGGCAAACCAGATCAATCCTACAAAGGCCACCGAGATATTGACTGGGGTATCCGCGAATTCGGACAGGAACACCATCACCTGATCTGCCCAATGCGTCCGCAGTTCTTGCAGCAAATAGTAGGCCTGATAATCCAAGCTAAGCGGCTGCGGGAAACCAATCTCACCCAGCAACACCGCAAAAAAGATCCACCCCCCAAACAACAATACCGCCCCAATCTCCACCAGTCCCTTTAATTCATGGTGAGTTGGATCAAGCAGACCCACCGTTACCTCGCGGAACATGGGATGAACCCGCCCCCAGGCAAGCAAGCGCAAAACAATACGCTCGGCCCGTGGCTGAAGCAGTGCATACACTTGATGCACCAGAAACACCGTCAACCACACCACCGCCGACAACAAGAGGATGACGAGCGTCAGGCGAGTAGCAACCTTAGAGGCTAGACTTAAGGAAGCGCCGAGAACCACGCCGGGTAGGATATACGCAGGTGCCCAGGTAATCGCCGAGAGAAAATTTGCCCGGTAAAAACGCCCAGACGCCATCCCCATCATTCCCGCGACCGCCGGAATGATGGGGCGGATCGGCCCCATGAAGCGCCCCAACACGACGCTCTTCGCACCATGACGAACAAAGAACCGCTCGGCCCGTTCAAGCCATTGCGGGTGACGACTAAACGGCCAGAGTTCCCGCAGGTGTTCGCGGTAATAGCGCCCAATCAGATAACTCACGCCATCACCTACAAGCGCTCCCGCAACAGCGCAGGCCAGGGTCGTCCACAACCCCATCGCCCCCAGCGCCACCAAAGCACCGATACTGAACATGATGACGGTGCCGGGCACAAACAACCCAACCACCACCAACGACTCAGCCAGGTTGATGAGAAATACTGCTACCGCCGCCCCATAGGGATGGTGGCTAAAAAACGCAACAATATCCGCCAAGTAGTCGGTCACTAGCGAGCTGTCGTGCTTGCCGCAGGCCCGCCTTGGCTCGCGGATTGCGCATAACGGATACCTAACTCGCGCAATTGCTCCTTGCTAGCCACCGCCGGAGCACCCGTGAGTAGACACGCTGCCGTCTGCGTCTTGGGGAACGCAATCACATCGCGAATAGAAGCGGAACCCGTCATGAGCATGATGAGCCGGTCTAGGCCAAAGGCAATCCCCCCATGCGGCGGCGCACCATAACCCAATGCCTTCAGCAAGAAGCCAAATTTCTCCTCGGCTTCCTCGGCACCGATACCAAGCAGCTCAAAGACCGCCTGCTGTAACTCGGGACGGTGGATACGGATCGACCCACCACCCACCTCGGTGCCATTCAGCACCAGATCGTAGGCGCGCGAGAGGGCTGCCCCAGGCGCTGCGCGTAAGGCATCGGTATCATCCACCCGAGGCGCGGTAAACGGGTGATGTAGCGCCATCCAACGACGCGCAGGCTCGTCGTACTCAAACATCGGGAAGTCCACAACCCACAGCGGACGCCAGCCCCGCAGAACCAGCCCGCGATCCTCACCCAACTTCAGCCGCAAAGCCCCAAGCGACTCGTTGACGACCGAGGCGCGATCCGCGCCAAAGAAGATGACATCCCCTGTCTCCGCTCCGGTACGATTCAGCACCTCGACGAGCACCTCGTCGGAGAGGAACTTAATGATCGGGGACTGTAGTCCCGCACGCCCGCGGGTAATGTCGTTCACCTTGATGTAGGCCAGGCCCTTACCGCCACGCGAGGCGACAAACTGCTGATAGGCGTCAATGGCGGAACGCGGCAGGTCATTGCCCCCAGGCAAGCGCAAGGCTGCCACCCGCCCCCCGGGGTCGCGAGCCGGATCGGAAAAGACCTTAAACTCTACCTCACTCATCAGATCGCTAAGTTCGACCAGTTCTAGTGGGTTACGGAGATCGGGGCGGTCAGAGCCAAAACGATGCACGGCCTCGGCATAGGTCATGCGCGGGAAGGGGTTCGGCAGGGCCACGCCCAAAACCCGCGAAAACAACTCGCGCACCATCGACTCCATCATCTCCATGATCCCATTTTCATCCATGAAGGAGGTTTCTATGTCGATTTGCGTAAACTCAGGCTGGCGATCGGCGCGGAGATCCTCGTCACGGAAACAGCGCACAATCTGATAGTAGCGATCCATGCCGGACATCATCAGGAGTTGTTTAAACAATTGCGGCGACTGCGGCAAGGCAAAACAATGGCCCGCATGGGTACGACTCGGCACCAGGTAGTCCCGCGCCCCCTCTGGAGTGGTCTTGGTGAGGAACGGCGTCTCAATGTCCAAGAAGCCGTGGCTATCGAGGAAATTGCGCACCAGGCGAGCAACCTCGGCACGCATTCGCACCCGGCGCAGCATCTCGGGCCTACGCAGATCCAGATAGCGGTAGCGCAGACGCACCTCTTCGTTGGCCTCGGTGCCGTCCTCGATCGCGAAGGGTGGTGGCTCAGAACGATTCAGCACCTCGACCGAGGTTCCCGCCACCTCTACCGCACCGCTGAACAGATGGCTATTCTCCGTACCCGGCGGGCGGCGACGCACAACACCCTGGATGCGCAACACGTACTCGCTACGGGCCCGTAACGCAATCTGAAACGCACTCGGGGATTCTGGGTCAACGACCACCTGCACAATCCCCTCCCGATCGCGCAGATCGATGAAAATAACCCCGCCGTGGTCTCGACAGCGATTCGCCCAACCACAAAGGTCTACTGAATGCCCCACCAACGACTCATCAATCTGTCCACAATAATGGCTGCGCATGGAAATAATCCGTCCCAAAAGTGACTCTGAACTGTGGATGCTACGTGCGTACGCGGAATGACGCAACGGGGTAGAGACAAATGACTTTAAAACAAACAAAACCACAACAGGTACTGCGTCTTGGCAAAGGCTCGCTAAACTGTGTCGCCTGGTCTCCTGACAGGTGCCGGGTAGCGCTGGGTGGCGATGACCACACTGTTTATGTCTTTACCCCCAAGGGCGAATTACACTGGCGTCGAAAAAGACACACTAATCCCATCGAATGCCTCGCCTGGTCACCCAACGGACGTTTCCTCGCCTCAGGCGCGGACGACGGCGCGATACGACTGTGGTCACTCGATGGTGCGGAGCTAGGTTGTATCACCGGCCACACCGGATTTATCACTAGTATCGCCTGGTCGCCCGACAGCCTTCGCCTGGCCTCCGGATCAGAGGATCGCACACTACGGCTGTGGTCAGCAGTCGATGGTAGCGAATTGCGCCGCCTGATGGGACACAATGGCACCATCTGGAGTGTCGCCTGGTCACCAAACGGTGACTATCTCGCGTCTGGGTCAGGGGATCGTCATGTATGCCTTTGGTCAGCAACGAGTGGCGAGCTACTGCAAACCCTCATTGGCCACACACATCCGGTTACCCACGTCGCGTGGTCACCGGACAGTATGCGCCTTGCATCAAGCGCGAAGGATCGTACCGTGCGTATCTGGTCAACGCCAGCCGGGGGCCTCGCGCACCTCGCGGAATACGAAGACCCCATCGCTAGCCTCGCCTGGTCACCCAACGGCCAGACCTTAGCGTTGGGTTCGTCTCGTGGCGCTATTCATCTGTGGTCAGCAGTGGCTACCCCCGCCCCGATCATCTCGGGGCACACAGAGAGCATCTCGGATCTCGCGTGGTCACCCGACGGCAGCGAGCTTGCTGCCGTCACCCGGGACGGGGTATTGGCGCTATGGAAGGTCGCAAACGCATCCGCCGTTGTCGCAGCACCACCATTCAATGCAATCCAGTGGATAGCACGGCAGGCCGCCACGGTGGGGCGACGCCCACCCCCCTGGGTACCCCACCTGCCCACAACCAACGCAATTGGCGGCCCCCTCGGTACACTGCGTCCCGAACCAGAAGGCGGACAGCAAGCGCAAGGAGCCCCCTGTATCGCGCTTGCCCCAGACGGCCTCCGCCTCGCGAGTGGTCATACGGATGGGTGCCTGCGCTGCTGGGATCTCTTAGACGGGCATTTGATCTGGACGAGCGCCAATCCTCCCACCAGTCGGCTCGCGCAAGACATCGCCTGGTCACCCGACGGCAGCTATCTCGCTACCGGCGCAGAGGATGGCGCTGTCTCACTCTGGTCAGTCGGCGACAGCACCGAATTACAGCGCATCCCTGGCCATCGGGGTGCGGTGTCTTGCCTCGTCTGGTCACCGGACGGCAGCCAACTTGCCTCCGCGTCAGCAGATCACACGCTACGCCTCTGGTCGATCGACGATGGGGTTACCCTACGCTGCCGCCACTGCCTAACCGGGCACACCGAACCAGTACGAAGCGTCGCTTGGTCACCGGACTCCCGCTTCGTCGCCTCCGGATCAGAGGACGGGACTATTCGTCTCTGGTCAGCGAGCGATGGCACAGAACTGAGCCACCTGGAAGGACACAGAGCGCCCGTCTACAGCATTGCTTGGTCGCCCAGCGGCGACCGGATCGCTTCTGGATCACAAGACAAGACCATCCGCCTGTGGTCAACCCGTGGTCGTCTCGCGCCTAACATGACCGCGCAACACTGCCTAGCAGGGCACCAAGGAGCGGTGCTTGAGGTCGCCTGGTCGCCAGACGGCACCCGCCTCGCCTCTGGATCGGTAGACGCAACCCTACTCATCTGGGATCTTGCCGAAGAAAACAGCCGCATCTCGGATGACAGTCCGCTTCCGCTACGCTGCTTCACGCCACAAGGGTATACCTGGCGTCTCGCCTGGGCCAAGAGCGGCAGCTTCTTGGTCTCGAGCCACGCCGAAGACACCATCCATCTTTGGGATACCCGCGCCCTGCTCCCAAACCAGCCCCTGCGACGCACCCACGCAACCACCCACACCTTTCAGCCAACCGATCTCTCTTCACTGCCTGCCGCCCTGATCACGCTGCACCGGCTGGACATCCACCCACCGCTCTCTCTGGTGTATGACCTACGCACCTTGTTGGGTGGCGGCAGCCCAGCATCCATGGCGACACTCGCCGCTGATCCGGCCTATGTCACTATCCAGCACCTGCAGGCCCTGCATTGGCCGAGCGCCGCACGCACCGGCCTACTCGCCCTGCTCTTGCGGGATCTCCCCGACACCGATAGCTGGCGCACACCTGCGGAACTCCCACTCAGCACCCTGTACACCTTACTCACCACAGCCCTCAGCGGCGACCCCATCCCTCCCAAGGCACCGCCACCGCCCATCGGCTTTCTTTGTCGTGCGATTGCAAGCATCGACGCCCACACCCTAACGCTGATTGAGGCCATCGGGGCCGACGCCGTGGCCAGCGACCCAAGCCTCCTCCCGCGCCTCATCAGTATGGGCCGCACGGGTGCCGGAGAATTGTCCGCAATGAATCCCAGCCAGCGCCGACTGTTGCACTACCCGCTCACACCACTCCCCATACACCAGGGGAAAAGGCCAATTTCATTACACCATTCACCCCCACGCTTGCGCCCCACGGTGCTCGTGGTCGATGGCTCGCCCGCCTGCCATGGCGCAACGCTAGACCTGCTCCGCGTCAGTGCGTACGCCATCGCGACCCGGCTGCGCCGCGAGCATTTCTGCGTAGCACTCGTCTGCGCGGGAGGACGACCGACCATACACCCCTTAGAACACCCCGCCGACCTGCTCACCATCCTCACCCTGCGGCGCAGCGACCCAGCCGACGTGGTCGCAACCCTCACGAGCGCCGCCACCCTACAACGTCAACTGCGGGACAACCACGCTACGCCAGCACCCATCATCCTCTTATTGACCCACCATCAGTGGGGGGCTGACGACACAGAAACACCCCCGCCAACACCACACCTACGCGCATTATTTGTCGAGGAGGGTACGCTTGCTCACACGGCAGCGCCGCCTTGGGCGAAATACTGCGAACACTCCCTGACGCTCAGCAGAAATCAATACGCTCTTTTACCAGAGACGCTCGGGAGATTGATTGGATAGGCGGTTGGATTGTGTTGGGCGGGTTTCGGAACAATTCTAGAGAGCTGGCTCGAACCCCGCCAAGCCTTCCCAACGCAGGGGGACGCAATATCGGAAAAACGCGCCCTCTTTGGCCATGATGAGAGCACCTTGCGTCAATCGCATATCAAACGGGCTGTTGCGAGTACATTGTCTGTCCGGTTTACATGACCCTGAGGAGGGCATTTGTTGATCCGCCACCGATTCTTTTGGACACAGATTTGGTGTTAAATCGTGTTTATAAGATGAGGATTTGGCAATGTTGAGAGAATCAAATGTGGCTGCAGATGCGCCATGCTTGCCCCCTGTTCCGCCACGCGCTTCTGCCAGCGAGTCTGGTACGACCACCGAAGTGAAGCGGTGGTCAACGGGGCGGAAGAAGGAAGTGGTTCTGCGGTTGTTCCGAGGTGAGC
>CAIRSR010000220.1 GCA_903881315.1 uncultured Thiotrichales bacterium | reverse complement strand
TCAACGTCCCGTTCGGGGAAGTCATTGGCCGTGATGCAGTGCCGGGTGGCGCAAAGGCAATCCCAGCGGCAAAGATGTTTTTGTAGATCGGGTTCTGGTAGGTTCTTGGCCAATCTGGGCCATCGAGCTTGTCATATGGCTTCCCGTATACGCCATCTACCTTCAGGAATCCACCCGGGTTTAGCATCTTGCTCGCGAGATCATTGCCTTCGCGGTCAATATAACGGATGGGCTTGCCACGGAAGGGCGGGATCAGCATGGCAAAATCGTAGTTGATCTTGCCGATATTACCGTCAGCGTCTTCGGTGTGGATGAATTCCGCATCAACACGGCTGACATGGATCCGTGTCTGGGCCTGGATGTTATACTCGGTATAGAGGGCGTTGGCCATATCGTTTGCCGTAAACAAGATGGAGCCCATCATCATCTTGGTCTCGAAGCCATCGATACCGAAATCGCCAAGCTCTGGCTCATTGGAGATCCACTTGAGATCGGCCCGGTCGCGCAGACCACGATCCTTAAGGTCATTATGGATCTGTGCAATGAACTCGAAGGCCGCACCCTGACAGGTGCAGGTACCGTGACCTGTGCCAATAACAATCGAGGCCCGTCCACCCTTCTTTAACTTCTCAACCAACTGCAGGTATTTCTTTGCAGTCAGTTCGGCGTGATCTGGGGTACAGATGGATTCAGTGAAACCGTTCTCTTGTCCAAGACCCGGGGTGGCGGCAAAATTCAGATGCGGCCCCGTTGCATTGATCAGATAATCGTAGTCAACGCGGATGGGTTCTTTACCAACGCCATCCTTCGGCTCTACCACTACATATCGTTCGTCGGGATGGATCTCGGTGGCCAGTCCATGCACAAACGAGATTCCCTCGCGAGCGTAAACCGGTTTTAGATCGAATTGGGTCTTTTTAACGTCCATTTGACCAATACCCACCCAGATCAACGACGGTATAAAGGTAAACTTGGTGGTTGGACACACCACGACGACCTCATGATTACCCTTTCCCTTCAGGGCATCTTTTAAAACAATCGCGGCATATTGGCCGGCGAATCCGGCACCCAGAATTACGGTCTTGGCCATAGTTCTCTCTTTAATAGGGTAGAGACATTGAGCGGACAGCAAAAGCCACTAGCCATCTCCCTGCCCAGGCGAATACCCTGCGGGACAGGAGTTGCTAAATGAGCTTCCACTGCGGTTGGTTCTAGGGATCTAAATCAGGCACCCTATCATCCCTCTGGTACAGCCACCTCTCCTAATCCACTTTCACCTGCTGTGTGGTTACCTTCGTGAAATCTAACGTACTGGTTCTAGCGTAACCATTCAGACCCCTCCCCCCATTGGGGGGAGGTTGGGAGGAGGGAGGAGAACTTTTCAACATCCCCCCTTCTCCTGGCCCCTCCCAGGGGGAGGGAGAGTGAACGGTTACGTTTTAGCTAAATATGTCGCGGGTTATGTTTTTATACCAACTGTGGGCATAGTCAACCTCACGGCGACGCTCTGCTGCGGTTGCGCCGAGCGGTGACAACCCCCCAGAACCCTCAACCAGCCTGAGGGTCGTACCGTCTAGACGATACGCCCCGGCTGCCGAAATCGCCCAGTCAGGGCTTACGATGCTATAACAGGCATTCAGGTGTGTAAACACAGGCATTTCCCTAGTACCCTCTAGGGCTGCCACAACAACGGCTGCAACCAATTTTGCCGCTGAGGTGGCAGAATAGGCCGATTTTGGTAAATCCGCGCTGTTACAAGCATCACCAATGATATGCACATCACGGGCCTTGGTGGATTCAAAGGTCGCCTTATCGACTGGACACCAATGGGTTTCATCGGTGAGACCACTGACCTCGGCTATCCGGCCCGCCATTTGCGGCGGAATGATATTGATAACATCGCCCTTTGTGACGGTATCCAGTTCACCCGAATACACCGTCATGGTGGCCGGATCAATCCTCGTGACGTTACCTTCGGCAGAGGCGGGGTGCC
>CAIRSR010000219.1 GCA_903881315.1 uncultured Thiotrichales bacterium | reverse complement strand
CCAGACCGATAGCGATTATCGCCACGTCTACCAATTGCGTGATGAGAAGGGCCGGATACTGACGAATCACGGTGGTATCTGGCTATTGGAGCTAGAAAAGTTCTCTGCGCAGTGTATCAAGACTGAACAGCAGCGTTGGTTACAGTTCTTTAAAAAAGCCGATCAATTCGACGATAATACACTACCCGATTGGATGAATACCCCAGAGATGAGGCAAGCGATGAGCACATTACGCAAGTTCTCCGAGAAAGAACGCGACTACCACGCCTACCAGGCCCGCCAGAACTTTATCCGCGAGCAGAATGCTATCCAATGGGAATACGAGCGGATGCTGGCCGAAAGGGATCAGGTGCTGGCCGAAAGGGATCAGGAACGGGCTGGGAGAGAGCAGGCGTTGGCCGAAAGAGAGCAGGAACGGGTTGGGAGAGAGCAGGCGTTGGCCGAAAGAGAGCAGGCGTTGGCGGCATTGAAGGAGAAGGATGGGGCCTTGCGGGATAGGGACGCAGAGATTGAACGCCTCAGAGCCCTGCTAGCCGACAGGCCACCGACCCAATAGCGCGGGGCATTAGCCACCGCATTATTGGGTGCGGTACGTGTCATCTGCACAAAGCATCGGAACGTCTCAAAGCGCCACTCGCCAACCGTGAGTGGTCGGCAGTCTTGATCATACCTAAAAGATGGTTTTCCCCCGTCAACCGCCGAGCAAGATCTCGCGCACACCACTCGTCACCTTGTCGGTTGCGATGACATGCAACGACTCGGCCTTTTGGTAGCCACGGGGTAGCTTGAGGCCGCGCCGCGCCCGTTGCCCGGTGTAGTGCTCTAGATCCTTGCCTGACAGCGACAGAACACGCTTGCCGCACTGTACGCCGATACCTTCGCCTGGTTGAACCAGAACCCAGTCTAGTGCATGTTCGCGGTCTTCGCTGGTCGAGGCAAGACTAATGAATTTTACACCCTTACCACGCGGCATCTGCGGCAATTCTGCAACCGGAAATAGTAATAGGTGTCCGGTGTTGGTAATGACGGCGATCCGCGAGCTAGGCTCGGTGAGGGACAATGGCCGGAGGACGCGAGCCCCTTCCGATAGGGTCATGACGGCCTTACCCGCTCGGTTGCGGGTGGCTAGGTCATCCAGTGTGACGATGAAGCCGTAGCCCGCGTTGCTGCCGAGCACCAAGGATTCCTCGGGGTTTCCCATGAGGACGGTGAGGAACAATGCCTCGTTCGGGGGGGTCAGTCGTCCGGAGAGTGGCTCACCTTGGCCGCGTACCGAGGGCAGGGTATGGGCCGGGAGGGCGTAACTGCGCCCCGTGGTGTCGAGGAAGATAGCGAGTTGGTTGCTGCGCCCACGGGCGGCGGCGAGGAACTGATCGCCTGCTTTGTAATTGAGTGTTGACGGATCTAGCTCGTGGCCCTTGGCGGCACGTACCCAGCCGCGTGCCGAGAGCACGACAGTGACCGGCTCGGACGGAACGAGTATAGTCTCGTCTAAGGCCTTAGCGGGTGCAGGTGCTACGACGACCAGAGGCGAGCGGCGTGCATCCCCGTGTTTTTCGGCATCCGCCTGGATCTCTTGTTTAATCAGTTGTTTCAGGGCGTTTTCATCAGCCAGGGTATGTTGCAGAGCATCACGCTCCTGCGCGAGTGTCGCCTGCTCTCCCTTAATCTGCATCTCTTCGAGCCTCGCAAGATGACGCAGTTTCAGTTCGAGGACGGCTTCGGCTTGGAGTTCGGAGAGTGCGAAGCGCTCCATGAGTCGCTGCTTCGGATGTTCGTCAAAACGGATGATGCGGATTACCTCGTCGATATTGAGGTAGGCAATCAGCAGACCTTCTAGGATGTGGAGACGGCGTAGTATGCGTTCTAAGCGGTAGGTGAGGCGTCGGCGGACGACGATGGTGCGAAAATCTAACCACTCACCGAGCAAGCGACAGAGATTTTTGACCTGGGGGCGACCGTCCAGGCCGATGATGTTGAGGTTGACCCGATAGCTGCGCTCCAGGTCGGTGGTCGCGAAGAGATGCACCATGAGTTCTCCCGCATCGATCCGGTTAGAGCGCGGTACGATGACAAGACGAGTGGGATCCTCATGATTGGACTCATCCCGCAGATCCTCCACCATGGGCAGTTTCTTGGCGGCCATCTGGGCGGCGATCTGTTCTAAGATTCGAGCCGGTGAGGTCTGGTAGGGGAGTGCGGAGATGACGATATTGCCGCCGCTATCCCCATCCTCCCGCGCCCAGCGGGCACGCATGCGGATTGATCCGCCACCATTACGGTAGATGCGGATCAGGTCTTCGCGGGGGGTGATGATCTCGGCGTCTGTCGGGTAATCGGGGCCAGGTATTCGCTCACACAGATCTTCGAGGGTGGCGTCTCGGTTTTCTAGTAGATAGATACAGGCTGCGGCCACCTCACGCACATTGTGTGGTGGGATGTCGGTGGCCATGCCGACGGCAATACCGGTGGTGCCGTTCAGTAGAATATGCGGCAGACGTGCTGGTAATAACGAGGGTTCCTCTAGGGTGCCGTCGAAATTCTGTACCCAATCCACGGTTCCCTGATCGACCTCGGCGAGCAGAACGTCAGCGAAGGCGGAGAGACGTGCCTCGGTGTAGCGCATGGCGGCGAACGACTTCGGGTCGTCCGAGGAGCCCCAGTTGCCTTGTCCGTCGATGAGTGGGTAGCGGAAAGCGAACGGTTGCGCCATCAAAACCATCGCCTCGTAACAGGCGCTGTCGCCGTGGGGATGGTATTTGCCGAGGACATCGCCTACGGTACGCGCAGACTTTTTTGGTTTGGCGTGTGCGGCAAGTCCTAATTCCGACATGGCGTAGATGATGCGTCTCTGCACGGGTTTTAGGCCATCGCCAATGTGCGGCAGGGCGCGATCCAGAATGACGTACATGGAATAGTCCAGATACGCCCGTTCTGTGAAGGTGGACAGAGGCAGTTGCTCGGTTCCGTCTGTACTTGGGGGGCTAGAAAAGGTCATGGCGAGGCTTGTGTGGATATATATCGTAAGGTGTTGTTCTGTATAGGACGTATCTGGATGTATGAGGCGAATCGCGATACAATCGGTAAGGTGAGTAGCATAGCGCTCGGGAGTTCCATCGCATGAGTTTGTTGTGGGCTAGGTGTTTAGAGATTCTTGAGGGGGAGTTACCCTCGCAGCAGTTCAACAACTGGATCAGGCCCCTGCAAGTGCTGGAACAGGACGAGCAGCTCCGTCTGCTCGCGCCCAATCGGTTTGTACTCGATTGGGTGAACGAACATTTTCTGGAGCGCATCCTCGACGCAGTCGCCCGTTTGGGGGATGGGAAGGCGTGGCGGGTAGTGGTGGAGATTGGAACCTCGCGACGTGACGACAAGGGTGAACAGGCACCGCCGACGCAAGCCTTGCGGGCGGCGGAGGTTGTTGTCACGCATAGTAGCAACCTCAATGCCGATTATACGTTTTCTACCTTTGTGGAGGGCAAATCTAATCAACTTGCCCGCGCGGCTGCCTGTCAGGTTGGGGAAAATGCGGGGGCGGCCTTCAACCCGTTGTTTATCTACGGAGGGGTGGGTCTTGGTAAGACGCACCTCATGCATGCGGTGGGGCACTTGGTGCTACAACGCAAGCCAAGCGCCAAGGTGGTTTATCTGCATTCCGAGCGTTTCGTTGCGGATATGGTGAAGGCGATTCAGCATAATGCCATCAATGAGTTTAAACAATTCTACCGGACGGTAGATGCGCTGTTGATTGATGATATCCAATTCTTTGCTGGTAAAGAGCGCTCGCAAGAAGAGTTTTTTCATACCTTTAATGCCCTGCTCGAGGGACAGCGTCAGGTAGTGATGACCTGCGACCGTTATCCGAAGGAGGTGAGTGGTCTGGAAGAACGGCTTAAATCGCGTTTTGGTTGGGGGCTGACCGTTGCGGTGGAGCCGCCGGAGTTAGAAACGCGAGTTGCTATTCTTCAGAAAAAGGCAGATCAAATGAATGCGTCACTCCCGAGTGAGGTGGCGTTTTTTATTGCCAAAAAGGTGAGGTCGAATGTTCGCGAACTAGAGGGCGCATTGCGGCGCGTGGTGGCCAATGCGCGTTTTACCGGGCGGCCTATTACACTAGAGTTGACCAGGGATGCGCTTAAGGATCTGCTGGCGCTACAAGACAAATTGGTCACCATTGATAATATTCAGAAGACAGTAGCGGAATATTATAAAATCCGTGTTTCCGATCTGCACTCTAAGCGGCGGAATCGTTCCATTACTCGTCCACGGCAGTTGGCCATGGCGCTGGCAAAGGAACTAACCAACCATAGTTTGCCGGAGATTGGTGATGTGTTTGGTGGGCGCGATCATACAACGGTTCTTCATGCTTGTAGGAAGATTGAGGAATTACGGGTTGAGGATGCCAGGATTAAAGAAGATTACATTAATCTGTTGCGAACATTGACGACGTGAGTGTGTGTTGGGACGATAAAATATGCGATCTGTGGTGCGGGCTATGTTGTGCGATGAGTTGCTTCCCGAGGAACAGTTCGCTTCTTTTCTCTAGCAGTGTAGCAATGCGGAAACGATGAGTAACGAAGAAGAAAGTGGTCAGCCAAAGTCTGCATGGGATGAATACACCCTAGGTTCAATGCGGTTAAATCGCGCTGAACTGAGTGTGCTGTTCGCGTTGGCGAAGGTGAACTTTAATGGAAATTTAGGGAAGCAGTTTCAGCATTACCACGAATTGTATAGCCGAGAACAGCATCTCTTGCCCAAGAGCCAAAAGACTGTTTTCGATATGCTCTTGAGTAATCATAGTGCCTATGTAAACCTGGTCTCTAGTCTTAGAAAATCGCAAAGGTTCTCGTTTCTTCCAGGAATAGACGGACTTATCAAGAAGATCGTCTGCTACCAGGCGGTGCTTGCGCAAGAGACTGTGGTGTTATCGGAAGATCTGTCACAGATCAAGCAAACGATTGTGCGGTTAGGGATGCTTGAGGAGTACGATGATTATGTCATTGTGTACCCGCAGTTTCATAACCTAGAATCAAAAGATCTCTCGAGTGCGAGGAAAATGGAGGCAAGGGCAGGTGATGTTTTCTGGAAGAAGCACGAACAGATCTACGTGGCAGTCCTGAGAAGGTGTGTCAAGAACTATTTCGAGATGATTGGCACGGATCGGGCAGCAGTACATCTGACTGATTTGTTGTTGCTCGTCCTGTTTGTTTTGGTTGTGGTAGTCCCTCCGGCTGAGGCGCGGGAGTATGCTGTAATAGCGGATACTGTACGATCGATTAACAGTATTATTGTGCCGACATTAAAGGAATTAGATGAGCTGGATGCATCAATTCCTGCGGGCGATCGTGTCAATAGGCTAAGGCGCAACATCGATCTGATCAAGGCAAATCTTTACGATCTGTCAAAAAAGATTCACAGCGAGGATCGCAGTGGTATAAAGACCATCGGGGGGATCCAAGTTGTCCTAACGGATTCTCTGAAGGGATTTATTAGTAAACAGTCAACCACGCCGCCGTATTTTCCTGCGCAGAAGGTGGTGGTGGGATTTTCGGAGGTATTTTCAAGGAGACAACAGCAAGAACAATTGCCGGTGATTATGCCTGATCTCTATCGGCTTAATAATCAATCGCTGATGTATGCTCCGTTCATTATTGCTTATATTATTTCTGGATCCATTTCTTGTTTTATGGTGCCCGAGCCAGACAAATTGTTTTTCTGGTTGCGGTTCCATTCCACGAAAACCGGTGTCTATCGTGATGATGTGAAATTTTCCCTTGGTGTGACCAGGACGGTGGTGCCTTATTCAGAAAACGTCGTATCGACCAATCGCAGGTCAAGAGAATCGCTGATTACCCGCAAGCCTGAGGAGATTATGAGTCCCTTTGATATTCGCGTGGATAACAAGGATGGAATACTGCTATTAAATGTTATTAATAAGGGGCACTCGCCTGTTTATGTGTATTTGTTTGGGCCAGGAGATTTTGTGCCGGGAGAATTCTCTGACGATCAGGTTGCGGCAACCCTCTGGAAGCAGATAGAAAAAGACAATCCGCTACCCGCACCATCCCAAGAAGCAAGAAGGAAATTGACTGAGTTGGATGTGTTGGTACAGGAACCGGTCTTGGAGGCAACAAGTCCAACCATTGTCGCTGTTAGTGGCGAATCTTCTGCTGGCCATCCGTGGAGACAACGGCTCGATCCGACCAGGTTGGAATTTAGTGCTTTTAGGTTTCCTGGTATGAATTTGTCGCAACCGATGCGGGCACAGCAGATGGCGGAAATCAGACAGGATCTGCCGATTAAGGTGTCTCATGATGCGCAGCGTGAAGAGTTCTGCGCGATAATCTTTCTCAATGACTTTCTCCGTAACCTGGCGAAGAACAGTAATAAGAATGTCCCTGACAAGAGTCTTGGTGTTCTGTTTGAGAAAATGCATGCTCGCAAAAGGTTAGAGGAGTTATACCCGGCGCTGTGTCCGAGGAGTAAAACGGATTATCTGTTGAAAGTCTCCTCTGACAAGAATGATGCCTAGCCATTACCGGAGTTAAAAGAAGATGAGTGATACTGTTCCGTGGGCAGGAATTAGCGATCCTTTGTCTTCATCGCAAATTACCACAATGGTATCTTTTAGCCTTTTCTGGGTATATTGTAGGGATCTGGGGGATGACAATTCTGTAGTCAAGGCAGAGGCGGTTAAGGCGTATCTTCGGCGTATCTGCGTTGATTTGCCGTCTGCGGATGACTGGTCAACGGTTATGCCGGAGCATCAACAATGTCTCATGACTACGTTTGGTCGGATCTCCAGTTCTGAGAAAATGCTGAGAGAAGCCGTTGGTTTCTTGCGGCAAACTGCAGGCTACAATCAGATTAAGAGTGCTTATGCCGAGTTGGTAGGAATTATTCTCAGCGAACAGTTAGACACAAATTATGTTGGTCAAGAAGATCCTGGTTATTTCATAACACAGCAATCTGGTGTGGTAGTTTTTTCGTTATTCTATCAGGAAATAAAAAGGTTAGAAACAGAAGAGCGCTACGCACTGCAAAGGAGAGTGGCAAAAGAGATTATTGATGTTTTTAGAGGTGACGCCTATTCGCGGATTAAATTGGTTTATATATTACTGGTACTGGCTTCTGGTGACGAGGGGCGTCGTGCTGGCCAAGATCAAGCTGGGTACATTGCCAGTCTTGATGATATTGACGAGGAAGAGGTTGCCGGGGGAGTTGAGCTTAGGGTGACAGATGAGCTAAGAGCGGCCCTGGAAGAATTGGCAAGGAGTTTGTTAGAACCACAGTCTCCTTTGCCTGTACTGTCGATGTTTTGTGCTGAGCAATTGCTAACAGCTTGCGCTGGGGCTACTCAGAAAGCCAGAGAAAACGCTGAACTAGCGCTTGTAACGAGTACAGAGAACCAGATATTGTCGGATCTTTATCGGGAGAGGATTCGTGATACCTTATCCATAAGGGGCGGCACATTACCTTCCGGAGCCAAGGCGGAGCTGATTGAGCGCGTTGTTCGGAACACGAATACAGTGCAGCTTGGTATTTTCTATCATCAGGGTGAGTTTTTCTTCTCGGAGGATGTTTTTCTAACAGTAATGTTTGCTGCAGAGATTAGGAGTTCCGTTGTCGAAGTCAATAATACACAAAGGCTTGACCGTAGTAAATTAAAGGTCGGACTCGGAAGATATTTCCCAGAATCCAGGTTCGCTGACTTTCCTGATATTCGCGTCTTGCTTGCAGCGCTTGATGGTAATGCTGATGCGGATATCATCACTGCGCTAATTGACGCAGCACGTCAGCGACCGTATTTACAAGAATTATTGGGTTTGCCTTTCCCGGGGCTAGAACGCTGCCGAGATCTTCTTCTGCAGATAATTTATGATCCAAAGCATGGTAAATTGCAGAATACGCCGTACCGATTGCAGAATATGCATAGGTTTTCCCAGCAGGGGTTGGTTGACTACTTGAAGGTTTCCTTGGACAAGGGTGCCGTTCTCTGTCTCAATGTCCAGGGTAAAATGACGCCGGTTAGTGTTCTGGATGCTTTGAAGGCGAATGCGTCGTCAGTGCCTGTTTACACGGCGCTGGCGATCCATGAAATTGCATTATATGCAACTCCAGATGAGTCTTATGGGCTAATTTATCAGGCTGCATCCATAATTGAAGATCAGCAAGAGGACGCGGGGGCTGAGATCGAGGCATTGCTGGTTCTTCTTGCGGCGATTAGGCGGCCCGAGGGGATTTCTGTAAAGAACCTGGGTATGTTTCGCTCGGTAACCCCCCAGAAATTGGTTCGTCTTTTTACAGATAAGCTTAATTTTCTGGCTGATAAAAAGGGTAAGAATACATTTAGGGCAAGTGTCTCAACGATTCTTGCCGGTCTACAGAGGGCGTTGCAATTGTCTGTGTCAGAGAGGGATCGTCTGCGCGAAGATGAGGCTAGGTTATTGTCTGTTGTTGCAAAAGGGATTCGTATTGGTGCAACACTTCCTCCGGTGGGATGGTTTGTTCCGAATACAGCGGCAGGAGAAGTAATATATACCCTGGATGCGCAAAGAGCGATTTTCTTGGCGACACAGTTTATTAATTTCCAAGAAGAGGGGAAGTACAATCAGTTGGCCGAAATTGAGGATTTTCCGTCAGGTCTCTTGATAGGTGATATTCGCTGGCTTACTATTGCGGGCCTATTTTTGCAGGGAAGAATAGAGGGTTCAATGTTCTTTCTTGAGAGAGAGATGGAGCTTCCGCCATTTTCTCCTTTGGTATTGAAACAATGGGCCAATTTTGTCCGAGAGAACGCAACCCAGGATTTTGTCTCCCTAATAGGAAATAATCCATTATTGAAAGATGTCAAGAATTTTCTGGTAAGAAAAGATGTTCAGGAAGTTGCGCAGAACGTGATAGAAGGGTTGGCGGTTGTTTCATCGAAGTGGCCAAGAGAGATTGATAAGATACAAGAAATGTTGCAACCAGCATTTCCGGCCCTGCTTGTCTTTGAGGATGCGATATTTTACAACGAGCTTGATTTCTGGACAGCAATATTTAAGCAGCGGCTTGCAAGGGCGCAATCAGTCAGTGACATCTCGGTGATTATTACGGAGATGTTACCCGAGGAGATCTTTGATGCGGCGGGTGTGGATAGCTATCCTGTTGAGGGTATGTCGGGCGCAGATTCTGCTACAGATAATCGTGATGGAGTAGATGGGTACGAGACAGTGGTTCTTTTTCTGGGGGGTAATATTCCAACATTTTCTCAGTTATCAGCTAAAGTTTTAAGAGAAACCCCGTCAGAAATCGATATAGGATGGTTGTACGAGAAAAGCAAGTCATTCCAGCCGTTCTTTTCGCTCTTAGTGCATCTACTTCGAATACATGGTGTGACGTTATCGGATGATAGTAGTGTATGGTTACAAAAACGATTGTCTTACGCACCAGAGAGTAATCGCGTTCAGGGAGATACAGTATCCGAGGATGTTCTTGGGTTCAAGGTTGGCATCGATCCGAGGCGACTGAACTTTTTTCGGATTGGCACCATCCCACCAATCTACTACAATACGAATTATCTTCTTTCTGAAGAAGAGATTGTTGCTGTACATTTGAATAGTCTATTGAATCCGCAAATGAACTATCCCTATGATGCAGGGTTTGCTCAGGTTGATTGGTTTAAATTGTTGTCTTTCGGGTCACTAGAAGCAATTCGCCAGATATTGTCCCAGGTCTTATGCTGTCCTTTTTCGGATTTCCCGGAAAAATATCCTTTGGCCGTTGGTCTTGGATTTAAAAATACCTGGAGGCAGGTCGTCGAGGTGATGGGGGCTTTCTTGAGGGTCAGTATGGATTCCCCTGACTTGCTGAGAGACCTTTTCCGTTCCTGTTTTCCGAAAGAACAGCTAGGCACTCCAGAAAGAGTCTGGTTTGATCATTCGCTTGCGGTGATGTTGTTGATGTTGCTGTGGATTAAAAGTAAGCGGCAGTCAACTTATGAGGATCATTTGACCTACGCGCTGGCGGGATTGTGGCACAATCTTGGCATGATTGAGTTCGGTGGTGCGTTCGATCCTGCTAAGGGAAACCTGAAAGGTCGCGAACATTTATTCACGGAATATCTGACGCACCAGAGAGGTGGCTTTGCGATATTTAATGCCGCATGGGATCAGTGGTTTACTAATGGTGATGGTTCGCCTCGGCTACGCAAGGCCATTGGTGATGTGATCCTATATCATCATGCCAGGCCGCGTAATTCAGCAGAAAACTCTATTATCCAAGAGATCGACGATCTTGTTGCTGTCTCTTATATCGCGGATAGTGTCGTTCATGCAACCTTGAGTGTGATGCGTGTCCATGCGAAAGGTGCGAGCTTTGAAACAATCTTTGACCGGATGCTTATCAATCTTTCGCGCAGTGATAGTGGCAAATTTCATCTTCCGGTGAAGATACGAGAGTTGTTCCCGGCCTTTTGTGGTCTAATGAAATCTGCGATTCTGCAAAAGGCAAAGGCTGCATAAAGGATCGTTCTTGTGGCAATGGGGAAGACCCTAGTCAGCCGCCTCTTCTCGTAGGTTAGTCCAAACGATTATTGTAGCACTGGCGCTGAGGATGGCTCCCATGTAAAAGGTTGCGGATGGCCCGATCCAGTCCCAGCAATAGCCAGCACAGAGACTACCGACCATGCCGCCAGCCCCAAAGCCAAAACTGCTGTAGATCGCTTGGCCACGGACTTGGTTCTGGCCGGTGAAATAGGCGTTAATCATATGGATTGAGGTGGCATGGTAGGCACCAAATGTGGCGGCGTGCAGTACCTGGGCAATCACGAGGATTGCTAGCGAATCCGCAAACGCGCCGATGAGAAACCAGCGTACGCTTGCTAAGACAAAGGTGAGCAGCAGTAACCGGAATGTTCCATAACGAGATAACCAGCCACCCACCACCAAAAATACCCCCACCTCGCAGATTACTCCGAGCGCCCACAGGCTGCTGATAAGGCTGTGGCTGTTGCCGTGGTTTTCCAGATAGATAGAATAAAATGTATAGTAGGGGCCATGACTTGCCTGCATCAAGAAACAGGCCAGCAGGAAGATGCCTACGTGTGGTTGTTTTAAGACCTGATAAAATGATTCTGGTTGAGATGTGGGCGCGGGAATCGGTGCCTCGGGTACCAGCAAACTGCAGAACCATAGTCCGAGATAGAGAATCAGGAGAATGCTAGGTAAGGTCTGTATGCCGACGTAATCCAATAGTGGCCCCATCAACAATACAACGGCAATAAATCCTACCGATCCCCATAAACGTACCTGACCATAGCGGCTGGTTCCAATGTGGTTGATGAGGGTAGCTTCCATTTGTGGTAGGACTGCGTTCCAAAAGAAGGTAAAAAGCGTCATGACGGTGGCGATGCCCCAGAAACTGCGTACATCCAGTATTAGAAAGAAACTGACTACCGCCAATCCCGTTGCTAGCCGTACAATGGGCATCCGAACGCAGGTATAATCGGCGAGCAGACCGCAGACGTTTGGGGCAACAATCCGCGTGATACTGAAGATCGCAACCAATTCACCGATCTCGTTGGGGCGTAGGCCCAGTGCTTGGAGATAGGTTGGCCAGTAAGGGATCAATGCCCCAAGTGCCCCAAAATAGAACAGATAGAACAAGGACAAGGGTAGGTAGGGCGGTTGCGAGGCCGAGAAGAGGGGGCGGATTCGTGTTGGTGACGATTGCCAGCGGTTTGCTGGTGTGCTTGGGGGTGCTGTCTGCTTTACATTTTGGTTGGTGGACATCATCGTTCGCGTAGTTGGCGTACAAAGTCAGAATTTGGTACTGTTACCTACAGGTGGGGCGGGAGTCAACCCGTTTCTGGTGTTAATGAGTTAATTGCCGCAATGTGGCATATGCTGGGAGATTCTTCATGCAAATCGAAGTAGATGGTAAAACGATTGAACTTAGTGAGGCTGGTTGGCTCGAAGATCTGAATGATTGGAGCGAAGAGGTGGCTGTGGCCATTGCTCGCAACGAGAAGGTGGAAATGACTCCGGAGCACTGGGATATTGTGAGCACGGCCCGCGAGTACTTCCGTGAACACTGTTCGGTAGCCGAGCCACGCATCTTCTCAAAGATCATGAAGGAGAAATATGGTGCCGATCGTTCTAGTAGCAAGTATATCTACGATCTCTTCCCTTACGGATTGATCAAGTCCGCCAACAAGGTGGCTGGTTTGCCTCGTCCCAAAGGGTGTAGTTGATTGCGTGAGGGGTGTGGTTCTTTGTCTCATCGGCCAGGTCAGGTTGGTGAGGCGTGTGCGATATCACTGGGCATCTAGCGTTGCACAAAACGAACAAGATTATTCGCCGTCGCGTTTTGCCAAGTGCATCGCACGGTCTGCCTGACTCGATCCATCCGGTGTTGCGTAGGGTGTATCTGTCGCGCAATCTGACCGATGTCGCAGCGCTAGAAAAATCCTTACATGCTTTACTGCCCCCCCAAGGAATGGCGGGCCTTGATGCTGCCGTCGTTTTGTTGGAAGAGGCGCTAATCCAGAATCAGCGCATTGTGGTGGTGGCAGATTTCGATGCGGATGGTGCGACCTCTTGTGCGGTAATGGTGCGTGCCCTGCGATCCATGGGGGCGCAAGATGTCTTGTATGTCGTCCCTAATCGCATCACGCATGGTTATGGACTGACACCGGCGATTGTAGAGGTTGCGGCAACCCTTGCGCCGGATCTATTGGTAACGGTGGATAATGGGATATCGAGTGTAGAAGGGGTGGCGGCAGCGCGGGCGCATGGGATGCGGGTGCTAATTACCGATCACCACCTGCCTGGTTCAGAATTGCCGGCTGCACATGCCATCGTCAATCCCAATTGTCCGGACAACACCTTTCCAAGCAAGTGTTTGGCGGGGGTTGGGGTTGTATTCTATGTAATGATCGCCCTGCGCGCCCGTTTGCGTGTCAGTGGTTGGTTTGACGCAACCCGTGCGGCACCGAATCTCGGCGCTCTTCTTGACTTGGTGGCGTTGGGAACCGTGGCGGATATGGTGCCGCTGGATCACAACAATCGTGTGTTGGTGGCGCAGGGACTGATGCGTATTCGCTCGGGTGTTGCCTGTGCGGGTATTGGTGCGTTGCTGAAGGTATCGGGGCGTGCGCCAGAACAGGTGAGTAGCACGGATCTCGGTTTCTTTGTGGGGCCGCGTCTCAATGCGGCGGGACGTCTCGATACCATGAGTCTTGGGGTCGAGTGTCTCCTCGCTGACGATCCTGCAGAAGCGCAGGCGTTGGCCGTGCGCTTGGACGCGCTCAATCGTGAGCGGCGCGCCATAGAGGCGGAAATGCAGACCCAGGCGTTGGATGATCTTGGGCGTCTTGTTCTTGGGGGGGCTGCTGATCTGCCGTGGGGGCTGACCCTGTATGATCAAACCTGGCATCCCGGGGTGATAGGCATCCTTGCTTCACGTATTAAGGATCGGCTGAATCGGCCAGTGATTGCCTTTGCGCCTGCGCTAGATGGCGATCTTCGGGGGTCGATGCGCAGTATTCCGGGCCTCCACGCGCGTGCTGCGATTGCCGCAATTGACGTGCGCTATCCCAAATTGATCCGCTATTTTGGTGGTCATGCCATGGCGGCAGGGTTGACGCTACATCAAGATCAACTGGAGACCTTTGCGGCTGCCTTTGATGCGGAAGCGCGTCATCATCTTACCGCCGAGGATCTGTGTGATGTGATCCTCTCCGACGGAGAACTCGATTCAGCCGATCTTGGTTTAGAGTTGGCGGAACTTTTGCGAAATAGCGGGCCCTGGGGGCAAGGTTTCCCAGAACCCATCTTTGATGGGGTGTTCCAGTGCTTGGGCAGTAGTATCGTGGGTGAGCGTCATATTAAGCTCAAGGTGAGTGCGGCTGTGGGCTCTGCTCCCCTGGATGCGATTGTTTTCAATGGCCACGATCAGCCCTTCCCTAATCCCGGAACTAGCCTACACCTGGCCTATCGATTGGATGTTAATCAGTATCGTGGTCGCCACAATCCTCAATTGGTAGTGGAGCATCTAGTGCCGAGCGATACCTTGCTGTCATAGTGAAGTTACACGATCTCAGCTTATGCGGAGTGATAAAAATGTCAACAATCGTGCTGGATTTGCCACCGATTGACGAGGAAGGCTATATTGTTGATCCAGGCGAATGGAACGAGGTACTTTCTGAATATTTTGCGCACGTAGAGAACATTCACCTCACCGATGGGCATTGGCTGGTTATCCAATTTATGCGTAATTATTACGAGGAGCACCAGATAGCGCCTGATGCTCGTTTTGTGATTACCTATCTAACGGGCACCTTTGGTGCGGGTGCGCGTAAAGAATTGTTCAGGCTTTTTCCGTATGGTTATGTGCAGCAAGCGTGCAAGATTGCTGGAATGAAACGGCCTCGGGCATGGAGTACCGGTTAGGCGTATTACCCAATAGAGTCTGCCAAAAGATATTCTACCGGAGGAATGATGACGCCTATTGATGTTTTAATGGAAGAGCACCGTATTATCGAGCGGGTGTTGGATGTTCTCGAAAGGGCGGCGCAGAATTTGTCGGTGGATAGCGGTGGCTCAGCAGATTTTTTTCTGAAGGCGGTCGATTTCATCCAGGGTTTTGCCGATGGCTGTCATCACCAGAAAGAAGAAGGCGTGCTCTTCGAGGTCTTGGTGGCGCTTGGTTTGTCAAAGACTGCCGGGCCTGTAGCGGTAATGTTGGCGGAACATGAGCAAGGGCGGCACCTGACGCAGACCCTGCAAGAGGGCGCTCGGCGCTTGCAGGCGGGCGAGAGCGCGGCTGTTTCCCTGGTGACGGAGGGCGCACTGGGCTATGTGGCGCTGCTGCGTGGGCACATTCGCAAGGAAGACTGCGTTCTGTTTCCCTTAGCGAATCGGATTATCCCCGCCGAGCAGCGTCAGCAGATGGTGGCGGACTTTGAGCGTATTACCCGTGAGGAAAATCGGCAAGAGAATATTCGTGAGAAGTATCTGCGCCTGGTGGTTGAGTTGGAGAATGCGGTGGGTGCCTAAAGTGCAACCCACTTTGGTATGGCCTTGGTTAGGTGGGGCGGGCCACGGTTGTGCTTCGCCCTACGGTGAGAAAGTCGTTTAAACGCCAGCCTCTAGCTTGATGCGATTGATTGCCCCGCTTAGGGCAAAAGATGCGTCGACGTAGGCACCATGCTCAAGCGCCTTTTCGGCCTCTGCGTATTTCCCAGCGTTGATTGCCTTGGCAACCTCTCCGGCGTGTTTATGAAACTCGGCGTGTTTGGCAACGCAGACGGCGTAACCGGGCAGCTCTGAGTATCTGTCTTTAATCTCTCCGTACAATAATCCTCCTAAATGACAATGGTGTTCTGACGATGCAACCGCCACATCGATCGGTTCTCGGTTATGGACGGCGGCGCTTAGTTTCATTTTCCAATCCACATGGCATTGGATTGCGAGGTCAAGCTTGGTAAGAGGATCCTTTGTGGTTACTTGCAGCGCATAGTGGTCTAGCGTGAAGAGGGCGTTAATGGCCTCACTCATGATATTGAGATGCCTGCGGATATCCTCAAATTCACCAGCCCACTCGCCGTCCATGGGATCGGGTACTTTGCCGTGCCCAATGCTACCAACAAACCTTGAGATCTCGCGAATTGGTTTGTTGATACTGGGTACGATCCACAGGGCAATGAAGAACAAAAGGATGGCAACTGTAATATTCACTACCACCTCATAGGTGATCGTTGTGTATATTGCGTTGGACGTTAGATTCTGGGTGTCGCGCTCAGAACTTTGTTGGAACTCAATATATCTGTTTAATTGGGCGTGGTACTGTGCGCTAAAATTAATTAGGCTGTTAATCAATAAGGCGTGATCATCCTTTTGATGTGTCTCTGAGGTAATGAAAAACATCGCGCCCGATGTGGTATCGTTGTATAGGTTTATGAGCGCAGAGAGTAAATGATTACCTCGGTCTGTTTTTGTGAGTCGTTTAAGACTTGTAAAGCATTCTTGTACCTGGGTTGAGTCGTTTTTGATGACACTCAGGAGATAGTTCTTTTGTGGTTCATCAACAACCAAATGTAACATCACGATGGAGGAAACGATAGAATCTATGCTATTGCCTACCTGGTAGGAAAGGGAAATCTTTTCTTCACGACTACGTATTTCAGCACTGAGAGTTTTATAAGTACTGACCGGGTAAATTATTCTAAAAAGTGTTGTGATGGCCAATAATGCAACTATCGTGCTAGTTCCGATTGAGAATCTCTTTGCGATACTGGTTCTGCGAAGATTGAGAAACATTGGTGCCTCGCTATCCTCGGTGGTAATGCAGGTGAACAGGCATTAAGGCATTTGGACATTGCTGGGACTTTTGCGCGCCATTGGTCTATTGACGGCGCTCCTATTTGATATGGGCAAGGATACCATCTAGTTCGTCTAAACTGTTATAGCGGATCACCAGTCGTCCCTTGCCGCGCAGCCCATGGTGAAAGACTACTTGTGTGCCGAGGCGCTCTGCGAGTTCGTCTTGGAGGCGGCGGATGTTGGGGTCGGTTGTCGTTCGGTTTGGTGCTGGGGTGTCGGTGAGGGTAGTAGGGGCGGCGAGGATGTTGCGCACCAATTCCTCGGTTTCGCGCACCGAAAGGCCTTGGCCCGCGACCAGGCGGGCCGCTTCTAGTTGTTTCTCGCGTGCTTCTAGGCCGAGCAAGGCGCGGGCGTGACCCATCTCGAGGTCGCCGTTCTCCATCATGGCGCGCACCTCGGGCTCAAGAGACAACAGGCGCAGGAGGTTGCTCACTGCGGCACGCGAACGACCCACCGCCCGGGCGGCCTCTTCGTGGGTGAGCGAGAATTCCTCGACAAGACGTTGGAGGGCGGTGGCTTCTTCTAGGGGGTTTAGGTTTTCGCGTTGGATATTTTCAATGAGGGCGATGGCGAGCGCGGCAGAGTCAGGGACGTCTCGGATCACCGCTGGAATCTCGGTCAGTCCTGCCATTTGGGCGGCGCGCCAACGACGCTCACCGGCGATTAGCTCAAAGCGTTCCTCGCCGATTGGGCGTAACACCACGGGTTGCACGACCCCCTGCGCACGAATGGAGGCTGCCAATTCCTCTAGAGTGTCTTGGTGTAGATCAATGCGTGGTTGGTAACGACCCCGCTGGATGCGGTCGACAGGAACAAGGCGCAACAAAGATCCCGGTGTGGCCTCGGCTGCGTCGATTGCCGCTTCTTCTGCGTTTTCTGGTGGTTCTGACAGTCGCCCGACACCCTGCTCGCGGGAATAATTCGCGACACCAAGTAAGACATCCAGACCTCGCCCAAGACCTCGTTTTTTCACTATTCTCAATCTCCAGAGTCCGTAGGTAGGACAAACATCCGTGAAGTGTACCCCTTCGCCACTCTTCACGGAAAGCTGCACGTCGGGTGTGCTGTGGCTTATTCCGGGATGTTGGCCTCACGACGCGCCATTTCGCTTGCGAGTGCGAGATAGGCGAGGGCACCGCGCGAGGCACGATCGTAAAACAACACGGGCTGACCGTGGCTTGGCGCTTCGGCCAAACGCACGTTGCGGGGGATGATGGTGGTATACAGTTGTTCACGGAAATGGGTAAGGAGCTGCCCAGAAACCTCGTTCGCGAGGTTATTCCGTGGATCGAACATGGTGCGCAAGAGACCAGCAATCCGCAATTTGGGATTGAGTCGGCTGCGGATCTTGTCGATGGTGCCGATGAGCGCGGAGAGTCCCTCCAGCGCATAATATTCGCATTGGATTGGGATCAGCGCGGCGTGGGCGGCCACCAGTGCGTTGACCGTCAACATATTGAGGGATGGTGGGCAGTCTATCAAGATGAAGTCATATTTATCGCGCACTTGGGCAAGCGCAAGACGCAGGCGCTGCTCGCGCATCTTGGCGTCGAGGAGTTCGACCTCGGCGGCCGTTAGGTTGCCGTTGGCGGGCAGTAGTACGTAACCTGCTGCGGGCAGGTTTACGGCCACCTCAGAGAGATGCAGATTGCCCATGATGACGTCATAACTCGATCCTTGATCCAGTTGATTTTTGTCTACACCACTGCCCATGGTGGCGTTGCCCTGTGGATCGAGGTCAACGAGGAGCACACGATGCTGGTTGGCAGCCAACGATGCGGCCAGGTTGATGCTGGTAGTGGTCTTACCGACCCCACCTTTCTGGTTGGTGACTGCGATAGTTTTGCCCATTGGGTTATGACCTGCGTTCTCCCTTAGCTGTTCTGCGACTATATAATGGTGAGCACATTAGGGCTAGTAAAGGTTATTATATTGCCAAAGTATTTGCAGAGTACGGGAGGTTTATGATGCTCGAAAAGATTTCCCTCTTCGCGGGGTTGAGTGAAGAAGATATCCACTCACTGCGTGGCCACATCGTACGCAAGAATTATCCGCGAAATACAGTGGTTATGAGTCAGGGCGACAAAACCTGCTCTCTTTATCTCATTGATACTGGTAGTGTCAAGGTGTATGTCAGCGACAAGGATGGGAACGAGTTTATCTTGGGCATTCTTGAGGCGAAAGACTACTTCGGTGAACTCGCCTTGCTGGATGAGGATCCCCGTGCGGCCTCGGTGATGACGCTTGAGCCTTGTTGTTTCGGGGTTATTACCCAGCAGGATTTTATGCTCTGGATAAAGCGCCGCCCAGAAATATTGATGAATCTTATCAAGGCATTGGTTAAGCGCATCCGCATCCTTGATGAGGATATTACGAGCCTTGCCCTTCTTGATGTCTACGGGCGCACGGTGCGGTTGTTGTTGCAGCGTTCGGTGGAGCTTGACCAAAAGCGAGTGGTTGACCACATCACCCAGCAGGAGATTGCGAACATGGTGGGTGCCTCGCGTGAGATGGTGAGTCGGATCTTGAAAGGTCTAAGGCAGGGGGGCTATATAGAGCTTGATGGTAAGCGTATCATCATTAAAACGACACTGCCTCGCGGTTGGTGATAGGATCCGGCCCGAGCATCACGACTTCCGGAAGAACAAGGATCTGCTCGTTGGGAATATCTCTCCCGTTGCAATCCCTTAAGGTTGCCCCGCATCATGCCCTTTTCAACAGCCTCACGCGAATCCATGGCCGAGGACAGCCCTACTTTTTTGCTCGATAAGATTATTTCTCCCAGTCAGTTGCGCCTTCTGCCAGAATCAGATCTGCCGGTGTTGGCGGCTGAGCTAAGGGCTTTTCTGATTCGATCCGTGGGGCGTACCGGTGGTCATTTGGCGGCGAGTCTTGGCGCGGTGGAGTTGACCGTTGCCTTGCACTACGTCTTTAATACCCCCGAAGACCGTCTGGTGTGGGATGTCGGTCACCAGGCGTATGCGCACAAGATCCTCACTGGGCGTCGCGTTGCTATGGCGGGTCTGCGTCAGAAGGGGGGGCTTGCGGGTTTTCCCAGGCGTGACGAGAGCCCGTACGATGCTTTTGGGGTGGGTCACTCGAGCACTTCCCTTGGTGCTGCCCTGGGAATGGCGGAGGCGGCAACGGTCACTGGTATTCAACGCCAGGCGGTGGCCATCATCGGTGATGGCGCCATGACTGCCGGGATGGCCTTTGAGGCGCTGAATCATGCGGGTGCCCTGGGTGCCAATCTGCTGGTGGTACTGAACGATAATAAAATGTCCATCTCCCCCAATGTTGGGGCACTCTCCAATTACCTTGCTCGGATCCTCTCTGGGCCGGTCTATGCCACGATGCGTGAGGGCAGTAGGCGGATGCTTTCCCACATGCGCTCGCCCGTCTGGGAATTTGCGCGTCGCGCGGAAGAACACCTCAAGGGAATGCTGGTTCCCGGCACCCTATTCGAAGAACTCGGGTTTAACTACATCGGGCCGATTGATGGTCATGACTTTATTGTGTTGGTTCATACCCTTCGGAATTTGCGGGTGTTGCAGGGGCCGCGATTGCTGCATGTGGTGACAACCAAAGGCAAGGGTTATCTGCCCGCTGAGGATAACCCCTGCGCCTACCATGGTGTCGGGGCCTTCGATCCGGATACCGGAGAACTGTGTCCCTCTAGGGAGGCTGGCCCGACCTATACCCAGATCTTCGGGGATTGGCTATGTGATATGGCGGCGGAGGACAAAAGGCTCGTTGGTATCACCCCGGCGATGCGCGAGGGTTCCGGTCTGGTACGCTTCTCCGAGCGCTACCCCGAACGATATTTTGATGTGGGGATTGCGGAACAACACGCACTAACCTTCGCGGCGGGTCTTGCCTGTGACGGGCTGCGACCGGTGGTGGCCATCTATTCGACCTTTCTGCAACGGGCCTACGATCAACTGCTCCATGATATTGTTTTGCAGGATCTACCGGTACTTTTTGCGATTGACCGTGCGGGTATCGTTGGCCCCGACGGCCCGACCCACGCGGGCACCTTCGACCTTTCCTTCTTGCGCTGCATACCGGGCCTGGTGGTGATGGCACCAGCCGATGAGGATGAATGCCGTCAGATGCTCTATACCGGGTTTATGCTCGGCAAGCCGGTGGCTGTGCGCTACCCGCGTGGTAGCGGCCCGGGCGTATCGGTGCAACGCGCTATGACCCAGTTGCCGGTGGGTCGTGCTGAGGTTCGGCGCCAAGGGCAACGCTGTGCGTTACTTGCGTTTGGCAGTATGGTAGAACCTGCGCTAGCGGCTGGTGAGCAGTTCAATGCTACCGTCGTTAATATGCGTTTTGTGAAGCCACTGGATACGGTACTCATTGCGGAACTGGCGCAAGCTCACGAGCTACTGGTGACGATCGAGGAAAATGCCATTGCCGGAGGCGCGGGTAGCGCGGTTAGTGAGTGTTTATGTGCGATGGGCCTGACGGTGCGGGTAATCCATTTAGGTCTGCCGGATTGCTTTACCGGGCAGGGGAGTCGCGCCGAGTTACTCGCTGAGGCGGGTCTAGACTCTGCAGGGATTCTGCGCTGCTTGGCCGATGTTTTTTCACCCGACCGAACTACCGTATGTTGAAATACCAACCATGAATATGACGCCAACCATTGCTGATGTCCAGAACTGTCCTGATACCCGACATATTGCTATCGATAAGGTCGGTATCAAAGATATTCGTTATCCGGTTCGGGTCAGCGAGCGTAGTGGTGGTGAGCAACATACCATCGCTACTTTTAACATGTACGTGAACCTGCCGCACAATTTTAAGGGTACGCACATGTCGCGGTTCGTGGAGATCCTAAATCACCACGAACGAGAGATCACGCCGAGTTCCTTCCAAGAAATGTTGGTCGAGACGGTGGGCCTACTAGAGGCGGAGGCAGGTCATGTTGAGATGACCTTTCCCTATTTCGTTAACAAGACGGCACCGGTTTCTGGCGTGAAAAGCCTGATGGACTATATGGTGACATTTATTGGAGAGATCCGCGACAACACTCCTACCCTGTGGATTAAAGTAGTTGTTCCAGTGACGAGTCTGTGCCCGTGCTCAAAGAAGATTGCGCACTATGGTGCGCATAATCAGCGATCCCATGTCACCGTCACAGCACGCACGACGGGTTTTGTCTGGATCGAGGAATTGATAGATCTGGTAGAGAACCAGGCATCCTGTGATTTGTATGGCCTACTAAAACGCACGGACGAGAAATACGTGACCGAGCGTGCCTACGAGAATCCCAAATTCGTTGAGGACATGGTGCGCGATGTTGCGACCCAATTGAATGCCCTTGAGAGTATTAGCGCCTACACGGTGGAATCAGAGAATTTCGAGTCTATCCATAACCATTCAGCGTACGCCCTCATCCATGTGGACAAAAAGTGCAGCGACGCGCCAATCCTTCCCACAGGCCCGTCGGTAACGGGCTCTGCTGAGGATGGTCATGCCGAGGGGTGTTCGCTAGAATAGATGGTGTGGAGGTAGGTTGCTTGCCGTTGTGCCGGATGACTACAATTCTTGCGCTGTGGCTATTGTAATTGTTCTATGGCGTGGGCAAGGTGTGCATTGAGTTTCTCTAAGGAAGCGGTTGCCTCCTCCCAATCACCGACCTCTACGTAACCTTTAATCCGGAGTGCCTGGGTATTGATGCGGGTTGCCCCGATGCTATTGGCGAGGAGGGTGAGTTTGCCGATCTCTTGTACTGCCTGGGTCGATCGTTTGTTATCTAAGGCATTGTGCAATGTCTGAATGCTTTTTGGGGCGGCCTCCTGAAAGGCGGCTTTGGAACGACTCAAGGTTTCTGCATCGGCGTCAACCGCCTCTAGAAGGGCCTTTTGTATCGGTTGTTTCTTGGTCTTCAAATAGGGCTCGATCTTCTGGATCAATTCGTTAGGGCGATAGGGTTTCCTGAGGTAACCATCCATACCAATCTTGCGGCACTGTTCCTCTTCCGAGATCATGGCGCAGGCGGTTACCGCGACGATCGGGATCTTGGGATCGATAATTTCGGCGGTAGAGCACTCACGGATGTGCATAGTCGTCTCGAAACCGTCCATTGTTGGCATCTGTAGATCCATGAGTATCAGATCAAAAGCGATCTTCTTTTCTTTTAGAATCGCTAATGCCTCGCCACCATGATTTGCCAAAACAACTGAGTGCCCGGCCTGACGGAGAATGCTAGTTGCCAAGCGTTGGTTGGTGACCAGATCCTCGACCAGGAGGATCTGCATCGGTAGGGTGTCAGTCCTTGGTTGTATCACAGACTCGGCATGTGTTTGCTGTTTGCTGGCGATGCGACCGAGCGCCTGATTCACGCGGTTAATGAATTGAAAGCGCCGTATTGGCTTCTTAAGAGACGAGGCGTGCTGCAACCAACCGTGCTTGGTAATGGAGGCAATACTCATGTTGGTTGGGAGCATGACAATTGGGGGGTTCAGATAGCCGACGCCAGCATACAGCGCCTCTGGGTCGGGCAATTCTTCCCGCAGTAATATCTCATCTACTACGATTACGTCGAAGGGGAGGTTGCGGTTCTTTGCCCCTTCCAGAGCAGAGAGCAAGCTCTGTCCGTCCGAGAATTCCTCAAAGGTTCCGCCAAAGCCGCTGATCATTTTACTCAGTATCAAGCGGTTGGTGTTGTGTCCTCCCCCGAGTAATATACGAATCCCGACGAGCGATTCTAGTGATGTGTCGCTCGTGGTGTTGCGCTCTTCCTTTTCTGGTCGTGCGTTGCGTTCATGGTGTCGGTGGCTAATGCCAAACCTGGCGGTAAAATGAAACGTGCTGCCTTTCTCCATGGTGCTCTCAACCCAGATATCACCACCCATCATCTTGACTAGGTGTTGGCAGATGCTTAGGCCAAGCCCAGTGCCGCCATATTTACGCGATGTAGAATCATCGACCTGGGTGAAATCACCGAAGATCATTTCTATCTTGTTTGCCGGAATACCGAGACCGGTATCTGTGACGGAAACGTGCAGGATACACTCGCCACTTTCTCGGGGTTTTATCGTGGCCTCGGCAACGCGCACCGCGACAAACCCAGAAGAGGTAAATTTAATGGCGTTATTGATAAGATTAATCAGGATCTGTTTCAGACGCATGGGATCGCCTGCCAGTGTCTCTGGTAGGCTCCAGTCTACGTCACAAAATAGATCCAGTGACTTTTGATGGGCCTTGATCGCCATGGTAGTGCAGGCGTCTTCTACCCGACCGCATAGATCAAAGGGTATGCGCTCCAGTGCAAAATGACCGGCTTCAATCTTGGAAAGATCCAGGATATCGTTGATGAGATCCAGGAGCGAGAGACCAGCGTTTAGCACCATTTGCAGGTTGCTGACTTCTTCTTCGCGTGGGAGCGAACCGGTCAGAACGAGGTCGGTCATACCAATGATGGCATTGAGGGGGCTGCGGATCTCGTGGCTCATATTTGCGAGAAAGGCGCTTTTCATCTTGCTCGCTTCTTCTGCTGCGCCGAGCGTGTCCTTGAGTGACTTTAGCAGAAGTTGCTCTGACGTGACATCGCGGAGAAATACGGTGATCCTACTTTCGTCCCACCACCGAGAGGCTACCATGCCGATGTCTATATCGATCATTTTTCCGTCAGCACGCCTGCCGTTACAGCGGAGTCGCTTCTGCTGGTTTCTGTCATGATATTCCCGAATCTCTTCGTCGTGGCTATCTAACACAGCAGAGAACGATGGGATAATTTCTGGGGTGGTGATGATGTGGTTGAGATTGATCCATTGCCAGTCATCCCGAGAATAGCCAAACATATCCACTACGGCTGCGTTGAACTTTAGCACATGCCCAGCGTCATCAATGACGAGGATGCCATCCAGAGCATTGTCGAGAATCGCTTCTAGGTAGTGCTCGCTTTCGGCAATGACCGCCTTGCTGCGTTCACAATACAATACTCCGGCCAGCATACGTCCGGCGTCGTTTAAGAAGTCAACGAGTCGTTGGGGCGAGGCGATGGGCTCTTCTAGCAGGATGTGTATTGCCCCAAAGTAGCCAGACTCGTATTCTATTGCAACGACACTGTGGCCGGATGGTAGCAGTGGGCGATTCTGCGCATTGACGCCTTTTGCAGCAATAGACCATTGCCGACAAAACTCTGCTTGTGGTGTGCTGAGTCCCTTGGTAAATTCTAAAATGCCGTCCTTGTCATTTGCCTCCTCCCGACGGGTGAGGAAAATGCCACCGGCAATGCGCGAGATATAATGAAAAGTGGTGGCTATCTGCTCAAAAATACCGGTGAGTTTCTCTTCCCAGGGGTTGTCGCTGGTAATCAGGTTGTTGACCTCGATAAGGCCATGATGAAAATTTAACTGTTCCTTAAGTTCCGTGTTGAGTTTATGGTTACTAATGGCGCTCACTGCCTGAGAGGCAAGGGATTCAACCAGATTCTCATTGTCTTTTGTAAATGGGATAATCTGGTTGGTCTCTTCGTCGATTGCGTTCACTAACTGGATCGCGCCGATTGGGGCCTCGCCATGGAACATCAGCGGCACCGTCAGGCATGACTGAGAACGATAGTTATTTCTCTTGTCGAATTCGTGGGTCTTAGAAAAATCGTACCGTTTGGTGTCGTAGACGTCATCAACGCGGATAATCCTCTTCCGTAGGATGCTGGACGATACCATGGTGCGAAAGTCTGGCGATCCGTTCTCCAGATAAAGGGGAATGAGCGGGAACGAGCAGCGGTCTCCGGAGATACCGCCTAGGGCGATGCCGAGAGAATCGTTACGGAAGATCTCGAAGCGCAGGCAGCGTTGATCAATGACAAGATACAGGCTGCCGCCATCTGCATGGGTCAATTCCTTGGCGTAGACGACGATCATCTCTAACAAATGATCAAGCGATAGAATGGACGACAACGCGATGCCGATCTTATTTAGGGTCGCCAAGGTTGTTTCTAGGTGGCTGCTGGTCTGCAGAAACTGATCAAACCAACAGACGTCATCGTCTTTTAGGTTGAGGAATTTAACGCCGAGGATGCTTTCATTATTCCGGTGGAGGTAGGCATCTACTTCCACGTCAGCGGTCATGCCAGGAAGCCGGAAGCGTAACTGCACGACGATCCCACATGCAGAAAGGTTATCCTGATCCATGAGGATGAGCGCACCGCACAGGCTGATGTTCAGTACGATCCCATCAAATGCGTTGTCTGCGGTGCTGACCTTGATGGGAATATCGCACTGGTAGCGTGGGTAGGCTCGGTGCTCATGGCCTTTCTCTTCTGTACTTGGCATGGATGACCCCTGGCTTTTAGTTTATCCGCAAACGATCAAGGTGCAGGACTAGGGAATCGTTGATGAACCGCTTCAATCTGTCCAATCGTTTCTGATGACAGCGTTACGTTGCAACTGTTTAGATTCTCCGCTAATTGTTGTACGCTGGTTGCGCCGAGGATAACGCTATTGGTAAACCAGCGGGTACGCACATAGGCGAGCGCCAGGGTGGTGGGCGTTAGTCGGGCCTCTGTGGCGATGCGTACATATTCTTTCGTGGCGGCGACGACATTGGGTTTACTATAGCGCTGACCGAAGTTGGGGAAATTGGTTATCCGGCCTCTGGTCTGCGGATCGGTAATATATTTCCCAGTGAGGCAGCCGAATGCCAGCGGACTATAAGCAAGCAGACCAACATTGAGATGGCGGCAAACCTCGGCGAGGCCATTCTCAAAGGTGCGGTTGAGTAGGCTGTAGGCGTTTTGCACACTGACAATCTTTGGTAGGCCCAGTTCTGTTGCTGTGCGCGTGAATTCAACAATGCCCCATGGGGTTTCGTTGCTAAGCCCAATGTAGCGTATCTTGCCAGCGCTGACCAATTCTGCGAGCGCCTGCAGTTGTTCTGCGATGGGGATGCTGTCGCGTTCATTGGTTACGTCGTAACTGGTTGCGCCGAACATGGGCACGTAACGATCCGGCCAGTGGATCTGGTAGAGGTCGATGTAGTCGGTTTGGAGGCGGCGCAGACTGTCGTTCAGCGCAGCGTGTATCTGCGGACGATGGATGCGTGGGCCGTTGCGTATCCAGTGGAATCCACGGCCTGGGCCGACGATCTTGGTGGCGACGATAAGTTTGTCGCGTGATTGGTGCGCGAGCCAGCTACCCACATAGTTTTCGGTGCGATGAACCGTTTCTGCACGCGGCGGGATGGGATACATCTCGGCGGTGTCAATGAAATTAACCCCGTGTGATATGGCAAGATCGAGTTCGGCGTGGGCCTCTGCCTCGGTGTTCTGCTCACCGAAGGTCATCGTGCCGAGAGCCAATTCGGATACACGCAAATCGCTGTTACCTATTTGTTTATAATTCATCATCATGGTCTCGTTCGGTTGGTGCTGGCCCGAACAGGCTTACGGCTTGTATGGACTGGCGACAAGAGAAGCGAGTATAACGCTTCACACAACGAGAGGAGGGTAGGTTATGGTGTTTTGTGCGGTACGTTGGTGGAGCCTGATGGGGGCCGCAGTTATCGTGGGAGGCATGGCCTTGTTGCTGGCGGGCAACGTATTGGCAGAAGGGGCGACTGAGTTTGCCTTAGACGAGGCAGCAACCCCTGCCTACTCAGCGCCCCCGGCGTCTGTGCCGCGTCCCGGTGCCCGTTCCCTGCTAGAGGCCTGTTGGGGGCCGGAGGCCTTGCGTGGGACGCCGCACGACCGCACCATCTATATCGACCTCCCCGCCGTTTATACACCACCGGTGCGTACCAAACCGAGTCACCCGTCTCAAGCCCTGCCCGAGGGGTTTGCCCGATCCATACGCTATGTTGCTCCACGCGGCGACGAGAAGCTCGTTGCGCTTACCTTCGACCTGTCCGAGAAGGCCACTGAGGTTACTGGTTACGACGCAGCACTCGTCAATGTTCTGCGTACACGGCACGTTAAGGCAACCTTTTTTGCGGGGGGAAAATGGCTGCGCACCCACCAGGAAAAGGCGATGCAACTCATTGCCGACCCGCTCTTTGAGATAGGCAATAACGCTTGGTCGTACGGTAACCTGCGGGTATTGCGCGATACCGAGCTGTTGGATCAGGTGCAATGGACGCAGGCCGAGTACGAGTTGCTGCGCGAACGTCTATTGGCGCTACCCTGTGCTGCCACGACGGGCGCGGAGGCTGCGACACGCATACCGTCGCTGCCGGTAGTCTTTCGTTTCCCGTACGGGGCGTGTGATGAGAAGGCGCTCGCAGCGGTGGCTGGCGAGGGGCTCTACCCCATCCAGTGGAACGTCATTGCCGGTGACCCAGCGCGTGATCAGAACGCCGGGCGGATTGTCCGCGCCATTCTAAGCCAGATCCGGCCTGGGTCTATCGTGGTGGCCCATGCCAATGGTCGCGGTTGGCACATAGCCGAGGCGCTGACGGCGCTGATCCCAGAACTGCAGCGGCGCGGTTATCGTTTTGTGACGGTGAGCGAGTTGTTGTTTGCGGGGCAGCCAGTCGCTGCCGAGGCGTGTTACGAGAGTCAGCCCGGGGATACTCTGCGCTACGATCAACAATTTGGCCGTGGCACGGAGTGAGGGAGTTCAAACCAGGGAAAAGCCTCTTGGAGTAGATAAAATGATCCGGCGATGATTACCGCGCCTACTTGCTCCGTAGCGACCAGGTGCAGCGCATCCTGGACGGATTCCGCTTTGATGATCTTTTTTTCTGATTCTCGGGAAAGTGCGAGGATGAAATGCTGCAAGGCATCGGTGCTGGCTGCCCGTGCCGAGGAGGCTTGGCAGAGAATAATCCGGCCTGCCTCGGCGCAGAGTGTGCGCAAAGGGGCGTTGATGTGTTCTAATAATTTATCCTGCGCCATTCCCAACACGAGGCTATAGTCTTTTATTCCTAGAACGTGGAGGTGTTCGTGCAGTGCCTGGAGCGCTGCTGCATTGTGCCCGCCATCAAATAGGACGGTTGGGAGGATTGCCCCGCTCGGTTTGTATTTTATCTCGTGGCAGAGTTGCAATCTGCCGGGTAGGGAAACCGCAAGGGCAGCCTGTGCATAGCGCCTTCGTTCATCCAACGTCGTTTCTTTGATAAGAGAGATGGTGGTGAGCGCCGTTTTGATACACTCTAAAGTTGGCCTTGGAATCCTTCTCTCGGGTGAGCTAAGAGAAAATGTCTCGCCCCCGATGAAGACAAACGTGTAGCGATCTTCTGGGTAGTGGGGCGTTATCGTGATACGATCGCTGTCGATGGGGGTGCATCCCCGCTCTTGCAGTTTCTTGATAATATATTGCTTTATATCAATCTGCTGGCTTGCGAGGATGACCGGCATGGCATGCGTCACAATGCCGAGCTTACTCTCTGCGATATCCTCTAGTGATTCGCCGAGAAATGCGCTGTGGTCGTGGCTGATCGGGGTGATGACCGCGATCTCTTTTGGTGCGGTATTGGTTGAGTCGGTTGTCCCTCCCATTCCGGTCTCGATAACCGCCCAGTCTACCTGTTGTTGATAGAAGGCATAGAAGGCAATCGCGGTCATGGTATCGAAGTAGGATGGGCAGAAATCTTCTTGATGTTCCTCGATTGTATTAAGAACCGCTTCTCCGCCAGCCACGAAGGCGTCCTCTCGAATAAACTCGTTGTCTATCTGGATCCCTTCCCGCACATCAAGGACAGTCGGTGAGGTGTAAAGGCCAACCCGAAATCCTGCTTCGGTTAATAGCCTTGAGATGATCGCGGCGGTTTGTCCCTTGCCATTGGTGCCAGCAATGTGAATAATCTTGTAGCGTTGTTCTGGATTACCGAGGGCGCGTAGCAATTGTTTCATGCTCGCGAGTGGGCTTAGGTCTAGTAGGTTTGCCGTTTTCTCAAAACTGGCTAGGGTGTTGAGTTTCGCAAGGATGGTATTGAGGCTGGTGTTGCTTGTCATTGTTTTGCAGTTTCCTCTGGTGTTCAACATTATGTCGGTCACTTCTGCGGGTACTGTCTATTGTTTTTGTCCCCTGCGGCCACTTCAATCATTTCACATATCCCGATAGGGATAGTTGTGGGTGTCAGGTTTTTTGACACACGGGGGGGGGTTGCGAGGGCTGTGGTGTGTAGTCTAGGCTGGTAGTCTGTCGTGGTGCCCCATGAATGAGCCATGATGTGGCGCTTCATGGGGTGATAATGCCACGAAGCACCCAATCGACGCACAGATTGATAGGATATCGCATGCACGAACTGATCGATCGCCTTTTTTCCGATCCACGCGGACATATCGTGTTGTGGAATTTTGTGGATTGTCATGAAGACTCGCTCTTGAAGCGAGATGAGATCCGTGAGTTCTTTTTGTGGTGGCGTAATGCGCTACCCATTGTGGAAAACACGCCACCGATTCTGGTGGATCCGGATCCGCTGTTTGCAACATTAGATCTATTGAAGTTGGATCCTGATTACTGGGCGAAGCTGTGCATCTCCTATCCCGATCTCGAATCATTAGGTATAAAACCTGAATTTCGTGTTCTTTGCAAGTGGGGTACGGATGATGAAGTCTCTGGCGGGGATGGATGCATGCTGACCACGGTTGGTGCAGAGGTTTTCTTTAGTGTTCTCGGGGCAGACCAGAGAGACGACCTTTTGGGGACGGTTACACTCGATACAACCTCGGATGGGGTCGCGTTACGCACAATGATTGGTGGTATACCAACATCTGCTCGTGCCGCTCGTCTTAAGGGCGGTGTGCATTTGGGACGTCCCGGCGGAGTGTTTTGGTATACAACATGTGATTCAATTCGTGAGCTTATTCATGAGCGTGATGCCGATGGGATTTGTGATTGGCTTGGATTGATTCATATCGACGAGGGTGTGGATCTGCTGGCGCTGGAATTTGATGTCTCCGTATTGGCTTCTGTATTGGCTGGGCGCCCGACAGCTATTGATGCAGGGGGGCATCGTAGGTTCAAGGCGAGTCCGGACGACGGTAGGAAACGCCACGCTGCATGGGGGTGCGCTACAGATTTGGCAAAACTGGAGAAAGGAGAGGCAGTCATTGATGGTGGGGTTGAACGGGTATGTCATTCTATAGCCATTAATTCCATTAAGGATATTAATGTTCACCCAGTCGGACGAACGGTGCGTTCCCGCAAAGAGTTGACAGATGATACTAAATTCTCCGACCGTCTTGCTAGGGGAAGGGATAAGGTTTTTTTGAGAAGCGCTATACTTGGATTAGTAACATGAACGATTCTAAAGCAACGAAGAAAGTTATGTGGGATCTTGCGCAGTTTGAGCGCTGGGTGCGGGTTGGTGTCGAGTCGTACGTTTTGGAAGATGCTGGTCCGGCTGCTTTTCCTGAGGCCGCTCACCTCATACTGCGCACTGGATCATTGGCCTTAGGTCTACGCGCTTTTGCCGATGGCGTAAATGCTTATCACAGGGACAACCTAAAATTGGCGGTGGCGCAGGTGTTGTCTTCGCTGGAACCGCAGGTACGCTACGTTCTGGTCGCTGAGCAATTGCTTACCATTGCTGTATCCATTTCGGCCTATCCAGTTCTCAACGTGTTGGCTGCTAAGATTGGGAATGGTTTTTTTGGTCAGTCAGATCCTGAAGGAAGGGATGGGTTGTTTGCACTGACACTGTACACTGTGGCCAGGCTTTCTACCCCAGGTAGACAGGATGCTAAGCGTTGTCTTCAAGCGTTGGTTGGTAGTGCGAATTTCAAGTCGGCACATGCGAGCACTGCTCTCATTGCTTTGTGCCAGGTGGATAGTGCCGGTTTAGTGGCGCATCTCGCGCTTCCTGGATTACGGAAGAAACTGATTGAACAATTCATTCGTTACGACAAAGATGGTACGGTGAGGATGCGTGTTGCGCATAGGATTTTTGCAATCATCGGATTCATTAATCTAGAATCTGCTCTGCACGATCTGGATATGCTTAGTCCCTATGCCTCAGCTACGAAAACATCCCCTGATGACTCGTTAATTGACGCACTGTTGTTTTCACCGGATAGCCCGTTAAGGCTTGAGAACAAAGGCGTAGAGGTTGTGATCAGTCTTCGTAGTAACCCGGGTGAGTTTATTGTCGTCAAGGAACAGGCAAGTAAACTGCATCGTCCTGATTTTACTCGTCCTGCAAAATTGCCAGTCTATGAACATGCAGTGGCTGACATGTCAATCATAGAATTGGAGCAGGAGATTAAAGGATACATGAGTAATGTATTTAAAAGAACATCCCACTCAGGACAGAATGTGACGCTATGACCCAAAATGATCTCGCATCCTATGTTCGTTCCGCTGCAGAGCAGCGGCGATGGCTGATCCCGCGTCGTCGAGACCGAATTCTTGTGGCGCGGGGAGGTGCGTTGCTCCATGCGATTGATACGGATATTGTGAAGTTATACACAAACCCGTGGGTGGTGGCTCCTAACACGAAACGTAGAAAGGGTTATGCGGAGATTTTCCCGGATGAAGATCCCCAAATAGTTATTGCTCTTGGTGAGGCCCTCGCAAAATTTATATTTCATCAGTTAAGTGGTGACCTACCATTGGTGATTTTGCCGCCAATGGGTGAGGAGGTTGACGATGTATTTACGGCGGTGTCCCGTGATGCGGAACAGGAAGTAGTCAAAGTTCTTGAGGGGTTTGATGCCTTCAAGGGGCTAGTTCATCAGTCCGTCAGCATGTCTGATACTGATCCGGCGAAAGCAGCGGAAATGCTTGCAGAGCATGCCAGTCAAATTTCTCTTTTTCTTCTTGGACAGAAAGGCGCTAATGCTGAGCTTCGCCGATTCGGGTTGTTGTTACGGGAAGCCAGGATTGCTCCGCCGGAGTACCTTATCGACAATCGTATGGTAGATGACACAGTTTTGCGCGTCGCCCTGGAGCCCCCGACTGATTTGGCAGATCGTCTACGATTCCGTTTGCTGCGTGAAGCATGGTTTGATAGGTTGCGTAAGAAAAAAGGTATGCCTCACGATACGGTATTAATAGAATCTGATGCACAGGTTCTCGCTCGTCTCGAATGGATCAATTCTAAACTGATTCTATCCGAAGCTGAAAAGGGGGCGACGCACCGTGTTGTGTTGATTACCGGCGATCATGCCATGTATGCAGCTGCCGAAGAAGTGTGTTGGGGGAGATCGGAACATAGCTTTGCTGAATTATTCTTACGTCACCCTAGGGCTTATTTGGCGGAACCTGGCGTCTTGGCCCCACCAGAAGATGCAGACCAAATGTGGCCTAGTACTTCTGTGGATACTCAATTCGATCAGTGGCTCGATACTTGGTTGGGGGAACTAAATCCAGGGACAGATGACTTTGGAGGTTCGTTAGATAAACTATTGAATAAATCCGAACGAGAATTAGAAGAGTGGGTCGCGCCGCTAATACATAGTCGGCCACATATAAAAGCGAAACTTACACAAGCATGGTCGAGCTACACCAGGAACCTTGTGTTAGATCGCCAGCAATCGTCTATTGCAATTCAGCTAACAACAGCCAGAGAGCGCGGTGTCGTTGAGGAATATGTAAAAGTGATTGAGCAGTTAAAGGAAGCAATAGATACACGCATACGTGAGACTTGGGAAGATTGTTTCAGCGTGGCTGCAGAGGGTGGTTATAGTCTGCTCAGCGCCAGATTGAACAGGGCATCGTCAACCGACGATATTCCCTCGCGTACTCCACCAATGCTGGTATTTGACCGTCTCAGCGCAACGAGTAACTTTATAGAGCAGGTGCTTAGGGGATTTAAAGCGGGAGGTCTGACCGCTGCGCAATGGGATGAGGCATTGAGGCAGTTGAACAAGGAAGATAGTTCAGGGTATGCGTTCTTTCTGGGGTTGGGTTTCTTTTTCGCAGCTGACAACAGATGGCGGGTATCTGCAATCCTTGCTAGTCGGGCCCTTGCCATTGCAGAGCGAGATAAGCCGGAGCGTGTTTCCGGGAGAGAAGCGGCCTTCCTGCGGGCGGTGGCATTGCGCCATAGTGCTCGTAGTGTGACTGACCTGTCGGCCATTGTGAAACTTTTGGATCAGGCTGAGGCTGCCTATGAGCGGGATCGCGCCAACTATGCACCACTGAAAGCAGCGCCGTGTCGTTTTAATGCGGAGCGTTTGGCGCTTTTCATTACTTACCATCTACATCGTACGATGCTAAAAGCCAGGATTCCAGATTCGATTCCGTCGCTTGGAAGCATCCAGGGTAAGCTTGTTGAAGCGATCGATATTCTCAGGACAAGCGAGGAACGTGAAAACGTGGTTCTCTCTATCGAGAGAAGTTTATTGACCAGCTGGTACATGACCGTCTTGTTGCGTTTCACAGATGAGGATATGCCACTACCAATAACAGATTGCGCGGTTTATTTAGGAGCCTTAGAGGACAATATTTTGCGGATCGGCGGCGGTCTTGTTCCATCTTTTTGTGTTGAGACTATTCGGAAGATTGGAACCCTCCTTCTAGCGAAGGATCAGGGAAGAAAGAATGCTGCGAGAAAGGATGTACTTGAGTGGCTGAGTCAGAAGAATATTGATCTTCATAGTGTCATGAGATACGACGCGGAACGATTCTGGTTCCTAAAAAAGCTGGCGGAAGATCGGATTCTATAGGGCAACCTTTACCACATAACCCCCCAATGCTCGACCACGACGCCACCAGCGCCGCCGGAGCTGTGTCCCGGTGATGGTGCGTGGTGGGGCAGGGCAGGGATACAGGGTCAGGCTCGCCAGTGTTTCCGTTTGCAGGGCGGCGAGCAAGGGGGCGAACCACGTTTGCTCAAGGCGGTTCAGTGCGCTTTGCCAATCCTCGGCGGGGTTGATGGACGGTGCGGCCTCGGACAGATCCAGCAGATCTTGTAATACGACCAGGTCTTTTCCGGTCGAACGACGGCTGGTTTGATAAAGCCAATCCTCTGCGTTCTCGGGCTGTGCGTCGTAGGGGGTCTTCGCGAGGAGGGCCAGTCCTAGCGCTAGGGGTTCATCGCTCCAGACGTGGCTGAATGTGCCCTTGATGACGTTCGGGGTCTCCCCCTCGCCCCAGAGCCACACGCTGTTTATCGGCGCTTCACCTCGGGCCTCGCGTTCCGCGTTGACGGGGCTGTTGTGCAGGAGGATCTGGCAGTGATTCAACCACCGCTGCCAGGCCTTGCCGTCTTTGCCTTCGGGTAGATAGTGGCGGATGTCCTGGCCATGCACTGTGGCCAAACGCGACGTTTGGATGTGGGCGGGTGTTGCGAGTGGCAGGTACCAGCGCGTGGGGTGAAGCGCTTCCAAACGAAAATCTTGTTGTGAAGAGGGCGGAGGATGGTCTGTTGCCGAGACCTCTGCCGCGAGGCGCTCGGCCTCGTTGGCTGCGAGGCGGAGTACCCGCTGGTCGAACAGCCGCACCGTGGACTGGTTGATCTGTAGATGAACCGGGTCGGCGCGCAGCCACCAGCCCGGTGTCGGGTCTTGGCTATCAAAGGCACGAGTAACCGCCGCGATCGGCAGCGGATCCGATGCAATCCCAAAGATCTGGAAGAGCAGGGGGACGACACCCCCCTCCGCGACGGCGCAGGGGAGTGGATCCGAGCGAGCCAGGAGGCGCTCTAGGGCGGGAAGGCGGACAGAAGTCTCGCGCAGCAGTTCCGGAACCACCAACGTCAGGTTAGTGACGGGCATAGCCCTGGTCTCGGTCGCGCCCGTCCTCGCCATCGTCTTGTGATCGCAAGGGAGGAACGGGCGGGCGTCTTCTTACAGCTTTTCCTTGATACGGGCCGACTTACCACTCCGCTCGCGCAGATAATAGAGCTTGGCGCGACGCACCGCACCACGGCGCTTGATGAGGATCTCGGCGGTGGTGGGGCTGTAGGTCTGGAAGGTGCGCTCTACGCCCTCGCCGTGAGACATCTTGCGCACGATGAAGGAAGAGCCAAGGCCGCGATTGCGGCGGGCAATGACCACGCCCTCGAAGGCCTGCAAACGCTCGCGTTCACCTTCCTTGACGCGGGTTTGGACGACCACCGTATCGCCCGGGCGAAAATCAGGGATAGGGCGCGTCATCTGCTCGGCTTCGACTTGTTGTAGAAGAGTACTCATTTGAAGCTCCATCACAATGGGTATAGGAATTTAAGTGTTTTCTAATAAGGCTCGTTGTTCGTTACTCAACTCAAGCTCGGCCCACAGATCCGGGCGGCGCTCGCGAGTTCGGTACAGCGCACGGCTAAGACGCCAGCGTCGGATCGCCTCATGGTCGCCCGACAGCAGGATGCTCGGTACCGGTTGCCCGGCGTATACCTCTGGGCGAGTGTAGTGGGGATGATCGAGTAGACCATGCACAAAAGAGTCTTGCGCCGCCGACGCTGGGTGACCTAAGACGCCTGGGAGGAGGCGTGTTAGGCCATCGATCACCACCATTGCCGCCAGTTCACCGCCACTCAGCACATAGTCACCGATCGACAATTCCCAATCTACCTCTGCCTCAATAAAACGCTCGTCCACGCCCTCGTAGCGACCCGCGATCAAGATAAGCGTCGGTTGCGCGGCGAGTCCAGCCAATAGGGCTTGGGTTAGTGGTCGCCCCTGGGGTGAGAGATATACCACCGGAGCCGTGCCGCCCATCGCTACCCGTGCAGCGCATACGGCGTCCGCAAGGGGTTGTATCTTCATGACCATGCCTGGGCCGCCGCCGTAGGGACGGTCGTCTACCGTACGGTGGCGGTCGGAGGTGTAGTCGCGTGGGTTCCAGAGGTCAAGAGACAATGCCTCTGTGCGCAACGCCCGCCCGGTGATACCGTAGTGTAAGGCATCAAACATCTCGGGGAAGAGAGTGACGACACTGAGATGCACAGCATTAAAACTCCGGATCCCAATCTACCACGAGACGCCCACCAGCCAGATCGACTTCATGCACCACCTGTTCTGGGAGGTAGGGGATGAGCCGCTCCCGCTCACCCTGGACGACCAGTACGTCATTGGCCCCAGTTTCCAGAAGATTCACCACCTGCCCGAGTGCCACGCCCTGCAAGGTGACGACCTGCAGCCCTACTAAGTCAGTCCAGTAGTACTCGCCTGCCTCGGGGGCGGGAAATACCCCACGCGGCACAGCGATTTCGCAACCGACCAAAGGAAGCGCCGTTGTGGGGTCGCTGCAACCAGCGAGCAACGCCAAGAGCCCCTTATTGCTAAACCGACTGGCCAACAACGCCCGCTCATGGGCGAAACCGGGGCTGACCAGCAGCCAGGGTTGGTAGTTCAGGAGATTCTCTCGGGGTTGGGTATAGGATTGCACCTTGACCCAGCCACGTACCCCAAAGACGCCGACAACGCGCCCTACCACGACATGCTGCTCACCCTCGTTACCCATGCTTGGGGGGCAAGATCAGGCAGCCATACTACCAGCTTGCAGTTTGCGGTAGTCCTTCAGCAGGTTATAGACGGCTGCTGAGGTCTGTGCTCCCTTAGATAGCCAGTAGTCCACACGGTCGAGCTTTACCGAGACAGGCACGTCTGCACCGACCGCGATGGGGTTGAAAAACCCTACGCGCTCAATGTAGCGGCCATCACGACGGTTCCGGCTGTCGGTGACAACGATATGATAAAACGGGCGTTTGAGCATTCCAGTACGAGAAAAACGGATAGTAACCATCTCTAATCTTGAACCCTTATCTAAGCGAAAAGAACGGTGAAGGTCGTCCATTCTATGGGAAGTTAGAGGAGATTGGAATGGATGCGGTCAATTTCCTGTCGTATTGGGAGAACGGATTGTGGATTATTCTAAGCCGAGCTTCTTTAGGCGGTAGCGCAGGGCGCGAAAACTGATGCCGAGTGACTTTGCTGCGGCAGTGCGATTCCAGCGGGTTTGTTCCAGCGCCTTCAGGATGGTCTCTCGTTCGATGGTGTCGAGGAGTGGGTCGAGCGAACCCTCGGTTGCGGCTGGTGCTGCTGTGATTGGCGTGGTGTTCTCGGTGGGGAGGGACGCGCGTGGTGTGTCTGTTGTTTCTGGCAACAAGAGATCACTTGGTTTGATACTGTCCCCTTCGCACAGGGTTAGCGCACGCTCTAGGATATTCTCAAGTTCACGCACATTCCCTTGGAAAGAGTAATGTAATAGGGTATTGAGTGCGGCGTTGGAGATCCGTGGTACAGTGAGTCCTGACATTGCGGCACATCGATCGAGGCAATGCTCTACCAGCATGGGGATGTCTTCACGCCGTTCGCGCAGGGGTGGGACGTTTAGTTCGATGACATTGACCCGATAGTAGAGATCTTTGCGGAAGCTGCCGGTTTGCACCAGCGCGGCGAGATCCTTGTGGGTTGCGGAAAGAATGCGCACATCCACTGGTATCTCGCGGGATGCGCCGACCGGACGGATCGCCTTCTCTTGGATGGCGCGCAACAGTTTGACCTGCATGGCGAGCGGGAGATCGGCTATCTCGTCTAAGAAGAGCGTCCCGCCGGCAGCGGCTTGGAATAACCCTGCGTGTTCGGTGACAGCGCCGCTGAAGGCACCTTTGCGATGACCGAATAACTCGCTTTCCATGAGTTCGGCGGGGATCGCGCCGCAATTGACGGGCACAAACGGGTGCTCATTGCGAGGCCCCTGTTCGTGGATGCGACGCGCCACCAGTTCTTTGCCAGTGCCAGACTCCCCGCTGATATGTACCGGGGCTTGGCTGCGTGCAACCTTGGTAATCATGGCGCGCACTATCCGCATGGCGCTGGAGTCGCCCAGTAGTAGGTAGCGGGTTCGCGGTTGTTCTCCGACGGGGCGCTTTGAGGTCTGTAGTGCGGTGGTCACCAGATTGCGCAAGATCTGGAGGTCAAGGGGTTTGGAAACGAAATCGAAGGCACCGCCCTTGAGAGCACGTATCGCAGTTTCCATATTGCCGTGGGCGGTGATGACCGCCACCGGGATAGTTGGATAGAGTCGCTGGATATGTTCTACCAGCTCTGTACCATCACCATCCGGCAGACGGAGATCGGTAATGCAGAGGTCTACTGCACGGCGCCCAAGGGTTGCCTTGGCTGTACTCAGGTTGGTGGCGGTGCAGGTCTCTATGCCCATGCGTTCTAGGGTGATTTCCAGCAGCTCAAGGATGTCCGGCTCGTCATCGACGACGAGCGCTAGAGGTTTATCCGTCATGATAGAATCAATCGCATGTCGGTTCGGGAGGGGCTGCCTACACGGTAGGAAGAGCGTGGATGTGCTGTGCGTTATGATGCTGTGGAATGGTTTTTGGGAAAGGCAACGTCTTATAGGGTAAACGAAACCAATACCTAAACAATAGCATAAACAGTAAAGGCGCAGAATACTATGAATCTACTGTTACTACGTCATGCCCAAGCGGAAAAACCGGATCCACTGGTCTATCCTGATGATGATAAGCGTCCGCTCACGGATATAGGGATTAAGCGGCAGCGCAAGGTTGCCAAGGCATTCTACGCGATGGGAGTGCGCCCCGATCGGATCATCACCAGTCCCCGTGTGCGGGCGCGTCAAACCGCCGAGATTACCGCTGTTGCATTGGGCTGCGAGAGGGTATTGGTGCATAGCAACGCCCTAGGTGTTGGTTATTCTCCCGAGGCTGTGCTGGAATTGCTGGCCACGTCTTCCCCGAGTGAGGTGGTGATGTTGGTGGGTCACGCGCCAGATCTGGGGTTGTTGGCCGGGTTGTTCCTTGGGACTACGGTAGGCGCTGCGGTGAGGTTTCGTAAGGGGGCTTTGCTCAGCGTGTCGTTCCCGAGCATTCCTCGTCCGGGGGAGGGTACGCTGGAATTCTTCTATCGGCCCGATGATCTGTTGGTTGTGGTGTAGGTTGGCTATTGAGGTTGTGCGCTGATTCACAACGGGCATGACGAATTGGCACCCTCGTATACCGCCATAATTGCCTGAAGCTCTTGTTGTAGCAGGATGCGTTCCTGGGCATCTAGGCGGGAGGCTTCTGGTAGTTCCTGCCCCGTCTGTAACGCGGCAATGTAGCCCCGTACCGCACGGCAACCGTGTCTGCACAGGGCCTCAACGCAGTGGTCTACCTTCGGGTGGTTGGTCATGTGGGCCTTTTGGGTGCTCTTGGATAGATGTCTGGTTCCGATTGACGCACTATGCGTTGTCGGTATCTCATCAACGAGACGATCGACCTAGTGTCGATCATTGCTATTTCCCCGATTGGGCATGGTGAGGTCTTGTGGAAGAACATGCCGCTGACAAGTGAAATTATTGTTTGGGCGAAGTGGCGTGAATCGCAGAACCGTTGTTGCTGGCTCGCCGATTGAACGCTTCTTCCCGCCTGATCGTCGTCAAGCGGATTGGGAGGCTCATCTTGGTAATGGCGGAAGATGCCACCGCGCAAGACTAGTGCGCTCCGAGGGATGCACCGACGAGGGTTCCGACAATATCGAGGGTAATACTCGATAATTCGCATTGCCCACCGTAGTAGACTTTCCATATCTCCCGTGCGGCACCAACCGCAATGCCTGCGCCAACGCCAACCAAGAAGTTGCTGCTATAGGCGGCGATGGCCCCACCCACCAGTGCGGTTCCAAGAAAGTGTACGCTCTTATCAAAATCAAACCAGGTCGTGTTGGTGGTGCAGACCGCATTGGTTTGGGGCTCTGTGTTGTCTGTGCCGTTGCCAATATCCGAGGCACAGGCCGCGAGCCAGAACGAGACCATTATCGCTATTAAAAACCGCACGGGTATGTCTCCACGGGTGGGATGCGTTCGTGATGGCTCCTACCCCGTTGGGGGAGTTGGTTTACGTTGGTGGCTATTGGGCATTTGGCTTGATCTTCGTGCGACGGGCGCGTACCGCAGCGGCAAGTTCTTCTAGCAATTCGGTTGTGTCGTGCCACGCGAGGCAGGCATCGGTAATACTCTGGCCGTACACCAGGGGTTGATCGGGGTGTTGATTCTGGCGGCCCTCCACCAGATGGCTCTCTAGCATCACGCCGAAGATGCCGCGATTGCCGTGTGCCACCTGACGGGCTACGTCCCTGCATACATCCCGCTGACGAGCGGGTTGTTTGGCGCTATTGGCGTGGCTGCAATCGACCATAATCCGAACCGGTAACTGCGCCTTGCGTAATCCCTCGGCGGCCTGTTGAATACTGGCGTCGTCGTAATTGGGGAGTTTTCCGCCACGCAAGATGAGGTGGCAGTCGTTATTGCCGGCTGTGGCGAAGATGGCCGAGTGTCCTTCTTTGGTGAGGGACATAAAGGAGTGGGCCCGGGTCGCTGAGCAGATCGCATCAATGGCAATCTGCAGGTCGCCGTTCGTGCCATTCTTAAAGCCCACCGGACAGGACAGTCCTGAGGCCAGTTCGCGATGCGCCTGGCTTTCTGTCGTGCGTGCGCCGATGGCCCCCCAACTAATCAGATCAGCGACGTATTGGGGGCTGATGAGGTCTAGGTACTCCGTGGCAGCGGGCACCCCAAGCTCTGCTAAGTCGCAAAGGAGCCGACGGGCGAGGCGCAGACCATCGTTAATGCGGAAACTGCCGTCCAGGTAGGGGTCATTGATGAGTCCCTTCCAGCCTACCGTAGTACGTGGTTTCTCAAAATAGACGCGCATCACGATGATGAGATCTTGGCGTAGCGACTCAACGTATTCCTTGAGTCGGTTCGCATAATCTCGTGCCGCAACGGGGTCGTGAATCGAGCATGGCCCGGTGATTACCACCATTCGGTCATCGGTTTCTTGCAATACGGCATGGATGGCGCTACGAGTCCCGTAGACAACCTCTGATGCCCTCTCGGAGACCGGGTATTCCTTGTGAAGCACGGCAGGAGGGATCACCTCCTGGATCGATTTTATGCGCAAATCGTCTGTCTTGTAGAGCATGGCTTGTGTAGGCTGGATAGGGTCTATGGCGGTCGTTTAGGTGTTTTGGATAACGATACTCGGGAACTTGGCCGCATAGCTCTTCGCTTGTAGGGAAAGCTTGGCGGCAGCGCGGCGAGCAATGTCGCGGTAGATCTCGGCGATGCGGCCATCGGGCTGTGACGCCATGGTGGGATGGCCGCTGTCAGCGTCTTCACGGATGCGGATGTCCAAGGGTAGCGCCCCCATAAAATCTACGCCGTGTTGCTCCGACATGCGCTTACCACCCCCCTCGCCGAAGATGTGCTCCTCATGGCCACACTGGCTGCAGAGGTATGTGCTCATGTTCTCGACGATACCGAGCACCGGCACCTCCACCTTCTCGAACATCTTGAGCCCCTTGCGGGCATCGAGTAGGGCGATGTCTTGCGGGGTTGTGACGATGATAGCGCCGGATACCGGAACCTTTTGGGCAAGGGTGAGTTGGGTGTCGCCAGTGCCCGGGGGTAGATCCACCACGAGATAGTCCAGGTCGTGCCAGTTGGTGTCCTTGAGGAGCTGCTCTAGGGCTTGGGTCACCATCGGGCCGCGCCAGATCATGGGGGTTTCCTCGTCGATAAGATAGCCAATGGACATCGACTGGAGGTTATAGCTCATTACGGGTTCTAGGGTTTTGCCATCCTGTGACTCTGGGCGGGTCTTGGTGCCTAGCATACGCGGCTGGCTTGGGCCGTAGATGTCTGCGTCCAGGATGCCCACAGTTGCGCCTTCTGCGGCAAGGGCGAGCGCTAGATTGACGGCTGTGGTCGATTTTCCGACGCCGCCTTTACCGGAGGCAACGGCAATGATGTTCTTGACCCCCTTGATGGCATTGACGCCCTTCTGAACGCGGTGCGCCACGATGCTGGTGACAATCTCCACGTCTACGGTTGCAACGCCCGCGATGGTTTTGACGCAGCGGGTGAGGTGTTCTGTGAGGGTTGCGTGGTAACCAAGGGCGGGAAAACCAAGCACCACCGCGAGCTTTACCGCGTCGCCGGTGATCGTTATCTCCCGAATCGCCTTGGCGGATACTAAATCCTTACCGAGATAGGGGTCGATATAGCCCGCTAGTGCGGTTTCTATTTGGGATTTCTGAAGGTCAGACATTCTTACACACTCCGGCGTGACCCCGAACCCGGTCGGGATGGAACGCGCTTGTCTAAATGGCCAAGGGTGATTAACGTAGCGTATAGTTTACAGTTACTCTAGAGAAAAGATATGAACTGCCTCCTCGGTGCTGTGTCATCGGTTCTGTTCCTCGCGGCAACGCGCTGTGCGCCCTGGTGCGTCTGTCTATGACGACCGAGGTGATGTTTGCCTACGCTGTGCTCGGGGCATTTGCCGGGGTGTTGGCCGGTCTCCTCGGGGTGGGCGGAGGTCTGGTGATTGTGCCAGTATTGGCGTTTCTGTTCCAAGCCCAAGGGATCGACCAGGTGGTGGTTGTCCACCTGGCCATTGGTACGTCCTTGGCCACTATTGTGGTGACTGGCGTGTCTTCGGTCGTGGTGCATCACCGTCATGGTGCCGTTTTGTGGCGCGTGGTGTGGTTGCTCACCCCGGGGATAGTGGTGGGTGCGGGGATGGGTGCTGAGCTGGTGCATCGATTGCCGACAGCGGCGCTTAAGATCATCTTCGGTTTGTTTGAGCTTGTGGTAGCCGTCAAGATTGGAATGGGGCTGCGTCCGAGTTCTCAACATCGGTTGCCTGGGCAGACCGGTATGACTGGGGTTGGGGCGCTGATTGGCTTTGTCTCGGGGACTGTTGGCATTGGGGGGGGGATCCTGACGGTACCCTTCCTCGCGTGGTGTAATGTCTCTATCCGTAATGCTGTGGCGACCTCTGCCGCCTGTGGCGTACCGATTGCGCTTTCGGGCAGCATTGGTTTTGTTGTCGCAGGCTGGGCGGTGGCTGCGTTGCCGCCCCTTAGCACTGGCTATGTCTACTGGCCGGCACTGATTGGAGTGACTATGGCCAGTATGTTGACCGCCCCTTTCGGCGCAAAACTTACCCATCGGTTGCCGACGACCTTGCTGACTCGGTTCTTCGCGGTGTTTCTGTGCGCGCTTGGAATACAGATGCTGTTGTCGGCCCGATGAGGGGGTAACCATTTGTTTAAAGGTCTCTTTATCGCGGCTACGGACACTGGGGTTGGCAAGACTGTGGTAGGGGCGGCGCTCGCTCAGTATTTTAGGGGCATGGGCCGGGTGGTGCGGGTACGGAAGCCGGTGGAGTCGGGTTGCGCGTGTAGTCCGACGGGCCTCTTGCCTGCCGATGCGCTTGTGCTGCAGCGGGCGGCGGGTAATCTCGAGCGGCTGCCGCAGATCTGTCCGTGGCCATTGGCGCTTCCTCTCTCTCCCGAGCGGGCTGCGCAGGCGGTGGGGTTACAGCTAAGTCTTGACGCGCTCACGGTGGCTTGTAGGGCGGGGGTTGGGGATAACGATGTCCTGTTGGTCGAGGGTGCGGGGGGGTTCTTCAGTCCACTCGCGTCTGGGGTGCGTAATGCGGAGCTTGCGGTTGCCCTCGGGCTGCCGATACTGCTGGTTGTGCCCGATCGTTTGGGTTGCTTGAACCATGCCATGCTCACCGCAGAGGCCATTACCGCTCGCGGTTTGCGGATGGCGGCGGTGGTGCTCAACCGTTGCGGGGCAAGTCCGGTGCCCGAGATGGACAATGCCGCTGATCTCAGTCGTTGGTTGGGGCAAGCGGTGTATCCCCTGGCTCTGCTGCCGCCCCATGAGCAACCCGTAGCGACACGCTTGCAGGCGGCTCTCCCCAGAGAATTGTGCGCCGTCCTCTCTACCGGTGTGATTGCTGAACGGCCACACAATGGGTAGTATTGGACACGGCGCAGTGCCCACCGTACTTCTTGTGTTCGCCACAGAATGCCTATGACCACCCCTGGTGCTGCATCAGCCCCTACCCCTGAGCTTCCGCCCATGCCCGAAGTAAGCGCTTCGTCTAGCGTCTTCGGAGAGGCGCGATCGTTGTTGATCTTCATCCGACGGTTTGCCCGTTTGGCGGGCCCCTACTGGGTCTCGGGGGAAACTCGTAAAGAAAAACTGAAGATTCATGCTAGGCTTGCGGCGTTGGTGGCGCTCACTGTCTCCCAGGTGTTCATGCCGATATGGATCAATCAATGGAATGCTGATTTCTTTAATGCCCTGGAGAAACGCTCCTGGACGAATTTTATTGCCGAGGTGGAGGTGCTCTTTGCCATCATGGGGGCCAATGTGGCCATCACCTCCGCGCACATGTGGTTCAAGCGTGAGCTTCAGATAGGGTGGAGGACTTGGCTCACCGATCGGATGTTGGGGGATTGGTTGTCCGATGGCCATCAACAGCAGGTGAACTACCTCCCCGGGGAGCACGACAACCCGGATGGACGCATCGCCGAGGACATTCGGAATGTTACTGAGGTTGCGATCGAACTTGCGCATTCGTTGTTTTATTCGACGCTGCTCTTGATTGGTTTTACCCAGATCCTCTGGTCGCTTTCTGGTGAGGTAGCGGTCACTGTTGCTGGTGTCTCGTTCACGGTGTACGGACATCTTGTTTTCATCGCGCTGCTGTACTCGGTTGTGTTTTCGTCTTTGGCATTGTGGTTTTCGCGTCCGTTGGTCGTTGCGGCTACCCGCAGGCAGGCGACGGAGGCCAAGTTTCGCTTTGAACTCGGACGCGCCCGTGAGAATTCCGAGACGATTGCCTTGCTACATGGCGAGCCGAATGAACGGCGGCGCTTCAGGAGTCTGTTTCGTGGCGTGGGGATCGTATGGAGGGCGCAGAGTTGGGCGCTGACCAAGATGTTGATGTTCCTCTCTGGTTATTCCGTGATTTCTACCGCTGTTCCGCTCTTGGTGGCAGCACCTCGCTATATTAGCGGGGCGCTGTCGCTTGGTTCTCTTATGCAAACGGCGCAGGCGTTCCAGCAGATGATCCAGGCGCTTTCTTGGCCGGTTGACAATTCCACCAAGGTTGCGGAGTGGCGTGGTTATGGGGAGCGGGTGTTGGGGCTCCATGATGCGCTTGAGAATCTCCGCCAATACAAGGCTGACCCGAGCAGCAAGATTGTGGTCGCTGAATCAGATCGTCCGGTGTTGGCCTTTCGCCATGTGTGCATTGCCATGCCGGATGGGCGGGCGGTCTTGGCCAATCTGAATGAGGAGATCCAACAGGGGGAGCGGGTGTTGATCTCTGGTGATGACGAGGCGGTGGAAAAGGTCTTCAAGGTCGTGGGGCGGCAGTGGCCTTGGGGCATTGGACGTGTGGAGCTGCCCGTGCATGAGAAGATCTTCTTCTTGCCGCGGAAACCGTATGTACCAAAGGGAAGTTTGCGTGCGGTGGTGAGCTACCCTACTCCCTCGCGCAGCATTGACGACGTGGCCTTGGCTGCTGCACTAGAGCGGGTTGGTTTGGGGCCGTTGGCGCAACGCTTTGATGATAGCGCCCCGTGGGATCAATTGCTGACCCGCAGTGAGTTATGGCGGCTGGGGTTTGCGCGGATCTTGCTGCATAAACCTCGTTGGATCTTCATCCAAGAGGCCACCAACGCCCTTGACTCGACCGAGGAAGCGGCAATGATGCGGATCCTGCTGCAGGAGTTGCCGGTGGCTTCGGTGATCTGCATTGGTTCTCGCACCGACCTTGGCCCGTTCCATGATCGTCTCATCCATTTAGGGCATACCAAGATCTCACAGATCCTTCTGCCTGGGCAGGAAGGAGTACAATGTGGTTGTGTCGTAGCGGGCGTCTCAGAAAGATGATAGGTAGAAGAAGGCGAAAAAGTTTGTTGTGTCAAGTATTGCAAATTCACGATGGCCTAATAATATACTAGGGTCTCACTCAAAATCCGGCGATGAGCCTGTAACGGGGAACATAATGACTGACAAAGTAATGGGTTACCACGAAGCGTGCACCACCATGGAGAAGATGGGGGTGGATCCTGAGTACCTCCTGGGTTGGCAGAATGGCTATTGGTTGCATCCCACGCGCGAGGAGCAGCGCGTGAACGACGCCTACGATGCGGGTTACGGTGATGGTAAGGCGCGTAATACGGGCGATTTTGGTAAGTGGGTGAAAAAGGCGGCGTAGCCTGTCTCGTCAGAAGGGAGTGAACGGTTGTCCACTTTCTTCTGCCTCTCCTCTCGTTTTGCGGTTGCACTGGCAATGGCCCGAGTCGTATCGTCGCGATGGGTCTTGGGGGCTGTGTCATGAAGAAGGTGCTATTGGCGCTGGTCTGCGCAGGGATGGTGTTGGGGACGACGGTCGCCAATGCCGATCGTGACGAACGATATGGCTATGGTGGTGCGCCGCATGGCGAAGGGGGCGGTTGGCACAGCGGGATTCGTGCCCGCATTCATGAGGCCCAAGAGAGGATCGAGCGGGGCGTCGAACAGGGGAGGTTATCGCACCGCGACGCCCATCGGTTTCGGGAGGAGTTGCGTGGGATTGAAGAGACGTTTGTGCGCATGAGGGAGGATGGCCCTCTCGACTACGAGGAGCAGGGGCGGATCCACCGTGCGCTTGGTCGGTTGAACGCCGAGATCAGCATGGAAAAACGCGAACACGACCGCTATTGAGGTAGCGGCTTGGGGCTGTCGCAGAGGGGGGATTACTCTGATGCGATTGGGTAGGGCAGGGCGCGGAAGGCTAGCTCGGCACCTGCTTGGTCTCGTAGGCGAACCCCGCCTTTTTTGACATCAGCGCTTGCCACGACTGCCAAGACCAGGAACCCGCCTTCCGGAGCGGGGGCGCTGTTGACTATCTGTCCGGGGTGTTCTGTTTCTGCTGCTATCCAGAGGGCGTCGCCTGCCTTGGGCGGCTCGCCTGCGGGGATCCAGGCGAGGTGGAGGTGTCGTTTGCTTTTTCCGAGGTACTGGGTTCTTGCGACGATCTCTTGGCCGGTATAACAACCCTTCTGGAAGCTGACCGCGCCTATCTCGGGAAGGTTCAGCATGTGGGGAACGAACGCCTCTGTGAGTGGTGGCGTGATAACCGGTACACCTGCGAGGATGTGTAACGCAGTCCACGCCTCTCTGCCAACGGCGGTGGCGCGGGCGCGGAGGGTGTTCCATACCGCTGACAGGGTGTCAATTGTCCCCACGACTTCAAAGCAGGGACTAGCGCTATCGCTGAGCCGGATGATCGTGGTTGCCCCTTCTTGTACAACCTGGTCGGGCGCTTGGGGCAGGGCCTTGAAGATCTCGCGCAGTCCTTCCTCGATGGAGGGCCCAGCACACCCTAGGCGCAGGCGCTCATCACTTGCGTCGCGGAGCGAAACCTTAGAGCGAAGGATGTATTTCTGTAATTGGGTAATGGCATAGTCCAGGCATTCCAGAGGCAGCGCCAGGTAAAACCCACCGTCCCACTGAAATAGTCGAAACGTGATGCGCACCCGCCCCTTGGCGCTACACCAAGCGCCGAGGCGACTCGCGTTTGGTGCTACCTCGTTTAGGTTGCAGGTCAGTTGCCCCTGCAGAAATTTCGCGGCGTCGGGGCCGGTTACCCCAATCAGTCCCTCATGAGAGAGAGAGGCGATGACGTTGTCGCGCCCGACGGTGTTACGCTCCTCGGCGGGGTTGCCGAAATCCGTCACGATGCCGTTTTGGATCACCGCACCTTCCCTTGCCAAAAATTCTTGCCACTGCCTATTCATTATTCACCGTTGTGTGGTGGATGGTTTTTGTTATCTCGTTGTCAGTACTGGGGTGGGTGGCAGGCGGATCTCGAAGGTGCTGCCCTGTCCGAGACTGCTCTGTACTCGTATCTCCCCACCCATCATGTCGACCAATTTTTTGGTGATGGTGAGACCAAGCCCGCTGCCGCCGAAGTAGCGCTGGGTGAGGTCGCTTGCCTGTTCAAAGGGCAGGAACAACCGTGCTATTTGTGTTTCCGCGATCCCAATACCAGTATCGCTCACCCGCAGTACCAGGCCATTTTCCCATCCGGCCCACAGCGTTATGGTGCCGTTAGATGTGAACTTTACGGCATTGTTCAGTAGGTTACTCAATACCTGGAGCAGACGTGAGTCATCACCAAGGTAGGTGGTGGGTAGATGTTGATCTTTTTCTGCGCGGAGGGTGAGCCCCTTTGCGCTAACCTGCGCCGAGATAAGCTCTGCTGCCCTCTCGACCAACCAGGCGGGGTTGAAGCTCACGCGACTAATAGAGAGCTTGCCGACCTCGATCTTGGCAAGATCGAGGACGTTGTTGAGGATATCGAGTAGGACCTGACCCGCATCCATGATGTGTGCGAAGGTCTCTCGGGTGGTTGCCTCTGCGGTTGTCTCTGCGCCGAAGCTGGCGAGTCCAAGAACCGCATTGAGTGAGGTGCGGATCTCGTGGCTTACGTAGGCCAGCGATTCGCTGTGCGCCTTTGCGAGTAGCTGGGCCTCGGTGAGATCCTTGGCCTGAGACGCTTCTGTGGCGAGGCGATCGGATATATCGCGGAAGCCCACCACAGCGCCAACTACCCGGCCTCCCTCCACGATGGGGCGGGTGGTGCATGTTACCGAGAGGGGATATCCATCGGTACGCCAGAAAGTGACGCGGTCAATCTGGCTTTGTCGGCCACTGTGTAAAGCGGCGGTTATGGGGCACTCTGCGGCGGAATAGGGTGTGCCGTCTGGGTGCGAGTAGTTTAGGATCTCGCGTGCGTTCTGTCCGATGAGTTCCTCGGTCTGACAGCGCAGTAGGCGACACGCAGCCGCATTTACCAGGGTGAACCAGCCCTCGTTGTTGACACAGACGTGAGGGTCGGCGCAGGCGTCTAGGATCGACTGTACCGACGTACGGGCGCGCACCGTCAATAACGCCTCAATGCGCTGTCGGTAGGTTGAGGGTGCCAGCGGCAGCGCTTGGTCTGTCTCGGGAGTGGGTTGTTTCTGCGGTTCACGCAGAGGCAACAGACCCCGGTAGCCTTTCGTAGGCGGCTCGGCCAATACTTTGTCGAAGCGGGCAGGGTCGGTTGACATATCACACCACCAGCATGGCTGGTCTATCGTGGCCGTTCGGATGTCTGGCCTTATGGGAAGGATAATACCCCATCGTGGTGGTCTGGATGCTATCCCGTTGTGGGTAGTAGATGTTATGACGGTGTGTTGAAATGCTGAAAGGTGATGGTAATGCTGGGGTGCGGTAGTCGGGTGGGTGGTGCGATAGGTGTGCGGCGTCTACTTGGCGTGGAGGGCATTGTAGATCTGCTCGGCGAGTGCCTGGCTGATGCCGGGCGTGCGTGCTAGATCGTCAATGCCAGCGCCGAGCACCTCTTGTAACCCGCCGAAATGGTTAAGGATCTTTTTTCTGCGTACCGGGCCAATGGCGGGAATGCCCTCGAGTACTGAGCTGGTTCTGGTCTTGGCGCGGCGCTTACGGTGGCCGGTGATCGCGAAGCGGTGGGCCTCGTCGCGGATCTGTTGGACAAGGTGCATCGCCGGAGAGTTGGCGGGTAGCTGGATGGCGTCTTGCCGACCGGAGACGAAGAGGGTCTCTCGCCCGGGGGTGCGATTGGCGTCTTTGGCAACGCCGACGAGCGTTATCCCGTCGATGCCAAGCTCGGTCAATACCCGTTCGGCCTGGGCGAGTTGGCCCTTGCCGCCATCGATAAAGAGTACCTGGGGGCGCACGACTTCGTTTCGTTCGATGCGTTGGTAACGTCTGGTGAGGGCGTTATACAGGGCGGCATAGTCGTCTCCGGCGACGATCCCCTCAATGTTAAAGCGGCGGTAGTCCGTTTTTAGTGGCCCCTTCCGGCCGAATACCACGCAAGACACGGTAGTGGCCTCGCCCTGGGTATGGCTCACATCGAAGCACTCTAGTCGGGTGGGGGGCGTGGGCAGGGTCAGGGCCTCTTCTAGGGCGCGGAAGCGCACCTCAAGGGTAGAGCGAGTGGCCAGGTGGAGCGAGAGCGCGTGTTCGGCGTTGGTGGTGGCCATCGCGAGCGCTTGCGCCCTGGTATGCCCGGGCCGCGCTACGATGGTGACGCGCTGGCCCTTATTGGCAGAGAGGAGTTGCGCCAAGGTCTCCGCGCCGTTTATCGGGTGACTCAGCCAGATCTCTTGCGGGAGATCCGCACGGTTTAGGTAGTATTGTGGCAGAAATGCGGCGAGGATCTTGGCGGGTTCTAATTCGGTTGGGATGCGCGGAAAATGGCTTTTGTGTCCTCGGTGATACCCACCGCGCAGACAAAATACCACGACGCAGGCAACACCCGAGCGCACCACGCAGGCAACGACATCGACGTCTGCGCCTTTCCCGTCGCTGAGTCGTTGGTTCTGGATCTGGCGGAGGTGGGCGATACGGTCGCGATAGATGGCCGCTTGTTCAAATTCGAGGCGTCGCGAGGCCTCTTCCATGCGCCCTACCAACTCTTCGGTAACCTGCGAATCCTTTCCCTCTAGGAATAACAAGGTGTCGCGAATATCGCGGGCGTAGCTCGCTTGGTCTATCAGGCCGACGCAGGGTGCGGTACAGCGGCCAATCTGGTGTTGTAGGCACGGGCGGCTACGATGCGCGAAAACGCTGTCCTCGCAAGGGCGTAACCGGAACAATCGCTGGAGGGTGGCGATGGTGTCGCGGACGGCGGAACCGCTGGAGTAGGGCCCAAAGCAGCGCTCCTTTGTCCGTTTTGCGCCACGATGGAAGGCGATGCGGGGGAATTCCTGTTGGGTTGATAGGCAGATATAGAGATAACCCTTGTCGTCACGCAGCAGCAGATTGTAGCGCGGCTGATGGGACTTGATGAGTTGATTTTCTAAGACCAGCGCCTCGATTTCGTTGCGGGTGACAGTGACCTCGACGTTGGTAATGCGCTCGACCAGTGCGCGGGTCTTGATAGAATCTACATTAGCACGAAAATAGCTCGCTACCCGGCGTTTCAGGTTACGCGCCTTGCCGACATAGAGCACCGTACCCGCTGCATCCAGCATCCGATAGACGCCGGGCTGATTCGGCATTTCCTTGAGCAGGATGGTGGGGTCAAAGCGGATTGTGGCGGAGTTATCGGGAGAAATCTTTGCTGAGGTCATGGGCTAAGCTACGATCCGATTTCTCCAGGACGCTGTGTGAATTGAATTGTTACGGAACAAACATTATTTAACGTGGTGGTACGGTGTCTAGGTATATTTCTATGGTTTCCGCAAGACCTAACACCTTGACTAATTCAGTAAGTACTTTCTTCGTTTTCTGGTAGGAATTCTTTAACTCATCGAAGGTAAGATTGCATGTTCCCTGCTTATGAACGACCGCGTGTCGCGCCTTCATTATGTTGTTCCACGCTGCGCTGAACTCATTGTCGTTTGTGGCGGACATGAATGTTTCACGGTAGTCCTCGCTAAGATACAGCAAGGTATTATGTATCTTTCCTAAATCAGGGCTTTTGAATTTATCATGCAGTTGTCTCTTTACGTAATTCGTTACATATGTGTCGCCGCACCTATTTGCTCGATCAGTAAATATCTTTTCAATAAGTTCCTCATATTCAGAAGTTATCGTGAGCACAACTGATGACACTAGATGTGAATGAATCTCTGATATATTTGGATCTCCATTGTCGGAAGAACGAATATACTGTCCACAGCAAGAAATGGAATGCTCAATTCTGCGGGTGGGCATGTGTTACCTCGCGTCAAATAAATATTTGTTGGCGAGAGAAAGTCTCTCTGCCACAATGGTGTCATCTGTGGTAGAGTTGCTGATGCATTTGAGGAAATCTGTTTGCTCCGTAAGGGTTTGATACCGTAATTTTATGTTTTCTGGTATTCCGCTGTCATGGTTGTGTGCGAAGGCAACCATGACAGAATCAAAAACTGCTGCATTCAGGCCTGAACGGATATGAAACGGTTTCGGGCCAAGATGGTCGATGATGTCTTTTGTGACTGCTCTAAAGGTCTTTTTATAAGATTCTAGTTTCTCTTTCGATATTCTTCTCTGGTCAGACATAAACTCGGATAGGAAGTCTTTCATTGGTTTCTTATATGTGTTGCTGTTGTTGGAAAGAGCAAAGAATCTCAATATTAACTCAATATCCCGTTGGCGAACGTCTGCTTTGTCAGAGCCAAATATTTTTCTCCAGTTGTTGTTTTTATTTAGCTCCTGCAATAAATCATTGAAGGATCCTGAGTAAACGCAATTGCGTATCTCCTGGCCTGTAAGGTGCGTTCCGCCTGTATTAAGGCGTTCAAATACGTGGTAAACGCTAGTGTGGTTTGCTGGATTAAGCTGTTTGACCACGAAAGCGCGTAAGACAGCATCATTGAGACGATTCCAGGCTGATGGATCTGCTACCTTAATTTCCGCGTAAGTCTTATCCTTATATGGGCTGTCTTCGTGTAGCCCTCTTAACGAAAAGACAGTTCGTTTCTCGTTCTCCGAAGGGCCAAAATACCCCTCAAAGTAGTATACGATACTTAGTAGTCGTTGTTGTCCATCAATCACGTCAAGGGTATTATCATCCGGATTGGTGTATACAAATATTGCTGGTACTGGCAACCCGAGTAAGAATGACTCGATCAGTTTACTTGCTTGCTGGATTTTCCATACAAACTTTCTCTGAAAGCCGGGGATCTTGATTTGGTTACGTTGGTATTTGTGAACTAATCCTTCCAATGTGTAGTCAGCAGGATACGTCACTATTTCGTAGTGCGCTGGTGAACTGTTGAAGTCCTCCTCCTCGCTATCTACTTTCTCAAGGATAGGTACTGGTGTGTTGCTTACGGTGTGCAAGGTTGTCATTTATGCCCCTAGTAATCAGTAGTTGGTGGGATGTCTAGGGTGTGTGTGCAGTCGACTAGAGTGTGCCGGGGAATCCAGAGTACGCACGATCCCTGATGATGAGACTGACAGATTCGCATACCAAGCACAATGGGTTCAATCATTTATCAACACTATTTGATAGCCAACTGTTTGTTGTTGGTATCCCTTCGTTATAATAGCGCCATCAAATCGGCGGAATCAATCGCACCCCTGTGCGCTCGTCGTATTCCCACAGCCTAAAATCAACGCCGCGTTGGGTCGCGAAGGTTTTATTGATTGACCAGTCGCCGGTATTCACAATCTTTAGTTTCTTGAAGTGGATGGGGCGGTGGGTGTGCCCGGCGACCAACCACCGACCACCGCGATTGATTTTACTCAGCAGTTGCATCTGGTAGTGGATGTGCGATTTCTCGGATGCGGTCTTGTCGTAATCAATAACCGACAGGACGAACCTCTCGTAGAGTTTAAGCCCACCCGGGATGAGACGAAGTAGAGCGTACATCAAATAGGCCATTTGGATCAGGAGAGCCCACTGGACGCGGCCATATTGTGCCTGATGCCCATGAAGGACGAGCACCTTATCATCCATGTACTCGTGCAGCACCCGCCAGCCTCTTTTCCGGAGATACGAGCGAATGACCCTGGGTAGGCGCATGGTCAACGATCGGGTACAGTGGTTGCCGATGATATAGAACCGCTTTCTTGATACGCCCTCAAGCGCCTTGAACAGATTATTATAAGCGCCCGGGTTGTTTAAGAATTCCGTTTCGGAGGAGACAAACCAGTTCTCTAGCCCATCGCCAACGATGAACAGTTTGTCAAATCTAAAGCCCTGTTCTTTAAGGGACTGAAGCAGCGTGGTGAGCGCACGCTGGTTATTCTGACCGTATTTCGCCGCTTCGGGTATGAAGTGTAGATCGGACAGGTAGAGGGCATCGTATACCAAGCGATCGAGCTTGAGGCGTGGCCCTGCCTTTGGTGTCCGACCGAACATGCTTTCGGCTTATTGTACGGTCTTCGCGGCCATAATCGAATCCATGAGGTGCAGACCGGCAAAGGCGTCCTTTGCGTAGTGAACTGCGTCGGCGCGTGCATAGGCTGCACGACAATCTTGCTCGACATAGCGACGGGTTAAGGCGGCTCCTCCCAATAATACCGGCACATCGAGACCAAGGCGGGCCATTTCGCTTAAGTTTTCCTTCATGATCACGGTAGATTTAACGAGCAGGCCCGACATGCCGATGGCGTCGGCGCGGTGTTCGTTGTAGGCCTCAAGGATGGTATGGAGCGGTTGTTTAATGCCAAGATTGATGACCCGGTAGCCATTGTTGGTAAGGATAATGTCCACTAGGTTTTTGCCAATGTCATGGACATCGCCTTTGACGGTTGCGATGATTAAGGTGCCTTTTGTCGTGCCTGCGGCCTTTTCCATAAACTTATCGAGAAAGGCCACGGCGGCCTTCATGGTTTCGGCGGATTGCAGTACAAAGGGCAATTGCATCTGACCCGATCCAAAGAGTTCTCCGACGACACGCATCCCGTCGAGGAGCAGGGTATTGATTATCTCCAGCGGCGAATATTTCTCGAGGGCGCGGGAGAGATCCTGATCCAATCCTTTACGATTGCCATCGACGATGCGCTGTTTTAGCACCTCTTCGATCTTGGTCGAGGTCGAGCGCCGCACCTCTTTTGCGCCAACCTCTTTGAACAGTCCAATGAAGTGTAACAGTGGGTCAGCGCCGCCTGTGCGCTTGTCGAAGATCAGCGCCTCGGCTGCCTCGCGCTGCACAGGATCGATACGGTGGAGCGGTTCGATCTTGGAGACATGGATAATCGCGGAGGTCATCCCGCGCACCGTGGCGTGGTGCAGAAAGACGGAATTCAGCACGGCGCGGGCTGCGGGTTTCAGGCCAAAAGAGACGTTGGAGAGGCCAAGCATGATCTGACAATCCGGCATCTCTGCGCGGATGGCGGCAATCGCGTCGAGTGTGCTGAGCGCATGGCGGCGGTCTTCCTCGACACCGGTACAGATGGTAAAGGTTAGCGGGTCAAAGAGGAGATCGCTCGCGGGCAGGCCGTGGCGGTTGACAGCGAAATCATAGAGACGACGCGCAATGGCGAGTTTGTGTTCGGTCTCCTTTGCCATCCCTTGTTCGTCGATGGTGAGCGCCACCACGGCAGCGCCGAAGCGCCGAGCCAGTTGTAGGACGTGCGCCGCCTTTTCTTCGCCATCCTCGAAGTTGATGGAATTGATGATGGGTTTGCCGCCGATGAGCTTAAGCGCACTTTCGAGCACCCCGATCTCGGTGGAATCGATCATGAGCGGCACCGTAACCTGGCTGCGGTAGCGGGTGATGACCTGCTGCATGTCGGCAATCTCGGGGCGGCCCACGTAGGCCACGCACACATCCAGGGCGTGGGAGCCCTCCTTGACCTGGTCACGACCAAGGGCGGTTAATGCGTCCCAATCCTCAAGGTTCAGCAGCTCGCGGAACTTTTTTGAGCCGTTAGCGTTGGAGCGCTCACCGATGGCAAAAATGGCGTTCTCTTGGCGTAGCGGCACTGCCGTGTACAGAGACGCAACCGATGGGGTCAAGCTCACGGTGCGTGTTTTGGGCGCACCATCAGCGCGACCATCCAGCATTGCGCGCAGGGCCGCAATGTGTGCCGGGGTTGTGCCGCAGCAACCGCCGATGAGGTTGACGCCGTCTTCTTCGACAAAACGGCTCTGCCAATAGGCGAGTTCGGCGGGGCCGAGTGGGTACTCGGTCTGGCCATCGACGAGTAGGGGTAGGCCAGCATTGGGCATCACCGAGATGAAGCCGGGCCAGGTCTCGCCGAGGGTCTTGACGTGTTCGGCCATTTCGGCGGGGCCGGTTGCACAGTTGAGGCCAATGCCATCTACCCCCATGGCGGCGAGGGTGATGATCGCAGCACTAAGGTCGGAGCCAACCAGCAGGGTGCCGGTGGTCTCGACGGTGACTTGGGCGAGGAGGGCGACATCCTCTCGCCCCGTTAGTCGCCGCGCCTCGCGACAGCCATTGATGGCTGCCTTGAGGGTTAGCAGGTCTTGGTGGGTTTCCATGAGTAGCGCATCGACGCCGCCATCCAGCAGTCCCCGCGCTTGTTCGGCATAGGAGGTTTCTAGGGTGTCGTAGTCGATGTGGCCAAGGCTTGGCAGTTTGGTGCCCGGGCCTATCGAACCCAGCACAAAGCGCGGGCGTGTGGAGGTAGAGAATTGATCCGCGAGGGTGCGAGCAATCGAGGCGGCGCGATGATTGATCTCATAACTCCGCTGCTCAAGACCGAATTCGGCAAGCACGACGCGATTCGCCCCGAAGGTGTTGGTCTCAACGCAATCGGCTCCGGCCTCTAGGTAGGCGCGATGCACCTCTTCGATGAAATCTGGTCGAGTGAGCACCAACACCTCAGAGCAGTTCTCAAGCCCCAAGAAATCGCGATCCAAGTCCCATGTCCGCGCCTGGATGAGGGTGCCTGTGCCACCGTCACAGAGCAGCACGCGACATTTCAGTGCATCAACAAATGTTTGTGTCATAAGCCACCGAGTTAATCAATGCCGTAATACTAGAGATCAGGAATACCCGAGATCAGGACACCTTAAGGTGTACTTGCGCTAGCAGACTGCGGGAGGCGATGGTACGCCCACCACAACATGCCTATGCCGACAAGGGCCATGGGTAACGAGAGGACTTGGCCCATGGTGAGCCAGTTCCAGGCGAGGTAGCCAAGCTGTGGATCGGGTTCGCGCACCAGTTCAACGGAAAAGCGAAATATCCCATACCACGCGAGGAACATGCCAGAAACAGCCATGACCGGGCGGGGTTTCCGTGAATAGAACCAGAGGATCGCGAACAAGACCAAGCCCTCTAGGGTGGCCTCGTAGAGTTGGGAGGGGTGGCGGGGTAGGGGGCCGCCGTGGGGAAAGGCCATGGCCCAAGGGAGGTCGGTTGGTCTGCCGAACAGTTCCCCATTGATAAAATTGCCGATGCGTCCCGCCCCAAGCCCAATGGGTACGAGGGGTGCAATGAAGTCGGTGAGGCGGAAGAAGCCGATCTGGTGGCGATGCTGGTAGAACCATATCGCCAGTAAAACTCCCAAAAGCCCGCCATGGAACGACATGCCTCCGCGCCACACCTGGATCATAGAGATGGGGTCAGCAAGATAGATGGGCAGATCGTAGAAAAGGATATACCCAAGACGCCCGCCAAGGATTGCGCCGATGGCACCCCAAAAGATCACATCGGCGACTTGCTCGTGGGTGAGTTGGATGCCGGAGCGAGTGGCGTGTTTGCGTCCTAACCACCAGGCGCATCCAAACCCAACGATGTACATTAGGCCATACCAATGGATGCTGAGTGGGCCGAGTCGGACGGCAACGGGATCGATGGCTGGATAGATCAACATGGGCGAAGTGATGCTACTGGGTGTGTGGTGAGGGGCGTGCCCCGTACAGCATGTGCTTATGGGGGAACGGATGAAAAACGGACGCTACGAGATACGCATTATGGCGTAAAGTTGCACGGTGTCCACCTTTGCCGTTGGTTCTTGGTGTGCTTGGGCTAGCATTCCTTGTCCGTTACGGAGAAAATCGCCAAAGGGGGTGTGATAGACAATCATCGTTTTTCATGAATCTGTAACATATCCGCGCTAGCCTGGTTTCGCAACGTATCATGGAGCGCTTATGCTGGGCAGAATTCTTGTTGTTGATGATGAACTTCCCATTCGAGAGATGATCGGGCTTGCGCTACGGCGGGCGGGCTATGAGTGCCTAGAGGCCGCAGATGCCGAGCGGGCGTCTGCGTATCTCGTCGAGCAGCCGCCTGATCTGGTGCTGTTGGACTGGATGTTGCCGGGTATGTCGGGCATTGAACTTGCCCGCCGCATCAAGCAGGATCGCAGCACCCGTGAATTGCCGATCATCATGCTCACCGCGCGTGGTGAAGAAGAGGATCGGGTGCGTGGACTCGAGGCGGGGTCAGACGACTACGTGACCAAGCCGTTTTCGCCACGGGAGCTGGTGGCGCGTATCAAGGCCGTGTTACGCCGTGTTGCCCCGATGGCCACGGACAACCTGGTAGAGGCGCGTGGGCTGCGGCTTGACCCGAGCAGTCATCGGATTACCGCCGAGGGCGTGACGGTAGAGACCGGGCCGACTGAGTTCCGGTTGCTCCATTTTTTTATGACCCACCCAGAGCGGGTTTATTCCCGTTGTCAGTTATTGGATCTGGTCTGGGGTAGCAATGTCTACGTGGAGGAGCGGACGGTGGATGTGCATATCCGGCGTTTGCGCAAGGCGCTAGAACCGGTTGGTTGCGATCAGCTCATTCAGACGGTGCGCGGCACGGGTTATCGTTTGTCAGTGCGGGACTAACCTTGAGATTTTCTTGGCGCCATGATGTGAGTGGGACAGTAGCTGCCTTGTTGGTGGTTGTGGTTGTTGGGCTGCTCTCTGGTCATCTCGTGCTGTCCTTGCTGGTGGGGCTTTTCGCCTATATCGGCTGGCATCTGCGCAGCATGGTTCGATTGTTGCGTTGGCTCGCGGATGGGATGCACGCTGAGCCGCCCGTCCTGCATGGGGTGTGGGACGATCTGTTGGGGTATCTCATTGCCCTGCGCGTTCGTGCCCGCAAACGCAAGCGCAAGATGAGTCGCTTCCTGCGGCGTTTCCAAGAGGCCGCCGCCGCATTGCCCGACGCAGCGCTGATCCTCGGGCGGTTTGGCGAGATTGAGTGGTGTAATCCGGCGGCGCGCCACCTGTTAGGGTTGGGGGCCGGACGGGTGGCAGGGCATTATTTCACACATCTGGTGCGTCATCCGGCGCTTACCCAATATCTAGAGGCTGGCGACTACAGCCAGCCCATCGAGATCCCCGCGCCGGTTGACGAATCTCGTCTTCTGTCTTGTCAGATCAACCCGATTGGTAAGAAACACCAGCGCTTGTTGATAGCCCGGGATGTAACCCGGAGCCATTTGCTCGATAGTGTGCGGCGCGATTTTGTGGCGAATGTCTCCCATGAATTACGCACTCCGATCACGGTGTTGCGCGGATTTCTCGAGACCATGGGGGATGATGCCGCGCTGGATTGTCCTGACTGGTCGCGTTCGATTGAGTTGATGAGCCAGCAGGCGTCGCGCATGGAGCGTATCGTCAACGATCTGTTGATGCTCTCGCGTTTAGAGCTAGAGGTGCCTGGCGATCCTGGGCCGGGGCTTGAGCCGGTGCCAGTGCCAGAGATGCTCGTCGGGATTATCCAGGATGCGCGGATGCTCTCTGGGGAGGGTGGTCATGTCTTTACCCTAGAGGTAAATCCAGAGCTGTGGTTACGGGGTAGCGCCGAAGAGTTGCGGAGTGCTTTCTCTAATTTGATCTTCAATGCGGTACAACACACGCCGGCGGGTAGTCGGGTTAGCGTGGTTTGGCGGTTCGTGGGGGATGAGTCCTCTGGACAAGTTGTGGAGAATGGCGCTGTGCTTACGGTTGCTGACGATGGCGAAGGTATCCCCGATCGCCATTTGCCACGCCTCACCGAGCGCTTCTATCGGGTGGATAAGGCGCGTTCGCGGGCGCGTGGTGGCACCGGACTTGGGCTTTCTATCGTCAAACGCATCATCACCCGCCACCGAGCTGAGCTTGAGGTATACAGCGAACTTGGGCGGGGTAGTCGCTTTACCTGCCGCTTTCCGGCGGCCATTGTCTATCGGCGGGCGCGCTATCACGCCGAGGAGCCTGGGCAAGCAGAAGGCAGCGGAGCGGGTGCGGCAGGTTTGTCGTCCTAACGCGCTTGGGCTGTGCTGCAATACTCGTCACAGGCGGACAAGCTGTCTACTGGCCAGCGTGCCGTGGCCTTGATGCTGAGTGGTTCGTGGATACCCGCACGGAGACGCAGCCAGCCGACGAGTGCGATCATGGCACCGTTGTCGGTGCAGAATGCGGGTCGCGGGTAATGGACGCGGCAGCCTTCTTGTGCGGCCACCTCTTGTAAGCGTTCGCGTAGGGCGCGATTCGCGCCGACGCCGCCCGCAACGATGAGGCAGCGCCGACCGGTTTCGCGCAACGCACGCCGACACTTGATGGCTAGGGTATCCACGACCGCCTCCTGAAAGGAGTAGGCGATGTCGGCGCGTGTTTGTGGGCTGTTTTCTGCTCGCTGGAGGGTGGTAATGGCGCAGGTTTTTAGGCCGCTAAAACTAAAATCAAGCCCAGGTCGATCGGTCATCGGGCGAGGAAAGGTAAACCGAGTGGGGGAGCCTTGCTCGGCCAGGGCAGCGAGCGCCGGGCCGCCTGGATAGCCGAGGCCTAGGAGTTTCGCGGTCTTGTCGAAGGCCTCGCCAACCGCGTCGTCTAGGGATTCTCCGAGGATCCGGTAGCGCCCCACCCCCGCTACGTCGATGAGCAGGGTGTGCCCCCCAGAGACAAGTAGCGCCAACAGGGGGAACGAGGGCGGGTCTTGCTCGAGTAGTGGCGCGAGGAGATGGCCCTCCATGTGATGCACGGCGACCGCCGGGACGTTCCAGCCGAAGGCGAGGCTGCGCCCTATCGCGGCACCAACCAGTAGCGCCCCGATGAGCCCCGGGCCCGCCGTGTAGGCCACCCCATGGATGTCTCTGGCCGTGACGCCAGCCTGCGCCATCACCTGCTGGACGAGGGGCAGGACGCGCCTTACATGGTCGCGTGAGGCAATCTCGGGCACGACCCCGCCGTAGGCAGCGTGTAGCTCTACCTGGCTGTGCAGTGCCTCTGCAAGAAGCCCCTGCCTACCGTGGTAGAGGGCAACGCCGGTCTCGTCGCAAGAGGTCTCAATGCCCAACACACACAGATCGTCAACCAATGTGCTCTCCTGTAGAATTTAGACTGGCACGATACGCCAAATACTATTAGAATGTCGGGTCTTGGTAAAATCGGGCGGGTACCGCCGCTCCAGGGGATGTGCGTTGTGTTATTTTACCCACACTTTATCGTATAGCTGAGGAATTGCATGCCTGCCGTCAATGTGAAAGAGAATGAACCCTTTGAGGTTGCTTTGCGCCGTTTCAAGCGTTCCTGCGAAAAAGCTGGTGTCCTGTCTGAGTTGCGTCGTCGCGAGTTCTACGAAAAGCCTACCTCGATCCGTAAGCGCAAGGCCGCCGCCGCCGTGAAGCGTCAGATCAAGAAGTCCATGCGTGATGTAACCCGTCGCCAGCGCCTCTACTGAGTTCTCGGTAGTCTCCTCTTTCCGTGTCGAGCATTGCTGTGTCGATGTCGGTCGTCGTGCGCGAGGGTATGGGCGCGGATGGCGCTGGCTGTTCGATGTTGCGGTGCTCTGTCCCGTGGTCTAACTGGGGGTTTCCATGAGCGGTACTTCTACCAGCCTGAAGGAGCGTATCAGCGATGATGTCAAGGTCGCGATGCGTGCCCAGGACAAACGCCGATTGGGGACGTTGCGTTTGATTATGGCAGCGGTCAAGCAGCGCGAGGTGGACGAGCGGGTGGTCGTCGATGATGTTGCTTTGCTGGGTATCCTTGAGAAGATGCTAAAGCAGCGTGCTGATTCCGTCGCTCAGTACCAAAGCGGTGGACGCGAGGATCTGGCCGAGCAGGAGCGCTACGAGATCCAGTTAATCCAGGGTTACCTGCCCCAACCGCTAACAGAAGAGGAGTTGGCGACCCTCATCGAGGCTGCCATACAACAAACTGGGGCTTGTTCCGTCAAGGATATGGGGAAGGTGATGGCGGTTTTACGGACGGATGTCCTCGGTAGGGCGGATATGGGGAAATTGGGGGGGCTGGTAAAGGGCCGTTTGTCTGCCGGGTAAAGCGGGAATGCCATCGCGCCCTGTTGTTTTCTGAGCCACAACGTCATAATGCCGTGGGCAACCCGTCGGGTTGGGGTGTAATTCCATGGGGGATGGACATGCGTACCGTCGTTAGTGATTCCGTATTAGAACAACTTTTCTTAGAAGCACGTACCCACAATGGCTGGTTAGACAAGCCAGTGAGTGACGGGCAGCTAAAGCAGCTCTACGAACTGACCGTGATGGGGCCGACCTCTGCCAACTCACAGCCCGGGCGTTTCGTGTTCGTGAAGGGCGCTGCCGCCAAGGCGCGTCTGAAACCGTTTCTGGCACCAGGCAACCTGGACAAGACGCTGAGTGCGCCGGTAACCGTAATCGTTGGCACTGATTATTCCTTCTACGAACATTTGCCCGAGTTTTTCCCCCACGCAGATGCAAAGGCGTGGTTTGTCGGCAATACTGATCTCATCAATACCACGGCAATGCGCAACGGAACCTTGCAAGGGGCCTATCTTATCCTTGCGGCGCGCTCACTTGGGCTGGATACCGGGCCGATGTCTGGTTTTGATAACGTCGGGGTGGATAAAGAATTCTTCGCTGGTACCGATATTAGGTCAAACTTTTTGGTGAACCTCGGGTACGGTGATGACAGCAAGCTTTTTCCGCGCAGCCCGCGTCCATCCTTTGCCTCTTTTGCGAAGATCCTCTGAGATTGCGGGCTGTGTTGCTATTGCTCCTAGCGATGCTTGCGGGTGATTGGGCTCGTCTGCGTTCTATTCTTCTGCACATCCAGATGATCGCGTAGGGCGTCTCCCAGTAGATTCACTGCCAGGACAACGGTCGCTAGGGCAATCCCTGGGGCAATTACCAGATGGGGTGCGACCAGGAGGTAGCGCGTCCCGTCTCGGATCATGCTACCCCAAGAAGCGGCTGGGGGTTGCACGCCTAGCCCCAAAAAGGATAACCCTGCCTCTACGGTGATGACGCTCGCAATGCCGGCGGTGGTCTCTATGATGAGGGGGGAGAGGATGAGTGGCAGCAGGTGTCGGAAGATGATCCGCATCTCGTGTACCCCCAATGATTGGGCTGCGCGTACGTGATCGCGATGCTTAATAGACAGTACCTGGGCGCGTGTGATGCGTGCGTAACTTACCCATCCCACCGTTCCGAGCGCGATGATGACATTGCCGATGCCTGGCCCCAATAGGCCTGCCAAGGTGATGGTGAGCAAGATGCCGGGAAAGGCCAGGAAGACATCGATAATGCGTACCGCCAGACGATCCCACCATCCACCTAAATAGGCGGTGGTGGCACCGAAAATGACTCCTAATGTGGACGATAAAGCGACTACTCCCACCGCGACCAGAAACGAAACGTGTGCCCCCATGATGAGTCTTTCCCACACCGGTCGACCGAGGTCGTCCCAACCGAGCCAGTTGTGTAATGCGGGTGGGGCTAGGATGTGGGTGAGGTCTATCCGTGCTGGATCAAGTGGTAACCAAGGCGCTGTCAATGCGAGCAGCGTCCACAGGCAGAGCACGATGCTGGCGAGGGCGGTTCCCTTCACTGGTTGGCTCCGAGGCGTATTCGTGGATCCAATGCGGCACACGCCAGATCAGTGAGCGTGTTGACGCCTACATAGGTGAGACTGATAAGGAGTACACAACCCTGCACCACCGGGTAGTCGCGGCGATTAATCGCTTCTACCATCAAGCTTCCTATCCCTGGCCAAGAGAAGATTGTTTCGGTGATTACCGCCCCGCTTAATAGACCGCCAAGTTGTAGGCCGAGCAGCGTGATAACCGGCAGAGCTGCGTTCGGCAGTGCGTGTAGCCAGATTACTCTGGTAGTGGGGAGTCCTTTGGCATAAGCGGTGCGTATATAATCCAGAGAAAGTATTTCGAGTAGGCTTGCGCGCAACATTCGGGCTAGAATGGCCGCCATCCCAATCCCGAGCGTTAGTGCTGGCAGGATAATTGAGGTGAGTCCTTCCCGTCCACTGACTGGTAGTAACCCTAATCCCACAGCAAAAAACAGGGCCAGTAAAGGCCCGAGCCAGAAGCTCGGTACTGACATTCCGAGCAGTGCTAGCGCCATTGTTCCACGATCCCAGCCTGAACCCCGATGTAAGGCCGCCGTTACTCCCAATGGTAGTGCCAATACCAGCGCTATGCACAATGCCGCTGCAGCGAGTTCGGCGGTTGCTGGGAATCGTAAAACAAGTAATTCAACAACTGGACGTTGGGAATGCAGCGAGGTGCCAAGGTCGCCATGGCTGATTGCGGTAAAATAGTGCCGGAATTGGCTAACCAATGGTTGATCCAATCCTAAACTTGTACGCAGCGCTTCCCGCTCACTCGAACCCGCTGATTCTCCAAGCATCACTTCCACTGGATCCCCAGGAACCATGTGGATGAACAGAAAGACTACGCAGGAAACGCCAAAGAGGACAATGAGAGCGCTGGCGAGGCGGGATGCGAGGAAATGGATCATGGTTTTTTGGGCATGGTATTACGTCCTACCTGGGGGTGCCAAACGATGCTATCTTCCGTTCGGTTTGATACAATCGGGAGAGATGCGATTCACGATTCACGATATTGCATATTATCCTAGAAGTCGATTAGAATAAAAACACTGGTTACATCTAACCACCAAACACCCTTCACGAGGAAGCAGCAACCATGGGTATCGAACTGAACAACTTGTCTGTTGATGAATTACAAGAGTTAAGCAAACGTCTGGCCCGCGAACTCAAGGCCAAGGAGATCCAGAAAGAAAAGGATAGCCACAAGAAAGAACGCGAGGAACGTCGCGAGGTGATGAAGAAGGTTCGTGAGTTGATGAGCGTACATAAGCTCACTGTAGATGAGTTGCAGGTTAGCCGCGCAAAGCGTGCTGCAAAGGGTGAAGGGCGCAAGAGTGCAAGCAAGTCCCCGCCAAAGTATCGTAACCCCGCTGATCATACGCAGACTTGGACTGGGAAGGGGCGTAAGCCAGGTTGGTTACTGAGTGCGCTTGAACGTGGTGATTCATTGGATACAATGGTAATCCCGTCCTAACGATGGTTCAGTACGAGTCGACGCGAAAAGATGTCTGAGGTTGGGCGTGGGGAGCGTTGGAAAGGCCAGGCAGGTGTTGATGTCCGAAAGGCTACAGTGAGATAGCCACTTGTCGAGGTTGCCCAACGTTCCCCTGCAGTGTGTCTTAGATATTGCGATGTTGTCTCGTTTCTCGCTGTGCCCTGGTCTGCAGGGTAGCTGTTTCCCGGCTCTTATCCTCTCACGTCGATGGTTTCGATGGCGCACCCTGGGTTGAGCGAGGTGCTGTCTCTTTTCTTTTCGTAAAAGCACTGCGGCTTGAGTCCTACCCTAGATGAAGGGTGGCGGTCTCGACCAGTGGCGACTGGTCTCTGCGCTTGCGCTGCCCACCAGTATCGGCCCGAATTGGGTACAATACCTGCGGGGTGTGTCACGTTGAGTACAGTCGCTATGTTATGGGTTTCCCTACGACGTTGGTTCCACAAGCTTGCTTCTCCCCCCTGCTTCTATGCGGCGGCAGGGCGGTGGATACCTTGGTTGGGTTTAGCTACTGCCATTGTTCTCTCGGTTGGGCTTTTCTGGGGTTTGGTGATAGCCCCCCCCGATAGGTATCAGGGGGAAAGCATGAGGATTATGTATATCCACGTTCCTGCTGCGTGGCTGTCCCTGTTTATCTATGTGGTGATGGCCGTGGCGGCGGCGGTTGGACTGGTGTGGAGGCTCCGGCTTGCCGAGGTGATGGCGGCCAGTTCGGCACCGTTGGGTGCGTGGTTCACCTTCTTGGCGTTGGTCAGCGGATCCCTTTGGGGGAAACCCATGTGGGGTACCTGGTGGGTGTGGGATGCGCGTCTTACCTCGGAACTTATCTTGCTCTTCTTGTATCTGGGTTTCATTGCCTTACAGTCGGCTATACCAGACCGGCAGTCCGGGGCGCGGGCAGGAGCCGTGTTGGCCCTCGTCGGGGTGGTTAATATCCCCATTATTCATTTTTCGGTGGAGTGGTGGAATACCTTACACCAGCCTTCCTCTATCCTGCGCATGGGCAAACCCGCGATTCATCCGAGTATCCTCTGGCCATTACTGGTGATGGCGCTCGCCTTTACGCTGTACTACATGACTGCTGTGCTGTTGCGTGCCCGCCCTGAGATCCTGGAGCGCGAGAAGAATACGGCATGGGTGCAGGCCATTGTTATGGAACGAGGCTGATAGACGGCGCAGATCATCAGCCCTTTTGTTTGCGCAGTGCGCTGCTTGTTACGGGCGGTGCCACGCTGGCTGCCCTGGTGTGCTGCATGTCGGCGATATCTGCCGCACTATGCGAGAGATGTACCCACGCCCCCTGTCTGTGTAGTGCGCGACTTCCCACCGCCAGCGGAAACCATGATATTCTTGGTCGCGCCGTGAGTGTTGAGGTTGTGCTGGTGTGTAATTCGGCACGGTTTTGGGCTCGGCTGGTCGCGTTGGCTTCGGTTCAATATGACGCAGAATCTCGCCGACACGGTGGTTTGCGGAACAAGAACCGTCAGAATCCCTGCGTGTGGTGTGACTCCGCTTTGTCCGGTTAGACGGCGAGGCCGTGGTCGTGCGTGAGCCTATCTCAATGTAGGAAGCCGGAATGAGTGGTGAGGAGATTCTGATCAATGTTACCCCCCGAGAGACCCGGGTAGCCGTGGTAGAAAATGGTGTTCTTCAGGAGATTTTTGTAGAACGGGCGAGTAAACGGGGGCTTGTCGGAAATATCTACAAGGGGCGCGTCTCTCGCGTCCTACCGGGGATGCAGGCCGCCTTTGTGGACATTGGTCTGGAACGGGCGGCCTTTCTCCATGCGTCAGATATCCAATCCCCTGGTGGTAATGCGCCAACTGCCGAGCCCCGTCAGGAGGACGGGATATCCGCCCTGTGTTGCGAGGGCCAAGAGCTGCTCGTGCAGGTGGTGAAAGACCCGCTCGGCACCAAAGGGGCGAGGCTCACCACGAACATCTCCCTTCCTTCACGGTATCTGGTGCTCATTCCGAGTGTGGAGTACGTTGGTGTATCGCAACGGATAGAAAGCGAGGCTGAGCGTACTCGTCTCCGAGAATTGGTGCACAGCGCGGAATGTAGGAAAGGGGGCGTTATCGTCCGCACGGCTGCCGAGGGGGTGGGTGATGTGGCCCTGCACCGCGAACTCGAGTTTTTGCATCGACTGTGGGACTCGATCGGTGAGCGCGCTCGCACCGAACCTGCGACAGCCATCCTCTACGAAGACCTGCCGTTGACGGTGCGTTGTTTGCGCGACCTGGTGGGAGAGACGGTGAGCAGGGTGCTCGTTGACTCTCGGGAAACCTACCAGCGCGTGTGCCGTTTTGTCGAGCAGTTGATACCCGAGATAGCAGAACGTATTGAGCACTACCTCGGAGAACTTCCGCTCTTTGATCTGTACGGGGTGGAAACCGAGATCCAAAAGGCGCTGGAGCGCAAGGTGCAACTCAAGTCGGGTGGATACGTGATCATCGATCAAACGGAGGCGCTGACCACTATCGATGTCAATACCGGTGCGTTCGTTGGGTATCGCAACTTAGAGGAAACCATCTTCAAAACCAACCTAGAGGCGGCGGTGACGATTGCGCGTCAACTGCGGTTGCGTAATTTAGGTGGCATCATCATTATCGACTTTATCGATATGATCGAGGAAGATCACAAACGCCAGGTGTTGCGTGTTCTCGAAAAGGCGATGGAGCGCGATCACGCCAAGAGCTATGTGGGTGATGTATCCTCCCTGGGGCTCGTGGAAATGACCCGCAAGCGCACCCGCGAGAGCCTTGCTCACATCTTGTGTGAGCCGTGCCCAAGCTGTCATGGGCGAGGTTTCGTCAAGGCTGCTGAGACCATGGTGTATGAGATCTTTCGGGAGATTGTCCGCGAGGCGCGTCAATTCGACCCTGAGCAGTTCCTCGTCCTTGCGTCCCAAGAGGTGGTGGATCTGCTCCAAGGTGATGAGGCGACCGGTTTGGCGGAGTTGATGGCTTTTGTCGGTAAACCGATCAAACTCCAGGTAGAATCCTTCTATACCCAAGAGCAGTTCGACGTGGTGTTGATGTAGACAGAAAATCACACAGAAGAATGGGTGCTTTAGATGGCCAAGTTTAATGTGCTTGTGGTCGATGACGCCAATTTTATTCGTGAATTCGTGCGCCGTGGGCTGACGACGACCATCCCGCATGTGGCTGTGCTGGAGGCGGTGAATGGCCGTCACGCCCAAGACATCCTGGCGAGTAAGCCGGTTGACATCATTTTATGTGATTGGGAGATGCCCGAGGTCGATGGGCACGAACTCCTGTCGTGGGTGCGCAGTGACGATCGGTTTCAGAACCTCCCCTTTATCATGGTGACCAGTCGTGGCGAGAAGAGTCATGTAGTCACGGCGGTGCAAGCGGGTATTGATGGCTACGTGGTGAAACCCTTTAGCATCGATAGCCTGATTGCGAAGATGCACGAGGCCTTGTCGCGGCGAGGCAAGAGTATGACGCCGACCTCCAAGTCGGCCACTTCATCCGATATGCCGGGCTCCGATGCCGTGGCTATCTTGACCGCGAACTACAAGAGGGAACCGAAGGAGTCGCCGGAATCTAAAAGCGAGTCGGTGGCTATCTTAACGGCGAACTACAAGAGGGAACCGAAGGAGTCGCCGGACGCTAAAGCGGTGCCGACGGTTAAGGAGTCTCCGCCGAAACAGGATCGTACGGCAGGAGATGTGAAAACCGAACGGGGGCGGAGCATCTTGGCGCGGGTGACGGCGCAACTGCGTTTTGGTGGACGGGCGGCGCGTTGTCTCGTGCAGCGGCTCGATCTCATCGGTGCAGTGGTGGTCATTCCGCAAGAGGTAGGCTGCCCGGCGGTGATGGATCAGGCCGTGTTCGCGTTAGTCCTCGAATCTCCGCCCATCCATGTGAAAGACTTAAACGCGGTTGTTAATGCTGTTGAGGTAATAGAGTCGCGCAGTGAGAACCGTTTTGTGCGGATCACACTGCGTTTTGTGGATGAGGATCCCAAGAAAAATGACGCCCTGGCGCGGTTGCTGACCGTTGTGTGAGCATAGCGTGGTGGCCCTAAGCGATGAGTGAGTTTACGTCATGTTAGTGTTTGAGAGTTCCCGCCCAGGGCGGGTTGGTGCACTTCACGGCCCCTCGGTGTTAGCCAACGACGATATCCCTGCGGGACTGCGGCGTAAAACGCGGCCAGCCCTGCCGGAACTTTCTGAGTTACAGGTGGTGCGTCATTACACGCGGCTTTCGCAGCGCAATTTTTCTATTGACACCCAATTTTACCCGCTCGGTTCTTGCACCATGAAGTACAACCCACGCGGCGCGAATGCTGCGGCTTTGCTGCCCGGGTTTTTGGCGCGTCACCCCGACAGCCACGCTTCCCTGGGGCAAGGGTTTATGGGTTGCCTGTACGACCTCCAGCACCTTTTAAAAGAGGTTACTGGGATGCGCGAGGTGTCGCTGACGCCGATGGCGGGCGCACAGGGCGAGTTGGCCGGTGTTGCCATGATCCGCGCCTATCACCGAGCGCGGGGCGACACGGCGCGTACCGAGATCCTGGTTCCCGATGCGGCGCACGGCACCAATCCGGCCACGGCGGCGATGTGTGGTTTTACGGTGCGCGAGATCCCGACCGACAAACAAGGCGATGTTGACCTTGCCATGTTGGAGAAGGCCGTAAGTCAGAAGACGGCGGGTATCATGCTCACCAATCCCTCCACGGTGGGGGTTTTTGAGCGCCGCATCCAAGAGATTGCGAGCATCGTGCATCGGGTGGGCGGTCTGTTGTTCTACGACGGGGCCAACTTTAACGCCATTCTCGGTAAGGTAAAGCCAGGCGAGATGGGTTTTGATGTGATGCACATCAACCTACACAAGACCTTTTCAACACCGCACGGTGGTGGTGGGCCGGGTGCCGGGCCGGTTGCGGCAGGTGAGCGGTTGGCGGAGTTCCTGCCGGTGCCGATGGTGGGCTACGACGGCGACCAGTACCGCTGGCTTACCGAGGACGAGAGGCCGCATACCATCGGTCGGTTGTCGGCTCATGCGGGGAATGCGGGCATCCTGCTGCGGGCCTATGCCTATATCCGTATGCTTGGGCGAGAAGGGATGGAGCGGGTTGCTGAGTACGCGACTCTCAACGCCAATTATCTGCTGGCGCGACTTGCTGCGGCTGGGTTTGAGCCCGCCTTCCCCGAGCGCCGCGCAAGCCACGAGCTGGCCCTGACCCTACGCCGCCAGGCTGCGGAGTATCACACCAGTGCGATGGATTTTGCCAAGCGTCTGCTCGATTATGGGTTCCATGCCCCCACCACCTATTTCCCGCTGTTGATACCTGAATGCCTGCTCATTGAACCGACCGAGACCGAGGCCAAGGAAGAACTGGATGCCTTTGTCACGGCGATGGCGGCCATCCTGGAAGAGGCGCGCACCAACCCCGAGCGCCTGAACAGCGCCCCACATCGTTTGCCGGTGCGCCGCCTAGATGATGTAAAGGCCGCTCGGGACTTAAACCTGCGCTGGCAGCCTGAGGCGCAAAATGTGCGCTGATGTCTTTGTATAACGCTTACTGAACCTATCCCTCCACGACCCCGAGGCAGTCCTTCGCTATGTCCGCTCTTATCTGTGGCTCTATTGCCTACGATACCGTTATGGTATTCCCCGATCGTTTCAAGAATCACATTTTGCCAGACAAGGTGCACATGCTGAATGTCTCCTTTCTGGTGCCTGACCTTCGGCGTGAGTTCGGGGGGTGTGCGGGCAACATTGCCTACAATCTGCACCTACTCGGCGGGGTAGCCTTGCCGATGGCGACGGTGGGTGAGGATTTTGCCCCCTACGCCGCGTGGATGGACAGCGTAGGCGTGAACCGCAGTCACATCAAGATGGTGCCGAAGACCTACACGGCCCAGGCGTTTATCACCACCGATCAAGACGACAATCAGATTACTGCGTTTCATCCGGGGGCGATGTCCTTTTCTCACCAGAATCGGGCGGATGAGGTCGCGGGGGTACAGATTGCGATTGTCTCGCCGGATGGCCGCGAGGGGATGATCGAACATGCGCGCCAATTGGCGAGCGCGAAGATTCCCTTTGTGTTCGACCCCGGGCAGGGGATGCCGATGTTCGATGGCGCGGATCTGCTTGCCTTTCTCGATCTCGCGACCTGGGCGACCTTTAACGATTACGAGGCGGAGCTATTAAAAGAGCGTACCGGAAGGTCGCTCCCCGAGTTAGCAGAACGTGTCGATGGCCTGATTGTCACCCGTGGCGCGCAGGGTTGTTGTGTGTATCTTAAGGATACAATGATCGAGGTTCCGGCGGCTCCGGTGCGAACGGTTGCCGATCCTACTGGCTGTGGGGATGCCTTTCGTGGTGGGCTGCTCTATGGTCTGATGAAGGGCTTGGGTTGGGAGACGACCTTGCGCATTGCCTCGTTGATGGGGGCGATCAAGGTGGAGTGCCAAGGCCCCCAGAATCACCGCATTACCCTGGCGGAGATCCATGAGCGGTTCCGCAGTGCGTTTGGGTGTGATTTTTGAGTGAGGGGGTTCTGTCTGCCTTTGGATTAAAGCCCTTTCCCATGAATGGGGAAGGGGTGATCCTTTGGTTGTTCATCATGGCAAGGGTGCCGCTGTTTTTTGCCGGGCGTGTCCGTGCAGAAGCAGCCAAGGTTGTCAGCAGAATCTGTTGTGCCGCAGGTAGGTGAAGCGATGCAGTCGAGGGGGAGGCGATGAAACACCGTATCGACCCGAAGATTGACTGTGTTTTTAAGGCGTTACTCGGCTCAGAGGAAAACCGCAACCTTCTGATTCACTTTCTGAACGCCATCTTGGCCGGTGAGCTTAGTTCGCCGATTACCACCGTCGAGATCCTGAACCCGTACAACGATCGGGAGTTCCTGGACGATAAGCTCAGCGTTGTCGATGTCAAGGCGCGTGATGCCCACGATCGGATCTACCAGGTCGAGATCCAGTTGCGGAGCTACGGCCACCTGCCCACCCGCATCCTCTACAACTGGGCTGATGTTTATAGCCAGCAACTACAGAGCGGGAATGACTATCGGTTATTGAAGCCTACCTACGCCATCTGGTTGTTCGGCGAGAACCTGATCCCAGCGGATAGTGATTACCGTCACGTCTACAAGATGCGTGACGAACGGGGTGGTGTGCTGATCAACCACGGTGGCATCTGGCTCTTGGAGCTAGAAAAGTTCTCGGCGCGATGTATCGAGACTGAACAGCAGCGCTGGCTGCGGTTCTTCCGTGACGGCGGACAACTAGACGATGACAGGTTACCCGATTGGATGAATATCCCAGAGATGAGGCAAGCGATGAGCACACTACGCAAGTTCTCCGAGAAAGAACGCGATTACCACGCCTACCAGGCCCGCCAGAACTTTATCCGCGAGCAGAATACTATTCGCTGGGAATACGAGCAGATGCTGGCCGAGAAGGAGCAGGTGCTGGCCGAAAGGGATCAGGAACGGGCCGAGAAGGAGCGCCTTCTGGCGCTGTTAAAGCAGGCTGGCGTTGATTATCTACCTTGAGTGGGGTGGCTTGTACTCCCTTATATGGCTTTAGGATAATCCTGCGATGGCGTGTTATTTTCATCCGATCGCAGTCTGTGAGAAATGGAGCCGACTTTCCGTTACGGTACGCCGAAGACTATGCGTATTGCGAATCTGATCTACCGATCGCGGTAGCCAGACGGGTCAGCGCCCTTGAGTAACCCACGCGCCTCATCCTAGGGAGAGTAGGGGCACCAACTCAATAACGGATCCCTTTGGGATAACAGAGAACTTCTGGCCAGCCTGAAGGCCAAGCTCATCACGAACCGCCTTGGGAATCGCGATCTGGAACTGGTTGGAAAGGGTAGCGGATACCATGGGATCGTTTTACCAATAGCGGGTCGATAGGTGAATGGTAAGAGATAGCGCACCCTGGGGCCGACTACCACAACACAGCCCTCAACGGTGCGGCTTCCCCTTTTGTTTTTTCTTCTCACCGCGTAATGCTGCGTCGGCGGGTAGGAAGTCTATCTTGCGGGTCTCAAGGCTCACTGCCGCAACCTGGATGCGGATGGGGTCGCCAATGCGGAAGATGCGCTTGGTGTGTTCACCCGTCAGGCGGTGATGAACCGGATCGAAGTGGTAGTAGTCGTTCGCAAGACTCGTGATGTGTACGAGGCCATCGATGTGAACGTCACCGAGTTCGACGAATAGCCCAAAGGACGTGACCGAACTCACCACGCCGTCGAACTCTGCGCCGACCTTGTCTAGCATGTATTCGCATTTCAGCCAATTGATGACATCCCAGGTCGCTTCGTCGGCGCGTCGCTCGGTTGTGGAGCAGTGTTCGCCGATGCGTTCCATGTCGCTATCGTTGTAGGCAAACTCGTGGGGGGAGCCGCCGACGAGGGCGTGGCGAATGGCGCGGTGCACCATCAGATCGGGGTAGCGACGGATGGGCGAGGTAAAATGGGCGTATGACCGGAACGCAAGCCCAAAATGTCCCTTGTTCTCCGAGCTGTAGATGGCCTGGCTTAGGCTGCGTAACAAAACCGTCTGGATGAGATGGGCATCAAGGCGTGTCGCTGTTTGTGCGATGAGGCCCGAGAAATCATGAGGGGTTGGCTCGTCCCCGCCGCCGAGCGAGAGGCCGAGTTCGGCGAGGAATTGGCGGAGTTGGTCGAGTTTGGTCTTGTCCGGGCCCTCGTGTACGCGATAGAGGAGCGGTACGCGACGCGAGGTCAGGAACTCTGCTGCTGCCACGTTCGCGGTAATCATGCACTCTTCGATGAGGCGGTGGGCGTCGTTGCGAACCACTGGCACAATGCGCTCGATCTTGCGCTCTGGCCCGAATACGATGCGTGTCTCGGCGCTATCAAAATCGATGGCACCACGCCCTTCGCGGCGTTTGCTCAAGATTTTATAGAGGGTGTGGAGGTGCTGGATGTGCGGCACCAGTGCTGCGTACTGCTGGCGCAGTGGGATATCGCCCTCTAGGATTGCTGCAACGACTGTGTAGGTGAGTCGTGCGGCGGAGCGCATCACGGCGGGGAAGAAGCGAAAATCACGCACCTTGCCCCGCGCCCCGAGGTGCAGCTCGCAGACCATGCACAGGCGGTCTACCTGCGGGTTTAGGGAACACAAGCCATTAGAGAGTACCTCCGGCAGCATGGGGATGACCTGCGCCGGGAAATAGACCGAATTGCCGCGATTAAACGCCTCTTGGTCGAGGGCGGAACCTGGCGTGACATAGGCGGAAACGTCTGCGATGGCAACGAGCAGTCGCCAGCCCTTGCCTTCGGGTTCACAGAAAACGGCGTCGTCAAAGTCGCGGGCGTCCTCTCCGTCGATGGTGATGAGGGGGAGTGTGCGCAGATCCTCGCGCCCCTCGGCGGCTTCGGGGGGCACCTGAGAAGAGAAGGCAGTAACCTCTTGATCGACCGCTGGCGGCCACTCATTCGGGAGATCAAAACTGCGGATGGCGATGTCGATCTCCATCCCTGGGGCAAGATGTTCGCCCATGACCTCGGTGACGCGACCGATGGGCTGACGATAGGCGGTGGGTTGTTCGATGATCTCGACGGCGACGATCTGGCCTGCCTTTGCCTCGCCGCGATGTTCGGCGGGGATCAGGATATCGCGGCGGAAGCGTTTTTCGCTTGGCATCACAAAGGAAATGCCGCCCTCTATCAAAAAACGCCCCACGGCCTTGTGGACGGCACGCTCGAGGATCTCGACGACTGCGCCCTCGAGTCGTCCGCGCTGATCCGCCCCGACGACGCGCGCCAGGATGCGGTCGCCGTGCATCAGGGCCGCCATCTGGCGGGCGTGCAGAAAGAGGTTGGTGCCGCCATTTTCGGGGATGAGGAAGCCAAAGCCGTCATGGTGGGCGCTCACCCGTCCCTTGATGAGATCCATCTTTTTTGGAAGACCGTAGCCGTTCCGTCGATTGCGCACCAACTGTCCGTCGCGCTCCATTGCCCGCAGCCGACGGCGCAATGCCTCGCGCTCGTGTTCGGCAGATAGCCGAAGCTCCCCCGCCAAGACCTCTTCGGTGAGAGGTACCTCACGCTCGGCTAGGTGCGCTAGGATAAACTCGCGGCTTGGAATGGGTTGTTCGTATTTTTGCGCTTCCCGTGCTTGGAACGGGTCCGATTTTAGTTTTGACATCGTTGACAAGACCGATCCTGGTAGATAGAGTGCGCACTGTACTAGTGTAGGGGTTGCGGTGACAAGCCGAGGTGGCGGAACTGGTAGACGCGCTAGATTCAGGTTCTAGTGGGGGTAACTTCGTGGAGGTTCAAGTCCTCTCCTCGGCACCAAGCAGTGTCACATGGGCGTAGTGTATCACTGAAGCGGCGCTGGTAAGTAGCGCCATGTTAGTGTGAGTGAGGCCCGTGGCAGGGCGGTGTGCTTTTCGGTGCGGTTTCGTTCATTGAGGGGTTACGATGAAGCTTTCGGTCGTTGGGTTGGCTGTGGCGTTTGGGTTGTTTTTCGGTGGCTCGGTGCTGGTCGTCTCCCTTGCGCATGTGATGTCGCCGAATTACGGCGAGGTCTTCCTGAATCTCGTGGCCTCCGTGTGCCCAGGTTATCACCTCACCCTTGCGCACAGCAGCGTGGGTGCAGCGGTCGTGGGTGCGCTCTATGGGCTCACCAATGGTGCCTTCTGTGGCGCGATCTTCGCCTGGGTTTACAACCTATTCGTGCGCGATTAACGCGGTATTGGGTTCTCTGTACTACTCGCCTACAGTGGTGACGGCTCTCTCATAAGGTTGGGGGTTGGCCTGCCTCTGTGGGCTTTGTTTCGCCCGCCGTGGCACGCAGGGCTCGTTGGTATCTATGCGTAGCGTCTTGTTCTTCAGTCTTTTGTTTGTCCTGCTCCCTGGGGTAGCGGTGGGCGCACAGCCGATGCGCGACCAAGAGATCCGCGAGTATCTGGGCGAATATCTCAAGGTTCAGGGTGGCTACGAGGGCAACGCGACCGAGGCGGGGATGTTCCTTGGTTACGTGCGGGGTGTACTGGATGCCCTAGAGGGAACTGCCTTGTGTATCCCTGACAACGCCTCAATGGAGTCGTTGATCCAGCGGGTTGTCCGCTATATCCACAGCCATCCCCATTCTCCGCGCGGTGATTCCCGAATGCTCGTGTTCGGTGCGTTGCGCGATCAGTACCCGTGCGGGCATTGATCAACAGCCGCCAGTGCGGTGCGCCGTGATACTAACCTCAGCAGATAGCGGGACAATCGGCGTTGTCGCGCCGTTCTGTGTGTCACTTCCCTGCGTGCGGGTGTTGATGGTAAAGGAGGCGGATAGGGTATCTGCCGTCCAGGTCGCCGTGCCGCTGCCGTTCATGGGGGTTGCACCCTGGCAGGAAATGTCAAAACCAAGACTATTCCCGGTCGTTTGCTGCTTGCCATAGGTGCAGGTGCTCGGAGTGGCACCAGCGATGCCGAGGAGCCGGGTTGGGTCAACCACGTTCGCCGATGACAGGCAGAAACTCTGCGTGAATGGCCCAAAGCGCTGGCCGGGAGCGCTTGGCGTGGCCATGCTGAGGGCTATCTCCCATTGCCCGGGCAGCATGTCTGCGGCGAGTGTTGCAACCGGAGTGACTACCAGCGCGAGGGTCACAGCAATGGTGGTTTGGTTCATCGAACGCCCTGCGTTAGCGCCATGGTGGTCATCATTCCCGCCGCAGCCAAGCGGCGAGGAGCAGAACTGTTCCGAGACTTCCGAACAACATCGGCGAAGGCTCGATGACGAGGCCGAGCAGCAGTAGGCCCGCCGTTGCGTTGCTGGTGGTGTGCAGGATGGCGGCGGCGATGATAGCGGCGGCACCGGCTACGGCGAGAACCGTGCGATTACCGGTGCGGCGCACCTCGCGTGTGAGTAGTGCGAGTTCGCGATCCGGTGTGCGTACCGTAATCTGGCCATCGCGGATCTTGTTCAGTACCTCCATGGTGAGCAGTGGCAGTGCCGGTAGCTGTTCTCCCCAGTGCGGGGCGTTCTCGATGACGGAGTTCAAGAAGGCCTTTGGGCCGATACGTGCCGCCATCCAGCGTTCTAAGAAGGGCTTGGCGGTGCTCCACAGATCGAGCTGGGGGTAGAGCCTACGTCCCATGCCTTCGATGTTCAGCAAGGTCTTTTGCAGCAGCACCAACTGTGGCTGAACCTCCATGTGGAAACGTCGGGCGACCTGAAACAGACGCATCAGCAGGTTACCAAAGGAGATCTCGCCGAAGGGGCGCTCAAAGATGGGCTCGCAGACACTACGGATGGCAGCCTCGAACTCGTCAACCCGGGTTGCTGGGCCTACCCAGCCGGAGGCGATGTGTACCTCGGCTACCCGTCGATAATCTCGGCGGAAGAAGGCCAGCAGGTTCTCGGCAAGGTAACGCTGGTCTTGGGCCGAGAGGCTCCCCATGATGCCGAAATCTACCGTAATGTAGCGGCAGGCCTTGGTGTCAATGAATATGTTGCCGGGGTGTGCATCTGCATGGAAAAAATTGTGTTCGAATACCTGGACGAAAAAAAGCTCAACACCGCGCTCAGCCAGCAATTTGAGATCCACCCCTTCGCGCACCAGCGCATCAATGTCGCTCACAGAAGTGCCGTGGACACGTTCCATGACCAGCACATCGGATCGCGTATAGTCCCATTCAACAGCCGGGACATACAAGACCTCCGAGTTTCCGAAGTTGCGTCGTAGGGCGGATCCATTGGCCGCTTCGCGGACGAGGTCGAGTTCATCTAGAATGGTTTTTTCTAACTCGGCGACGACAGCACGGGGGTGTAGGCGGCTTGCCTCGCGCCAGTAGCGTTCTGCTAGGTCTGCCAAGGTGTAGAGCAGATCCACGTCACGGCGGATAATCGGGCGCAGACCCGGGCGCAACACCTTGACTACCACCTCACGTCCGTTGCGTAGGCGAGCGGCGTGAACCTGGGCGATCGAAGCGGAGGCGAGGGGATTCTCGTCGAACTCCAGAAACAATTCCTGTACCGATGCGCCCAAGGACTTTTCGATGAGGGCACGCGCCGTCTCATTGGGAAATGGGGCGACACGATCCTGAAGTCGGGCAAGCCCGAGCGCGATATCGTCGGGGAGTAGATCAGCGCGGGTTGAGAGGATCTGGCCCAGCTTGACGAAGATCGGGCCGAGTTCCTCTAGTGCGCAACGCAGACGCACCGCACGCGGGAGACGGTCACGCGGCCACCAATTCCAAGGCATTAGGTATAACAAAAAACGCAATGGACGCAGGAGATGTGTGGCAAGGATGATCTCGTCAAGCCCATGGCGTATCAGGATACGTTGGATGGTGGCAAGGCGTATCACCTGGCTAATGCTGAGCGCCATGAGGTTCCCTTCGCTGCTGTCTCGGTGAGAGATTGCGTGGTTGCACGGATAGAGTTATTGACTGCACTGCCGTCGGATGACCACCGACCGTGCGATTTTATCGTGCAGTCCCTGTTTACGCACGTCCCAGGCAATCCACAGGAAGCCTAAGCCAAACGCCAACAGAGAAAAGACGTATCCTAAATTGCGCAGGAGCGATTGCTTCAGACTAAGCGGGGCACCACTGTTGGCGTCAACGATGTGGCAGCCGAGCAGCAATTTTCCGGGTGTGCCGAGGTGACGCATCCAGAAATAGACCACCAAGAGCACGGGCAGGAGATTGGTAATGATCGCGTCACCAATGCCGTGAATGGCGAGGAGGTCATTATTGCCGCTCTCCCCTTGGCGGAGGCGTACGGCAGCGCCCAGCATCTCATCGAAATAGGATGCCCCATACACCAGGTAGAGCAAGAACCCGAGTATGGGGATAAAAATAACAAGGTCGATGCAAACGGCGACCAATCGACGCCAGAAGCCAGCATGACAGGTGTGTGGTGCTGGGTCGGTCTCTGCGATCAGCGGGGCATCGGGTAATACCGTCACCTTCAGATCCACCACAACTTCGATTGGAGGTAAGCTCATAGCTTGTATCCACGGTGCAGAGCGGCGATCCCGCCCGTGAGATTAAAATATCCACAACGCCTAAAATGTGCGGTTTCCATCATCCCTTTGAGGGTTTCTTGGTCGGGGTGCATACGAATCGATTCGGCAAGGTAGCGATAACTGGCCGCGTCGTTGACCACGAGGTTGCCGAGCATGGGCAGTACTTTAAACGAATAGAGGTCATACGCTGGTTGGATGAACTCTGCTGGTTTGGAAAATTCTAGCACCAGTAGGCGACCGCCCGGTCGTAGAATCCGAAACATAGACGAGAGCGCCCGATCGATATGGGTGACATTGCGTAACCCAAAGGCAATGGTGATGCAATGAAAATAGTTGTCAGGGAACGGTAGATTTTGGGCGTCGCACTGGACGTAGGAGACAATGTCCGCATATCCACTATCGATAATCCGGTCTCTGCCGACGGCTATCATGCTGGCGTTGATGTCGGCGGCGACCACCATGCCTTGTGTCCCGACCTGTTTGGCGAAGGCGAGCGTCAGATCGCCAGTACCCCCGGCCACATCCAATACGCGCTCGCCGTTGCGTACACCGGCGATATCGACCGTAAAATGTTTCCACAAGCGATGAATGCCGAGAGACATGAGGTCGTTCATGATGTCGTAGCGATTCGCAACGGAGTCAAAAACCGCATCAACCCGGCTCGCTTTTTCCTTGATCGGGACTTGCTGGAAACCAAAGTGGGTAGTTTCGTTGGATTCAGTCATTGTGGGCAGTTTCTGGTGGAGGTGATGTGGTCTGCGGGCAGTATCAATGCTCTAGGTGGGCACGAAGTTGCGCGGCATCGGCGAAGCCTATTATCCGCGCATCGCGTCGCTCTTTTCCATTCGCGTCGAAAAACAACAGGGCGGGTGGGCCGAAAAGTTCGAATCGACGGAGCAGCGCCTGGTCAGCCTCGGTGTTTTTGGTCACGTCGGCACGCAGCAGAATCACCTCAGAGAGGGCTGCACGCACGGCTGCGTCGGAGAAGGTGACCTGTTCCATGCGCTTGCACTCCACGCACCAATCGGCATAAAAATCCAGCAACACCGGGTGAGACTCGGCGCTAGCCAGGGCCTGATCCAACTCAAGCGGACTCGCTATCCGCTGGAAGGACAGAGTGCCTGCCGTGTCAGTGTCGATCGTATCGCTACTATGCGCTGACGAGAAGGGTGGGTTCATACGGAGGCATTTTAGTGGTTGCCAAGGGTCATCACTGCCACTTGCGGCACCGACTAAGATCAGGACACCTTGAACCAATAATACTACCCCAAACCCTTTCCATAGTCGCCGCCAACCGGATGCCGCCCCCAGTGGCAGAGCGTCCAAGGCACCGAGGTAGGTTCCGCATACAATAAAGAGCGTTGTCCACAAGGGCAGGGTGACTGAGGCGGGTAGGATGCGCTCTAGTAGGGTTAGTGCAACCGTTAGCAGGAGTACCCCAAAGATTGCCTTGATTGCGTCCATCCATGCGCCCGCCTTGGGTAGCCAACGTCCTCCGGTTGTGCCAATGACGAGGAGGGGGATGCCCATGCCAATGCTCATGGAGAACAGCGCGAGGCCGCCTTGTACGGCGTTACCGCTTTGGCTGATGTAGAGCAGCGTCCCAGCGAGTGGCGGAGCGATACAGGGGCCGACGACGAGGGCGGAGAGGAATCCCATCACGGCCACCCCAACATAGGTGCCTCCGGTCTGGTGATTGGAGAGCGTCGTAATGTGGTTTTGCAGTTGGAGCGGCAGTTGTAACTCGAACAAGCCGAACATCGACAAAGCGAGGGCGACGAATACGGCGCTAAAGGCACCGATAATCCAGGGGTCTTGGAACAGGATCTGGAGGTTGGTGCCGACTAGCCCGGCCACGACGCCAGCGGTGGTATAGGTGGCGGCCATGGCGATTACATAAACGAGGGAGAGCGAGAAGGCGCGCGCCGTCGTCAGATCCTTGCCCTGTCCCACAATGATGCTGGAGAGGATCGGGAACATGGGAAAGATGCAGGGCGTGAAAGCGAGCAATAGTCCGATGCCAAAAAACCAGGCGAGCACCAACAATTGGTTGCCGTTGGCGAGGAATGCGGTAATCCTGTCCTGTTCGGAATCGGTTGCTAAGGACGGCACTGTTCCGACAAGAGGGGTAGTCTGTGGTGCGCTGTTTCCTTGGTCGGGGGTGAAGGGTGGTAAGGTCAGCGCAATGGAGCGGGTCTGGGGGGGATAACACAGGCGATTCTCAGCGCAACCCTGAAACTTTGCCTCTAGGGTTACTGTGAGGGCTCCACCCGGCGGACGCTGGAGAGGCAAGCGTATGGCCAACGGGGTGTGGTAGACCTCTACGACGCCCAGATCGTCGTCCTTTTTGGTGTCGCTGGGTGGTAACACAATCGCGTCTAGGCTAACCCCGCTTGGGGCATTGACTAGTCGTAGGTGGATCTTGTCCCGATAGAGGTAATAACCCGGTGTGATATTCCAATTGGCGGTTAGCGTGGTGGCGTTGGTCGCCTCCGCCAAAAAGGGGAAGGCAATCTCCGGGGGTAGCGGTTCATCGTCACCAGGTTGGTTGTTCAGAACCGAGAATTTTCCCTTTGGTGGTTCGGATAGGGGCGACGACGGGGAGGTTACTCCCGCGCCAAGGCCCGGGGGCATACTCAGCAGAAGGAGTATTGCAGCTCCTAGATAGCGAGTGAGTGTGTTGCGCATAATTGTATCTTATGGTGTCAGATGGCCGGGATTTGTTCGCTTGCGTTGTTTCTGAACCCCAGGCAACAGTGCATTAAAATCGCGGAATAATGCCTTGTAGTTCTGTTCGTCACGATAGTGTTTTTTTACAAAGCCATCCGGGAGAGAAGGCAGATGTTGCACATCACCCCAACCGCCAGGAACCGCGAATGCGTAATAAGGGTATTGGGTGGGAACGCCACGCGCCACCACGACATTGATGAGGGAGCCACGCGCACGCGCCGCATAGACGCGGTGCATACCGTCACAGATGAGCAAGATCTTTGTGCCGTCGGGTTCTATCGATTCTTCAATGATGGGCGGGATGAGCGGGATTGGCCCTTCGGTATTATGGTCTTCTTCTCCCTGGAGCCAGAAACGTAATCCGCCTTGTAGAGAAAAGATATCGATATCGTGATTCCAGAAGGTGTCGTGTAGCTGGAGAATGGTCTCGACATCCTCGGCAAGAACGTAGTTTTGTGCGGGTCGTAACAGGTTCGGATCGATGCGCACCAATTCGAGACTTGCCTCGGCGTAGATACTGGGCTGCCCGTGTCCTTTGAGACGAGTGTTCTTCAGCATGGCGAGCAGGGTCGCTTCTGGGATAGTCTCGAATCGGACGAGTCTCTGATGTTGTGGTTTGGTCATTAACGTGCACTTAGGTGATCAAGGGTAAGGTCACCAATCGATGCGATGGTGAGGGACGGTGCCGACGCGGTATTATTCAGGACACGGACGATGTCCTTTCGCTCTTTTTCTGGGCGGGCTAGAACCCATACGGTCTTCATTCCGAGCGCGATAGCCGGGGCAATATCATCCTGGTAAGTATCGCCGATCATGATTGCGTCTTGTGGTGAAACGCCGAGTTCGGTGAGCGCGGTACGAAAGAAAAGCGGATCCGGTTTGGTGAGGCCGATGCGATAGGAAAGATAGCAGGGGCTCATGTGTGCTTCGGTTGGGAAATAACGGGCGAATCCCTCAAAAAACGGCGGCCAGATATTCGAGAGGTAGGCACACGACACGTTGGCGTTTCTAAGCGCTGCTACAGTCGCTTGCGAACCTGGTATGGCATAGGCCTCTGCCAGTTGATTGTGCCATATCTGTCCCACGGCTTCTAGTGTTGCGGGGGGCGCGAGGTGCAGGCGTTCTGTCAAGATTTCAGCAAGTTCTTCAGGGGTTGTGTAGGGCGTGGTGAACAGCGTTTTGGTAATCGCCGGGAGGTGTTCTGCGCCAAGGGCCAGCATTTCCCGCAAGCGCTGTGCGGGGCCTTGTGCTGGGCCACCGAGGAGGGTTGAGCCAATATCGAGAAAAACCATCATAACGCGGCTTCTTGGGGTTGCTGGGTTGGGCGAGTAGGTAGTCTCGCTTCTGCTCGTGCGAGCTGATCGCCAATATAAAGCGCATGGGAGACCAATGAGATGGCCGTATCGCGTTCTAACTGGACATGGATCTCTTTGGCGGTTTTACCACGGTATTTTGCCAAGGACATGCCATCATGGATATGTTCGAGGATGATCTCGGCCTTTTCCGGATCAATGGCTACCGTAAAATAGCCATTGGGATCCTCCCGCAAAGAAGATTTTCCCGTTTTAAAATAGAGGGTATCGTCTGATTTCCGCGACTTCACGATACTCGCCGCCTCTTCGAGGTCGCCCTGCTGGATAGAGATAGAATGGCTTATCACGGTGATGGGCCCGACCGGAAGGTCTACCTGAGAGGCCACATGGCGCTGCACCGCCATCAGCCCGTAGAGGTTCACCAACCAGGCATTGCGGGCATTGTGGGTGCGGAAGGTGGCAGTGAGGGTCAGTTTGTCATCGAACCTGCGGAAGAACAGCGAGACGAGGCACGGCGAGGTTGCGCCAGGCTCGAGGTCGCGCACTGCGTCCCAGAGGGTCAGGTAGGTATGACGACTCTCTGGGTGGCGCTTTAGTTCAGCAACAATGGCCGCTAGGTTATCCTTGCCAAAATAGGCGCGCATCCGGTGGCCGTAGGTGTAATACCTGGTTGGCCTAGTGTCCCCATCTAAGGGGCTAGGATCCTCGGGATTGCTTGGGTCAAGGATGGCCGTTTGGTAGCGGCGCAGGCTGCCTTCCTGGCCCTCTAGGGTAAAGCCAAAGCGAGCCAGGGCCTCTGCTGGGTCGTCGGCGGGTTCGGTGACGACCACATGAACATTCTGTAATTCTTTGCGCTGGCCTTTTTCTAGCGTTACCCAGTACCCAAAGCGATAGAGCCGGAAGATGAGTTCGAGCCAAGCCTCGAGTGGGGAGGCGCGTACAATGGTGTGGCTTCTCGGCTCGGAGGGAAACCTGGTCACCTTATTTTCTGGGATGGGAACATACAGGCGCTCATCCTCTTCTGGTGGGGGTGGTGGTGGCGCTAGGTTTACGAAGTAGTCAGAGAGCGCGAGGGCGGTTTCTGGGGCGGTGACCGTACCCAGTGCCGTGACCCGAATCGGGGACAGAAAGCAATCGTTGGTGACGAGCCCATCGATGATCCTGCGTCGTCCCTTGATACGAAAGGCCTTGGTGTCCACGAATAGGGTGGGCTCAATGCCGTGCTCAAAAAAGGCTACCAGATCATCCCGAGACCCGGATAGGTCTTGGCCGAGCACTATCAGTTGGGTGATCTGGGGATTCCAGAGCAGGTTGCGGAGGAGTTCGGGGAGTCCCTTGCCGTAGAAGTTGGCAATGACTGCGACGCGCGATGTCTCAGGGGTCAGATCGATACCCAGCTTGCCGAGCAGGCCAATCACTCGGCTTGGTGGCGTCCATAGGGTAGCGATGCCGATGTCCCCGTATTGGTTGATGATCTGCAGGCGCTCGCGATAATAGATCGGGTGAAATTCCATGATATTATCAATGTTCTAGTAACGAGAGGGGTCTCCCTCTTTGCGGGTGAGGGTGGGGGCTTTCGGGGGGAGCAGGGGAGAGGCTACGTTCGACAACACGCCCGCTCGTCAATCGGTTACTGCTGTCCCACTCTCATGGAATACTGACTCTAGGGTGGTTGCATCCAGGAGACGCTCTCCGTATTGCTCCAGATCCTCTGCTGTCGCCATCGCTAGCCGATTCACCGCCCATTGCGGGAGCAATCCGAAGCGGCGGCGCAACAGGCGCTCTACCAGTAGGTTTGCCTCCTGGTGTCTGCCTTGGTGCAGTCCGGTCTGAATGCCCTGCTGAATACCTTGTTGTAACCATTGTTCGGCGATCGTTGGCATGACCCTGTCTCCCTCGTGAAATTCTTCTTTTACCACCTGTCGCAGCCGTTCGGCATTGAGTTCGTAGGCCGCGATGATGAGATAATCTAAAACAGTGCGAATGTACGCAAGTCTACCCGGACATTCGTTCAATTTGTTCAGGGTGGCTACGATTTCTACGACTCGCTCTGAGATTTCCGGGCGGAAGATGTACTTGAGTGCCAGTAACGCCACTCGTGAGACGATGCCGACCGGGAGTGTCTCGTCGGTAACTTTGGAGAGATCGAGCAGTTCGTGTCGGAGGTGGGGGCGATAACGCGCTAATGCTGCTGGTGTGTGTATCAGTTCTGCGACGTCAGCAGGAGCCGTCCAGCGATCTGTGCCGTGGTACAGCACCAATGGAATGATCGGTGGTAGTTGTTTGGGCCACGGTACCCCGCGTTCTGTCTGTTTCTTTAGCCAGTCGCGCCAGATATCGCTTGCGTAACGCAGCATATCGAGAGCGACCCACCGCTCCGGACTGCTCTTGTACTCCATCAGCAGATAGATTAACGCTGGGGAGCCATCGCGCCCGACCACCTCGAAGAGTAAGTCGGTATGGTGTTCACGGAGGTTTGGGGTAACAAAACTGCCCTTGGTTGTCCTGAGGGTGGCGAGATCGAGTGCGCCGATGACATGGGCTGGCAGGGCGCATTGTAACAAGTCAGCCGCCGCATCGGGACGAGAGAAGCTTTCCTTGAAAAAGTGATCGTGTGGGCTGGTGGGGGTGGACATGAGGATATTATAGCCATGGGTTATCCCTCAAGCCAGGTATTGCGAGCCATGGCGAGGGACAAGAGGCGCTCGTTTACCAAGCGCAGAGACGCCGATGTTACTTTGTGACCAAACAGGTCACTAACCGCATATTGACGAACCTGGTTGCTGTTATCGGGATCGTTGCTGCGCATTGAATGCGGTCTTGTGGCACACATTGTGCTTGGGGTGAGATGGCTGACAAACCATGACAGCCATCTCAGAATTCAACCCATAAATGTTATTCGTTCCATACCGAGGAGATTCTCATGTACCAAAACCAAAAGGGCTTCACCCTCATCGAACTGATGATCGTGGTTGCTATCATTGGCATCCTGGCTGCTGTTGCCCTTCCTGCCTATCAGGACTACATCACCCGCGCCAAGGTCTCTG
>CAIRSR010000218.1 GCA_903881315.1 uncultured Thiotrichales bacterium | reverse complement strand
TTGACATGATCGAGGGCCGTGAGCCAAGTCACACCTCCTCTATGGCAGAAACCCCGGGAATGTGCATTGCCTCCCTCAAGAAATCGGTCACCAGTGGGTCGGGCTGTACCATTGGTATCTATCCCATCATCCGCAATCGGGCGCGGTATCCTGATGGTGGACGCGATTTGGCGGCGACGACACTGGATATGGGGCTTGCGGGTGCCTGGATCAAGAAGGGATTGCACCACGCATTCCTGTACAAGTTAAGCGCCAAGCCCATGTGGAAGTACATGCCATAACACCAATCCGTGTAGATATGAGGAGCCAGCATGAAATATATTATTAGCAATACTGACAGAAGAATGCAGAAAAATTTTCTGTGGCAGTTTATTCGTTTTGTCCTGATGGGATTGAGTTTCGCGAAGCTCACGAAGCATGATTGAATAAACGGGTAGACAATCCCCCCAGATGCAAGCGAGGACACTCCTTGCGTCTTGGGGGGGCTGTGATGGCTAGCCCATCGAACGTACGCTCAGGAACATGGCGTCGCCATAGCTCAGGAAGCGATAACCGACAGCGACTGCGTGTTGGTAGGCGGCCAGGATCGGTTCCCGCCCAGCAAACGCAGCGACGAGCATGAGAAGGCTCGATTCGGGTACGTGGAAATTGGTGAGCAGCGCGTCCACCGTGCAAAACCGATAGCCCGGATAGATAAAGATATCCGTTTCCCCACGAAATGGCCGCAACTGCCCGCTGCCCGAGGCGCTCTCGAGGGCGCGGACACTGGTGGTGCCGACTGCCACAACCCGCTTGCCTCGCGCACGGGTGGCGCGTACCGCTTCGGCAGTTTCCGCCGAGACCTCCATCCATTCGCTGTGCATCCGGTGTTCTGCCGGGTTCACTACGCGCACCGGCTGAAAGGTGCCTATCCCTACATGCAGGGTCACGTAGGCGCTCTTGATGCCTCGCTCGGCGAGCTGTTGTAGCAATCCCTCATCGAAATGCAGCCCGGCAGTGGGTGCTGCCACAGCCCCCGCATGGCGTGCATAGACCGTTTGATAGTGACTTTGATCAAGCACTTCGTCGGGGCGTTGGATATAGGGCGGCAGGGGGATGTGCCCAATCTCGTCGAGGATCTCGGCGACGGGTCGTGTGGTGTCGAAGCGCAATTCAAATAAGCCATCGCGACGCGCACACACCTCGGCCACAAAATCCCTCTCGAGTAACAGACGGGATCCGACCACAAGCGACTTTCCTCCCCGCACCATCGCCAGCGCCCGCGCTTGATCGAGGATGCGCTCGATGAATACCTCGACCTGTCCGCCGCTCTGTTTGCGACCAAAGAGCCGGGCCTTCATGACGCGGGTGTCGTTAAACACCAGCAGGTCGCCTTCGTCCAGCAGGTCTGGTAGATCAGAAAAGGCGCGATCCTCACGCCTATCTCCATTCAGAACCAGCAGGCGGTCTGAACCTCGCGGGGCCGGGTATTGGGCAATGAGGTGAGCAGGCAAGTCAAAATAGAAATCGCGCAAGTGCATAGTTGATGAGAACAACCGGAACGTGGAACCTAATCCTATCTATTCTAAACTTCGAATCATTATAATGGAAAGCCACGATCGCATGCGGAAGCGTTGGTCGCATTGATGCTGTCCATCCGGTCACACCAGGCCCCCGCGCCAGTCTGCTAAGCAGACGGTAGCCTGTTTCTTGGGTACAACATACCTCGTCCCTGACAAAAGTTTTCTGTCAGAAATCGCTTCTCAATAGGTAATACCTTCCTCAGTGGCCCAACTCTGGAAAAGCAACAAGCAGGTTTCGTACTCATAGACATCTACGGCAAGTTTGATCGTGGCCAGTTTCTTCTGACGGCGCTCGCTACTCAACAGAAGAGCTAGCTCATCCACAACCTCTTTGATAGCTGAATCAAATACGAGGAGCAGGGCAATCGCTCTCTGGAACAAAGGGGTCAGCGTCTCTATGCTGGCATCGGCTAGTATGTGATTCTCTCTGACCAGAATCCCGTTTGTTTGCGTTTGCGCCGCTGCAATAGCCGATATTACTCGCGTCAACTCATGCGCTGTTTCGCCAATCAGCAGGGGTAACTCTTCTAACCCTGTCGAGGTATTCAATATATTTCCAATCTTTCCGGCCAGATCTGCTAATACTAGCGCACCAATGGTTGCAGACACCCCCTTTAATGAATGGGCAATATGCCCCATCGTCGTGAAATCAGCCGCAGCAAGACACTGCTCCATCTTTATACAGGCCATTGCCTGATTCTTAGAAAACTTGAGCAAGATATTGTGGTAGAGGGTGGCGTTGCCCCCTACATTGCGCACCCCTTTTATTATATCGATCCCAGGAATCTGCGAAATTGACAAGACCTTGCCGGGGCTTTTTCCGGGCAAGTGGGCATCAGTGGTGGATGAACCTAGGCTCGCGTTCCTGCAGAGCCATTTTGCTAAGGTCGCGTACATTTCATCCGGGTCTACCGGCTTGGAGATATGGTCATTCATGCCAACCGCCAGACATTTTTCCCGATCGCCAGCCATCGCATTGGCGGTCATGG
>CAIRSR010000217.1 GCA_903881315.1 uncultured Thiotrichales bacterium | reverse complement strand
GCAGATGTGATGGTTGCTGGTGGCGCTGAGATGTGTACCTGTCCTTTGGGGGTGGCCGGATTTTCCGCCGCACGGGCGCTTTCCACCCGCAATGATGATCCAGAACGGGCGAGTCGTCCCTGGGATAAGGATCGGGATGGTTTTGTCATGGGCGAAGGCGCTGGGGTGATGGTGCTTGAGGAGTACGATTGTGCTCGTGCTCGTGGGGCCCGCATCTATGCCGAGGTGGTGGGTTATGGCATGAGTGGCGATGCCTATCACATGACTGCGCCACCCGCCGATGGTGAGGGGGCGGCGCGTTGCATGGTCAATGCGCTACGCAATGCCGGGTTGAATGGCGAGAGTGTTGACTACATCAATGCCCATGGAACCTCCACGCCGCTTGGTGATCTGGCCGAGACCCTCGCTGCCAAGAAGGTCTTTGGTGACCATGCCTATCGGCTTGCCATGAGTTCTACCAAGTCCATGATTGGGCATGCGTTGGGCGCAGCGGGTGGGATGGAAGCGATATTTTGTGTCCTCGCGATTCGCGATCAGGTAGCCCCTCCGACCATCAATCTCGAGAGCCCTGGCGAGGGGTGCGATCTGAACTACGTCCCCAATACAGCACAAGCGATGCGTATTGATGTGGCCGTGTCCAACTCCTTTGGGTTTGGGGGTACGAATGGTACCTTGGTGTTACGGCGTCTGATGTAAGACCACAATCCTCCCGGTTGAACTTCTGTAAGATTAATTTTGGGATGGTGCGGTCAGAACTGTCGGTGGGGGGCTGTCCTGCGAGGGTTGCCGGTCAGCCCCCGGTTCTGCGTGGCGGGTGCGCCGTCGGCCGCATAAGGTCTTTGCTCGGTGAGGGTCAGGCCAGGCTTGCGGTTGCCTCCTTGAAGGGTACGAGAAGTATCGGAATGACCTGGTGGAACTCCGGCCTTTCGGTCGGGGTTGGTGTTGCGATGGGGGCTGAGATTCCGACCATATGGTGCCTACTGAAGCCTTGGCCTACCGTGCCGCGAGCCAGCCCGAGCGGTACAACTATGCGATTGTTCGTGGGTTTACCGTCATGGCCCTGGTTTGGGGCGTGTCGGCGATGGTGGTGGGGATCTATCTCGCTGCTGAGTTGATCTGGCCGATTCTTAATCTTGACCTTCCTGGTTTGACCTTCGGGCGGCTGCGTCCGGTTCATACGACACTCGCTATCTTTGGTTTTTGTGGCAGTCTGCTGTTTGCTGCGTCCTATTACGTCGCCCAACGTACCTGCCAGGAGCGTTTGGCGGGTACTCTTCTCCCGCTGGTTACCTTTTGGGGATGGCAGGCGTTCGTTCTGCTGGGCGTTGTTAGCGAATTATTGGGTTATACCCAAGCGCGCAAATACGCAGAGTTCGAGTGGCCTCTTGACGTCCTCGTCGTGATGGTTTGGCTGGCCTACCTTTGGGTTTATACGGCCACCCTGTATCGCCGCAGCCAGCCTCCGCTTTATGTTGCCAATTGGTTCTTTCTGGCCTGTCTTTTGGGAATGGCGTTGTTGTATGTCCTAGAGAACCTTGTGGTTCCGGTCGATGTGCTCGGCATGAAATCCTATAGCGAATTTGCCGGTGTACAGAGTGCAATGGTTCAATGGTGGTATGGGCATAATGTTATAACATTTTTGTTAAATATGGCCTTTTTGGGGATGATGTATTATTTTCTCCCGAAGCAGGTTGGGCGGCCACTCTATTCCTACCGATTGTCGATTATCCACTTTTGGTCGCTCGTGTTTTTGTCGGTATGGGCGGCACCGAATCATCTCAATTGGACAGCCCTCCCAGATTGGACTGTCACGCTGGGTGTTACCTTTTCGGTGATGCTGGTGTTGCCTTCTTTTGCTGGGGTGATCAATGGCCTTATGACCATCTCCGGTGCGTGGCATACGTTACGCACGGATCCGGTGCTGCGGTTTTTCGTGGCGGCTTTGCTCTTTTATGGATGGGTCACCCTGGAGGGCGTGACCATGTCTTTCCAGACCATCAACGCCCTTTCTCACTGCACGGATTGGACGGTTGGTCATGCCCATTTTGCGACGCTGGGTTGGGTGAGCATGATGTCCTTTGGGGTGATCTACCATTTGGTGCCGCGACTCTGGGATACAAAACTCTATAGCGTGCGATTGGTGGCGCTCCATTTCTGGGTCGCGCTGTTTAGTGTTGTGCTCCTTGCCGCTGCCCTAGAGATAGCTGGTATTGGTCAGGCGCTGAGACTGCGCACCACCGATGAATATGGAAACCTTGTTTATAGTTTTATGGAGACAGATGCGTTTCTGACTGTCCCGTATTTATTGCGTGGACTGGGTGGCAGCTTGTTTTTGGTGGGTGCGTTGGTGATGGTTTATAACCTGGTGATTACCGTTGTGCGAGCACAGCGTAAACGCGCGGCGACTGAGGCCCGCATTGCGGCTAAACTTGCTGTCAAGGGTTTACGTCCCCGCGAGGGTTAAGAGAGGGGGTATTCTGTGAAACACGAATGGATCGAGACCCATACGTCCCATTTCCTGATACTGACTCTTTTGGTAATCAGTATCGGTGGTCTCGTGGAAATCGTTCCCTTATTCCTAATCAAAAACACCGTGGAGACCGTGGCGGGGGTGCGGCCCTATACCCCACTGGAATTGCTGGGAAGCAACATCTATCAACGGGAGGGTTGTTATCTTTGTCACTCCCAGATGATTCGTCCTCTCCAAGAGGAATGGCTGCGTTATGGTCACTATTCTCTGGCCGCAGAGAGTCAGTTTGACCATCCGTTTTTGTGGGGAGCGCGTCGTATTGGCCCGGATCTGGCGCGGGTCGGCGGAAAATATTCAAATACCTGGCATATACAGCATATTACTGCCCCACGAAGTCTGGTCTCTAGGTCACGGATGCCCAATTATCTGTGGCTCAAAGATCGTCCATTGCAATATTCGGATATTGAGGCTCACCTGCGTGCGTTGGTTCGCGCTGGGGTACCCTATTCTGAAAACCAGGAACAGTATGATAAAAATGTTGCACTCTTTGGTAAGGATGTGGCCAATAGGCTGGTTATCTCCCGGGCACGGGAAAATTTGCTAGCGCAAGTGGCGGGTAATGCGGATGGTAATGTGGTGTCGCCGACGGAAATGGATGCCTTGGTGGCGTATCTACAGATATTAGGTACTCTGGTAGATTTTAAGAAATACGATGAGGGTTACTTCGCACGGTTTCGCTAGTGGTTGTAGGGGATGCGCTGGACGTAGCCGTAGCATATTTCCTGTTGTTCGTGAGTCGGTGGTTAGGCGATAACCACCTAAAGATTCTAAGGTGGTATTATGCTTGATGCGAATCACCCCATGGTTGTCCAAACCACCAGCCACATCTGGGATGGTGATATTCAGGAATTCAATAATCTCCCGCCGCGTGGTTGGTGGCGGGCGTTTTATGCTACGGTGGTATTTTCTGTCTTCTATTGGATAGTACACCCTGCTTGGCCCTTTGGTGGAGACTATTACACGAAGGGTATCTTGAACAAGATCGAGTATCAGTCACAGGGCGTTACGGTGTATGCGCATTGGAACACCCGGGCGTTGCTGTTGCATACCCTGCAACAACAGGATGGTGCTGCAGGGCGGAAGGAATATTTGGAGAAGATCACCGCAGCTTCTCCTCGGGAGATTGTGGCGGATGTCGAATTGATGGCCTTCTCTCGTTCATTGGCAAAGCGGTTATTTGGTGACAATTGTGTCTCCTGTCACGGTAACAATGTTGCGAACGCTTCTTTTGGTGGTGCGTGGTTTGCCGGGGGGATTGGGCTTGAGGGCTTCCAACAAACCATTGAGAATGGTATTGGGGCGGGCAGTCGCGGTGGATGGGTAATGCCTGCCTGGAAGAATCGTTTGTCTGTCCCCGAGATTAAGGCGCTTGCGGTATATGCCTCTCAACTGAGTAGCGCACGTACTGAACCCACGGACAAGAAATAATGCCGATGGGGTTTGCTATGCGCGACAGAGAGCGTGTTCGTTACAGTCGTCAGATCCAACTACCTGATTTTGGTGAAGAGGGACAGGAGCGACTGCGCTCCGCTCGGGTATTGGTGGTGGGGGTTGGGGGATTAGGATCTGCGGCGGCCATGTATCTGGCTGCCGCTGGCGTGGGGCATGTTGTCCTTTCCGATTACGACCGAGTTGACCTCTCTAATCTGCAGCGACAGATTGCGCATCGTAGCCGTGATGTGGGGCGGCTTAAAGTAGATTCCGCTCGCGATACCTTGCTCGCTCTGAATCCCGAGATAGAGGTAACGGTGATAGCGCGCGCCTTGGACGACGCTGAATTGGCAGAGGAAGCGCGTTATTGTAATGCGGTGGTTGATGCCTGCGATAATTTTGAGACGCGCTTTGCGATTAATCGCGCCTGTCATCGCGTTGGTGTGCCATTGGTTTCTGGGGCGGCAGTGGGATTAGCGGGGCAGGTTGCGGTCTTTTCTCACCAACGGGGTGCGCCCTGTTATCACTGTCTCTACCAAGACGATGGGAGTGCCGATGAGCCATGTGCCCGTCTTGGGATATTGGCCCCGGTAGTGGGGATTGTGGGTGCGGTGCAGGCAACAGAAACGCTAAAGTTGCTGGCTGGGCTCGGGGAGCCGCTGATTGGGCGATTGTTACTGATCGATGCCTTAACGATGACCTGGCGGACACTTCGCCTAAGACGTGATCCGGCGTGTAGTACCTGCGGAGATCAACCGGAGTAGCAGGATAGACGAGAGATGGCAGCCTGCGCGAAAAATAAAACGCCGCTATTGTTGAATGTGCGTCCTCCTCCTGTTGTGGTTTACTATAAAAGTATCAAGCGCGTTGTTCGTGGTGAAATTCTCTCTTCCGATCAACGAAGGTGAGCGTTTATGAGTGTTACAGTCGCTGGAAATCCTCGCTAGGCTTCCTGATGAGAGCTTTGATCGATTCACGCGCATGGCAGAGCAGATTCTCCAAGTACCGATTACCTTGGTTAGTCTGGTGGATGCAGGGTGCCAGTGGTTTAGATCGCGTCAAGGACGAGAGGCTACGGAAACCCCGCGTGAGATTTCCTTTTGCTGCCACGCTATTCCGAAGAGCCCCAGGACACATCATTGTAACGAACTGAAAAGGCATTGGTAGCAACCGTGGTTACTGCGAAAAACACCAAACCCATCATACTCGTGGTGGACGATACGCCAGAGAACATTGATGTGCTGAAAGGCGTTCTTAACGCTGACTACGCCATTCGTCCGGCGCGTAATGGCCAAATCGCGCTTAAGGCCGCTAATGTTTTTCCTTTACCGGATCTGGTGTTGCTAGATATTATGATGCCCGACATGGATGGTTATGAGGTTTGTCGAAGACTAAAAGCAGATGCGGTGACTCGTGATATTCCGATTATTTTCGTGACGGCTAAGTCCGAGATTGAGGATGAGATTGAGGGCCTGCAACTTGGTGCCGTTGACTACATTACGAAGCCCTTTAGAATTCCGGTGGTTCTGGCGCGGGTACAGACCCATTTGGCACTGCGTACGGCTACTCGTAAGTTGGATACCTACAATCAATTGCTTCTACAGGAACGGGAACTGATCGAAAGCATCATCCTCAAGATGCGTAGTGCCGATGCGCTGGATGAGCGGCATTTGCGTTATCTAATGACGCCGGTTGAGCTAACGGCGGGAGATATACTCTGTGCGACCTTTACGCCGGATGGGCGGCAACTGGTTTTGTTAGGTGATTCAACTGGCCATGGTTTACAAGCGGCGATTGGTGGTTCGCTTTCGACCTATATCTTTTATGACCTTGCCAGTCGGGGATTCTCTGGTGAGAAGATATTAGAGAGTATTAATCGCCAACTTTGTCTGCGTTTGCCGGTTGGTATTTTTCTGGCGGCGACGATGCTAGAGATCGATAGCACACGTTGCAGGGTCTTGCACTGGAATGCGGGTATGCCCGATACGCTTTTATTTCATGATGGAGTATGTAAGAGTCATCTTTCTGCTGGTCTGTTTCCGCTGGGTATTGCAAAGAACATTGATATTCTTGGTGGCGCAACGGAATTTGTTCTTGAAAAAGGTGACCGGATCTATATATGTTCTGATGGAATTGTTGAGGCTAAAAATGCTGAGGACGCCATGTTTGGTATGGATAGTCTGGTAGCATTTCTTGGTAAAGTAGCGGAGGGAGGACATGCCCTGCTGGATCTCAGCGCCATACTGAATGATCATGTGGGTTCTGCTGTTCATGAGGACGATATTACGATTGTCGAGATTCAGATATGATTCCGGTGCTACACGGGATAGGTGAGAACGGGTGCAGTGTAACTGGTTTGAGAGATCTACACCTTGGTTTATTTCTACGATGATGACCATTCCGATGAGCGAGCGCCCCTTTACCCTAGTGATGGGTCTTGGTAGCACAGGATTATCCTGTGCGCGTTTCTTGACGCGCCATGGGATTCCCTTTGTGGTAACCGACACGCGCAGCAACCCGCCAGGGCTTTCTTATTTCCGTAAAGAACTTCCTGATGTTGCTGTATTCTTGGGCGAGCCACAAGAGGCTGTGCCCTCTTCAGTCCTGGCGCGTGTCGAGCAATTGGTTATTAGCCCGGGCGTACCGCTGACCGAGCCCTTGGTGGTGGCGGCAATGGCGCGTGGGATACCCGTGCTTGGGGATATCGAATTGTTTGCTCGGTACTCGGCGGCCCCGATCATTGCGATTAGCGGATCCAATGGCAAGAGTACCGTGACCACATTGGTCGGTGAGATGGCGCGGCGGGCGGGAAGTTATGTGGCGGTGGGGGGTAATCTTGGTACTCCGGCGCTGGATCTCCTGGGCGTGATGGTTGAAGGTCGAGAGGGTGATTCACGTTTTCCGGAATTGTTTGTTTTGGAGTTGTCTAGTTTCCAACTGGAGACCACGCACAGTCTCAAGGCGTGTGCTGCAGTTGTGCTCAATATCAGTTCTGATCACCTGGATCGCCATGGCACAATGGAGCATTATGTCGCTGTTAAAAAGAGGATCTACCAGGGTAACGGTAAGGCGGTGATCAATGCCGATGATCCCCTGGTCGAGTCTATGGTGGATAACCGGCGGCAGATAAGTCGTTTTATCTTAGGTAGTCCGTTGGGTGCGGATGATTATGGAGTGGGAGCAGGGCCTCTGGGGGAGTGGATTGTGCGGGGTGAAACGCCAATTATGGCATGTGCTGATCTGCGTATCGCCGGACGCCACAATCTGGCCAATGCGCTAGCGGCGCTTGCCCTTGCGGAGGCAGCAGGATTGCCGATGCAGCCCTGTGTGGATGCGTTGCGCGACTTTACGGGATTAGCGCACCGCTGCCAGTTTGTTGCAGAAATGGGGGGCGTTACCTGGTACAACGATTCTAAGGGAACCAATGTGGGGGCAACGATGGCCGCTTGCGAGGGGTTGCCCGGCCCACTTATCCTGATTGCCGGAGGGCAAGGCAAGGGGCAGGATTTTTCGCCCCTCGGCACGGTGCTTAAGGGCAAGGCGCGGGCGGTGATCCTGATTGGGGAGGATGCCGCAAAGATCCGTCTGGCTCTCGAGGGGATTGCGCTGCTGATTGATGCCCCTGATTTGTCTGCTGCGGTCGATGAGGCCCAGCGGATTGCGCAGGTAGGCGATCGTGTGTTGCTTTCGCCCGCTTGTGCGAGCTTTGACATGTTTCGCAATTACGTAGATCGCGGAGAGAGTTTTGTGCGCGAGGTCTATCGTCTGAGGGATATCTGTCTTGCGAGTGACAATGGGTGTCTTTAGATCCATTTCTGGGTCGGGGTGCAGGTCTTTTATCATTTTATTAGCCTCTGGAGACAATTGTGAGCGGCACTGATGCTGTGATGTTGCGTCGTCTTCCGCTAGATCAGCCGTTATTGGTAGGGCTGCTTGGGCTGGTTCTGTTGGGGTTGATCATGGTTGGGTCTGCCTCGATCAGTATTGCGTCCGATCATAACGGGAATCCTTTCTATTTCTTGCTGCGGCAGGGAATCTATGTGGGTTTGGGGTTGGTCGTGAGCTGGCAGGCTTTGCGCTTACCCCTGCGTTTCTGGGAGCGTCTTGGCCCTTATTTTCTGTTATTCAGTATGGGATTATTGGTTGTTGTCTTGGTGCCAGGCATTGGACGTAACGTGAATGGTAGTTCGCGCTGGCTTGGTTTTGGCCCGCTCACGATCCAGCCCTCTGAGTTAGTGAAATTGTTTTCGATAGTCTATCTGTCGGGCTATGTGGTACGGCGTAGCCAAGAGGTGCAGGCATCAATATGGGGCTTTGTTAAGCCGCTGCTGGTATTAGGCCTGATTGTTTTTCTCTTGCTCCTAGAGCCGGATTTCGGAACCTCGGTTGTGGTTTTGACGGTTAGCATGGGGGTATTATTCCTGGCCGGAGTGAGGATCTGGCAGTTTGTGGTGTTGTTGATTCCGGTTGTGGTTGGTTTATTGGGGTTGGCGGTGGTGGCACCGTATCGTCTCCAGCGGGTGCTGTCATTCCTAGATCCATGGCAAGATGCGTTTGGGAAAGGCTATCAACTGACCCAGGCGCTGATTGCGTTTGGACGTGGTGAGTGGTTTGGCGTTGGGCTGGGCGGGAGTGTGCAGAAACTGCATTACTTGCCAGAAGGCCATACCGACTTCTTGTTTGCGGTGATTGCTGAGGAATTGGGCTTCTGTGGTGTGCTAACGGTGGTTGGCCTATTCTCCTTCGTGGTGTGGCGTATCTTTCATATTGCGGCCCGAGCTACTCGAATAGAGAATTTCTTTGCAGCCTACCTCTGTTATGGTGTGTCCATATGGATTGGATTCCAGGCCTTTATTAACATCGGGGTGAATATGGGGATCCTACCGACCAAGGGATTGACCCTCCCGCTCATGAGCTATGGTGGCTCAAGCGTTATTATTACCTGTGTGGCGATGGCCTTGCTGTTGCGTGCTTCCGGAGAAATCGATCAGGCGATACGCCAGCGAGAAGCGCCCAAAAGCCCCGTTCAGGCCCTGTCGTGAGTGCAAGCATGAACAGTGCGATGAGATCTTCGCTTAAGGCTATGCACCCGTTGGGGGTAAGGCGGGTTTTGGTGATGGCTGGTGGTACGGGTGGCCACGTCTTTCCGGCCTTGGCGGTGGCGCGGGAGTTGCGGTCGCTTGGCATAGAGGTGGTCTGGATGGGCACCCATGCGGGTCTGGAGTCTCGCCTTGTGCCAGAGGCGGGTTTTTCGGTGGAGTGGGTGACGGTGACGGGCTTGCGTGGTAATGGGCTGGCCGGTTGGATGGCGGCACCCTGGCGTTTGTTGCGTGCGTTATGGGAGGCGCTCGCCGCAATTCGGCGGGTAGCCCCGGATGTTGTCTTGGGCATGGGTGGTTTTGCCACGGGCCCCGGGGGGCTTGCGGCTTGGCTGTTGCGGCGGCCCTTGGTGATCCATGAGCAAAATTCAGTGGCAGGTCTCACGAATCGCTTACTGGCGCATCTTGCCAAGCGAGTATTGATTGCTTTTCCAAATACCTTTCCTTCCCATTTTGGTGCGATTGTGACTGGAAATCCAATTCGCCCTGAGATTGCAGCGCTCGCAATGGAGGGGAGCTACGGAGAGGAGATAAAAGCTAAAGAGACTTGGCACCTATTGGTGCTCGGCGGGAGTCAGGGGGCGGCAGCGCTTAATGCTACCTTACCCGCAGCATTGGCGCTATTGCCCGCTGAGAAACGGCCAAGCGTTTGGCACCAGAGCGGTGGGCGGTTGCTGGAACAGACCCAATCCGCCTACCATGATGTCGGTATAACGGGGCGAATTGAGCCCTTTATTGTCGATATGGCGGCGGCTTATCGGTGGGCCGATCTGGTGGTGTGTCGGGCGGGGGCGCTCACGGTGGCAGAAGTGGCGGCGGCGGGTGTGGCTGCAGTTTTGGTGCCTTACCCCCATGCGGTAGATGACCACCAAACCAACAATGCCCGTCTCTTGGTGGATGCCGATGCAGCGATATTGCTGCCGCAGTCAGAATTGAATCGAGAACGATTGGCCGAGATTCTTGGAAACCTCGGGGATAACCCAGAACATTTACAGGGGATGGGCCGCCGTGCTCGAAGTGTTGCGCACCCCACCGCAACGGATCATGTGGTGGCGCAGTTGCTAGAGATTGGGCGAGGTGGGCCACTAAACGATGAGGGAAATGGTGCCGCCACGAAGCATCAGAGCTAAGCCATAAAAAGGCCAGAATTGCCTGTCATAAATTTCGGGTTATAGAAAATGGAGTTGCACTGATGGTTGCAAAAGAAAGTGGATCGCCGTCATTGGCGCCTCTTGCCATGAGACGTATCCGCACGATCCATTTCGTTGGAATCGGTGGGGTTGGTATGGGTGGCATCGCTGAGGTGCTCCTCAACCTTGGTTACCAAGTGACTGGATCCGACATCAAAGCCAATGCGATGACCCGCCATTTGGTGGGGCTTGGTGCAGAGGTGGGGATCGGTCACGCTGCCGAACGGGTAGCAGAGGCCGATGTGGTGGTGATCTCGAGTGCTGTGGGTTCTGAGAATCCCGAAGTGGTAGAGGCGCGAGCGCGGCGCATACCGATTGTGCCGCGAGCAAAGATGTTGGCAGAGCTGATGCGTTTCCGTCACGGTATTGCGGTTGCGGGTACGCATGGTAAGACAACCACCACGAGCCTGATTGCCTCGATCCTGGCGCGAGGAGGGCTCGACCCAACCTTTGTTATTGGTGGGCGATTGAATAGTGTTGGCACCAATGCCTGTTTGGGTGCGGGGCATTATTTGGTGGCCGAGGCCGATGAGAGTGATGCCTCGTTTCTGTACCTGACCCCGATGCTGGCGGTGGTGACCAATATTGATGCCGATCACATGGAAACCTACGGTGGCGATTTTGGACGTCTGCGTCGTGCCTTTGTAGAATTTCTCCATCACTTGCCTTTCTATGGTCTCGCGGTATTGTGTGTGGATGACCCGGGGGTGCGCGACATTCTGTCTGAGGTTTCTCGCCCAGTAGTGACCTATGGGTTAGATAGTAGTGCCGACCTGTGGGCGGACAATATCCGACAAGAGGGGACACGAACCTTTTTTCAGGTCTATCAGCGGACGGGTGGTTTGTGGTTAGATGTGACCCTTAATCTGCCCGGGCGGCATAATGTTCTGAATGCGTTGGCTGCTATCGCGGTCGCCCGTGAGGTGGGTGTGACTGATGAGGCCATTCGGATGGCGCTATCGTTGTTTGATGGGATCGGTCGGCGTTTTCAGGTCTATGGGGAGCAAGAAACTCCAGCAGGGAATGTGTTATTGGTGGATGATTATGGGCACCATCCCCGCGAGATAGCGGCGACGGTTGCTGCGATTCGGGATGGTTGGCCCACGCGCCGTTTGGTGGTCGCGTTCCAGCCGCACCGCTATACACGTACCCGCGATCTCTTCGAGGATTTTGCCGCAGTGCTCTCAGATGTGGACGTGTTGGTGCTGACAGAGGTGTATGCAGCCGGTGAGGCTGCTATTTCCGGTGCGGATGGGCGTACCTTGTCCCGTGCGGTGCGCACCCGTGGGCGCGTCGATCCGGTTTTTGTAGACAGGGTAATCGATCTCGGGGTTGCGTTGGACGGTGTGCTGCAAGAGGGCGATGTCTTGCTGATGCTGGGTGCCGGGGATATCGGGACGGCGGCGGCAAGCTTGGTGGCCCGTTGGTCTGCAGAGAGAGTTGATTGATGGTTTCAGAAAAGGCTTCTCTGCGCGGCGAACTACTCTGCAAAAAGCCCCTTGCGGGTTACACTACTTGGCGAGTGGGTGGGCCCGCAGACAGGATCTATTCGCCTGCAGATGTGGCGGATCTGGCGGTATTTTTGGCCCAGTTGCCGACGGATGAGCCCCTTCTTTGGTTAGGATTGGGTAGCAATCTGTTGGTGCGCGATGGGGGGTTCCGAGGTACGGTTATTCTGGTGCGTGGGGTGTTGGCCGGGGTTGAGTGGTTGTCCGGTGCTCGGGTGCAGGCCGGGGTCGGTGTTTCCTGTGCGCGACTTGCGCGTCTTTTGGTGCGTCGGGGATTGACGGGTGGCGAGTTTTTTGGGGGGATCCCGGGCACCTTGGGTGGTGCGTTGGCGATGAATGCGGGGGCCTTTGGCGGTCAGACCTGGGGTTTGGTCGCGGAGGTGACCACCATCGATCGGGGTGGTCGTTTGCGTACCCGCACCCCGAGCGATTTCCGGGTTGGTTACCGCGAGGTACGACCTGCCACCGAGCGCGGGGAAGAGTGGTTTGTTGCGGCGGTGCTGCAGCTTGAACCCGCTCGTGATGATGCCGGTGCGGAGCGGATTCGGGCGCTACTGGAGCGCCGTTCTCGTACGCAACCGGTGGGGATGGCCAGCGCTGGTTCTACGTTCCGTAATCCTGAAGGCGACTATGCGGCGCGTCTCATTGAGGTGAGTGGTTTAAAAGGGGAGAGTGAAGGGGGGGCGAGTGTCTCTGCGGTACATGCCAATTTTATTGTCAATGCGGGTGGCGCTACCGCAGCGGATATTGAAACCTTGATCCAGCGTGTTCAGAATCGTGTGGAGCAGTTACATGGGGTGCGTCTCCAAACGGAGGTTCGCATGGTTGGGGAGCCTGCCTAAAGTTGGTGGGTTTTGTCTCATCAATGGGTAATTCTCTTTGGTTATTGCTGCAAAGATTGCGCATAGGCACTAAGATATGAATTCTGTTCAATTCGATGGTGGTGGAGGTTCCATGGATTCATTGGCGGCGGCTCGCGCCAGGTTTGGGCGTGTCGCGGTGCTGATGGGTGGAAGCTCGGGCGAGCGTTTGGTGTCGCTGAAAAGTGGTGGAGCGGTGTTAGCGGCGCTGCAGCGCAGTGGGATCGACGCGGTAGGTATTGATGCCGGGCGTGATGTGCTGGCGCAACTCGCTGGGGGCGATTTTGACAGGGTATTTATTGCCCTTCATGGTCGAGGAGGAGAGGATGGGACATTACAAGGAGGTTTAGAGATGCTCGGGTTACCCTATACGGGTAGTGGTGTGTTGGGATCGGCACTCGGCATGGACAAATGCCGAACCAAGCAGCTCTGGGCAGGGTTGGGGTTGCCTACCCCGGCGTTTCGCGTGTTGACGGCGGACACTGACCTTGGTCAGGTGATTGCGGATTTGGGGTTGCCGCTTGCGGTGAAGCCCTCGCGAGAAGGCTCGAGTCTTGGTGTGACACGGGTCAACGAGTCGGCTGATCTGGCGGCGGCCTATGCCAAGGCGGCGAGCCTAGATTCCGAGGTGATTGCAGAGCGTTGGATTATCGGTCGGGAATATACCGTTTCTTTGCTGGGGGGTGTGGCGCTGCCGGTCATTGGACTAGAAGCCGCGCAGGAGTTTTACGACTACCACGCGAAGTACGAGGCGAATGATACGGTTTATAGCGTGCCGTGTGGTTTGTCCGCACCAGAAGAAGCCGAACTACAGCGCTTGGCGGTGCGTGCTTTCGCGGCCTTGGGTTGTAGCGGTTGGGGGCGTGTGGACATTATGCGTGACACGGCAGGCGTTCCCTGGTTGCTTGAGGTAAATACCGTGCCGGGTATGACGGATCACAGTTTGGTGCCAATGGCGGCTCTTGCCGCAGGGATTCGCTTCGATGAGTTGGTTGTCCGCATTCTGGAAGCGACCTGCTCTCTGCCCGCCGATGGCGGTGGGCCGCTGGTTGGTGGAATACGTGGGTGATGGTTAGGAGTAATACGTTCTATACTTCCAGACCTCCGATAAGGGGGAGCGGGGTTTCGTCTCAAAACTGGTTTCGAGGTTTGTTTCGGACACGCCAAAATCGGCGTCGTGGCTGGCAGGGCACTTCGTTATGGTTGTGGTGGGTTCCGTTTGAGCTAGCGCTGGTAGCGGTTGTCGTTTGGGGCTTAGATACCGGTTGGCGGTTGTTGGCTGACCCGATGACCTTTCCGGTTAAGGATGTGCGAATTATTGGCGAGCTGCACCACATCGACTCCGAGGCGTTGGCGCGGGTCGTTGTGCCCGTTGCGACGGGTGGTTTTTTGCGGGTAGACCTCCGTGAGGTACGTAAGGCTGCCATGACCATGCCCTGGGTAAATGAGGCGCATGTGCGCCGCATATGGCCTGATACGCTCCGTGTTGCCGTGGTTGAGCAGGTTCCCGTGGCGCGCTGGGTGGGGGGTGGGCTCGGGAATGAGCGCGGGGTAATTTTCATGCCAGATCCGGCAACCTATCCCGTGGAATTGCCGAACCTAGATGGTGCGGAGGGAAGTGCGGTTGATATGCTGGGGCATTTGCGTCGTTTGAACCAGGTTTTTGCGCCTGTCGGTCTACATGTGACGGCGCTTACCGTGGATGCGCGGCGGGCCTGGACTATCACCCTGAATAATGGGATCCGCTTGCTGTTGGGGGCGAGGGATCTGGATAATCGGTTGGCGCGGTTTATTCGCGTGTATCCTTCGGCGTTGGCATCGCAGGCGGATCGTATTTTGCGCATTGATTTGCGGTATTCCAATGGTTTTGCTGTTGGGTGGAAGTACGCAACATGAGATAATCCGGTTAATTGTGGTTATCGTAAACTCTCCAAGTTAAAGAAGAGTGGTTCGATGGTTGGTGAGGGGTGAGGGGAGAGAGATGTCGAGGAAAGTAGAAGAACGGCTCATCGTGGCGCTTGACGTTGGTACTTCCAAGGTTGCTGCTGTCATTGGAGAGGTTGGTGGTGATGGCGTCATCCGGATCCTTGGGGCTGGGACGCACCCCTCCCGTGGTTTGCGCAAGGGTGTGGTCGTCAATATTGAATCTACCGTGCAAAGCATCCAGCGTGCGATAGAAGAGGCGGAGGCAGTCTCTAACTGTCAGATCCATTCAGCGTATACTGGTATTACCGGTAGCCATATCCGGAGCTTCAATTCTCATGGGGTGGTGCCTATCCGTGAGAAAGAGGTGACAACCCAGGATGTAGATCGGGTGATCGATGCCGCGCGCGCCGTTGCGATTCCGGCAGATCATAAGGTTCTCCAAATTCTCCCCCAAGGTTTTGCGATCGACAAACAGGAAGGCATTCGCGACCCAGTTGGAATGTCCGGTGTGCGGTTAGAGGCGCGAGTGCATATTGTCACGGGCTCCGCGAGTGTGGCCTATAACATTGTCAAATGTATTCAGCGATGCAATCTGGAAGTGGATGATATTATCCTAAGTCAGGTAGCAGCAAGCCAGGCAGTGCTCTCTGAAGATGAAAAGAGTCTTGGTGTTTGTCTGGTAGATATTGGCGGAGGCACTACCGACATTGCGGTTTTTACTGACGGATTTATTCACCACTCGGCGGTAATTCCCATTGCCGGAGATCAGGTGACGAATGATATTGCCGTCTATCAACGTACGCCTACGCATAGTGCAGAAGACATCAAGGTACGCTATGGCTGTGCGCTCGCAAGTTTGGTAGAGACAGATGAATTGATTGAGGTGCCAAGCGTTGGGGAACGTCTCCCGCGACAGTTGCCGCGTCGTTCCTTGGCGGAGGTTATTCACTGCCGCATTGATGAGCTGCTCAAATTGGTGCAGTCTGAATTGCAGAGTAGCGGTTTCGAGGACAGGATTCCGGCTGGTCTGGTGCTGACTGGCGGTACTTCCCAAATGCTGGGTGTGGTGGAGTTGGCAGAGCAGATCTTTAAGATGCCGGTGCGTTTGGGAACAGCGCAACGGGCGGCGCGGGTAACGGGTAACGAGGAAATAGTGAATAATCCTGCGTATTCGACTGGGATTGGCTTGTTACTGTTTGGGACAGAAGCGCGTAGTGCGGTTGTCTCGGAGCCTAGTGGTACGATCGGTGTTCGCGGGTTGTTGCGTCGTATGAAGGGATGGTTGCAAGGGAATTTCTAAGTCGGTATTGATAATCTGGCAGGTACTAGGCAATACGTCATTCTTAGTGTGCGGTATGTTCCTCATTACGTTGGCCAGATAGGCATACTGTTGGGCAGCTTGCGACGTTAAGAGATAGGGTTGATACAAAATCCGAAGGAGGTCTGATCGGTGTCTTGTCAATCATACAAAATTAGAGTTCATTACCGAAGAGGTGACTAAATTATGGCATATGACTTCGCTGATACCACGCACCAGAATGCGGTGATTAAGGTGATGGGGGTGGGAGGTGGGGGCGGTAATGCCGTTCAACACATGCTCACGTCTAATATCGAAGGCGTGGACTTTATTTGTGTCAATACCGATGCGCAGGCGCTTAGAGGATTACACAAATCGGATCGGCTGATTCAGCTCCAGATTGGTGCCAACCTAACCAAGGGGCTCGGCGCTGGGGCTAATCCAGAGGTTGGACGCCAGGCCGCAGGGGAGGATCGTGAGCACATCATGGAGATCATCGGCGGGGCTGATATGCTTTTTATCACTGCCGGTATGGGGGGTGGTACTGGCACGGGTGCCGCACCCGTGGTGGCCCAGTTGGCGCGCGATATGGGTATTCTGACCGTGGCGGTTGTCACCAAGCCCTTTAGCTTTGAGGGGCGCAGGCGCATGGAAGTGGCCCAAGAGGGGATTCGCCAGCTAACCCAATATGTGGATTCTCTGATTACCATTCCGAACGAGAAGTTGCTGACTGCGTATGGTAAGGGTACGAGCCTGTTAGAAACCTTCAAGAACGCTAACAATGTCTTGCTTGGTGCGGTTCAGGGGATTGCTGACCTTATCACGCGCCCTGGTCTTATCAATGTTGACTTTGCCGATGTGCGCACGGTCATGGCAGAGATGGGCATGGCGATGATGGGTACGGGCAAGGGGGTTGGTGAGGATCGTGCTCGGTTGGCGGCAGAAGAGGCCGTGGCGAGTCCGTTGTTGGATGACATCAACCTGCGTGGTGCTCGTGGGGTGCTGGTCAACATCACCGCTGGTATGAATCTCTCCATCGGCGAGTTTGAAGAGGTGGGTAGTATCATCCGGGAATATGCGGCGGATACTGCCGCCGTGGTGGTGGGTACTGTCATTGAACCCGACCTAACCGACGAGATGCGCGTCACGGTGGTTGCCACCGGTCTTGGTCAAGAGGCTGCCAAGCCTCATCTTGTCGTTGATAATCTTCCGCAGCGACATCATGAACGTCCCTCGGGCGGGCGGCGCGCAGCGGCTGCAGGTGCCGGAGCAGTGGCTGCACCCGAACAAAGCACCAGCCACGCAGCAGAGAACTACTTGGATATTCCGGCCTTTTTGCGGCGTGAGTCTAAGTAATGCGGGTTTTTGGTAGGTGCTGGCTGTGGGGTTTGTGTCAGCCCTGAAGCTTTTTGGTTCTGTGGTGCAGAGATGGTCGTGTCCACGAGGTTTGGTCGAGGACTTGTGTCCATCGGGTACGAGCCTGCCTAGATTGGTGGGGTGTGCATGTGAATAGCGCTGCCTGTCGCTGGGGGATAGGTGTGGCGTGACCCATCGGGGTGAACTTTGGCGGATGCGCGGGGGCGGGGGACTTGCTGAAGTATGGCAGGAATGTGCTAGCATTCGCCCCGGGGGGATTAAGCTCTCACTGAACGTGGGGAGATAATGATAAAACAACGTACGTTGAAGAACGTCATCCGAGCTACGGGGGTGGGGTTACACACCGGGCATAAGGTTTATATGGTGCTGCGTCCTGCGGCGGTGGACACGGGGATTGTCTTCCGGCGCATTGATACGGATGTGCCTGTTGAGATACCGGCTCGTAGTGAGTACGTCGGCGACGCTCGTCTGTCTACCACGTTGGTGAGGGATGGGGTACGCATCTCTACGGTGGAACATCTGTTGTCGGCAATGGCAGGGTTGGGGATTGATAATGCCTATATCGATCTTAGCGCCTCAGAGGTTCCCATCATGGATGGGAGTGCCGGGCCCTTTGTCTTCCTGATCCAATCAGCCGGAATCGAAGAACAGAATAAATCGAAACGGTTTATCCGTATCAATCGTTCGATCCGGATTAGCGATGGGGACAAATGGGTTCGTTTTGACCCATATAATGGCTTTAAGGTCTCGTTTACCATCGATTTTGACCACCCCGCTTTTAAGGTGCGTCACCAGGAGGCGACGGTCGATTTTTCTACTACCTCCTTTGTCAAGGAGGTAAGTCGTGCCCGTACCTTTGGTTTCATGCGCGATATTGAATACCTGCGGGGCAACAATCTGGCGCTGGGCGGAAGCCTAGATAACGCGATCGTGGTGGATGACTACCGCATTCTCAACGAGGATGGGCTGCGCTACGAGGACGAGTTCGTTAAGCACAAGGTACTGGATGCGGTGGGTGATCTCTATCTGCTGGGTTACAGCTTGATTGGTTCGTTTAGTGGCTATAAGTCTGGTCACGCGCTGAATAATCGGCTGTTACGGGCGTTACTCGCGGACGCTCGTGCCTGGGAGGTCGTCACCTTCGAGGATGCGCACCAAGCGCCGCAGGCGTTTCTCCGGCCCGCTTTCGGGTGATGCGCTTAACCATCCTCCCCCTGCGGTTGTCCCAGCTATGGTTTGTTGGCCTTCGTGGGGCGGGTGGTGAGTTCGCGGATGTTGGTGCGGTGACGCCAGATGGTGAGGAGCGTCATGGCCAGCGTCGCGGCGACCAGCGGTGCGGGGAGGCTTAGCCACCAAGCACAGAGGGGTGCGGTGGTCGCTGCGGCCAGTGCGGCAACGGCGGAGATGCGGGTGAGCTTGAAAACAAGCAGCCACGTTACAATCGCCAGTAGTGCGAGGAGGGGGGCGAGGCCGAGGAGTACTCCCAACGCAGTCGCCACTCCCTTGCCACCCCGAAAACCAAAGAAGACCGGGTAGAGATGGCCAAGAAAGGCGGCCAGTGCGACGAGCGCCTGTCCTTCCAGGGGAACCTCTAGCAGTCGTGCCAGCAATACCGGCAACAGGCCCTTGAGGCTGTCGCCCAGCAGGGTGAGTGCTGCCGCCTTTTTGTTACCCAGGCGCAATACGTTGGTAGCGCCGGGATTGCCGGAGCCTTGGGTGCGCGGATCAGGTAGGCCCATCAGCCTGGAAACGACAATCGCTGTCGCCACGGAGCCGAGCAGGTACGCAAAGAGAAGGACAAGAGTGGAAGTAATGATCATGGTGGCTATTGGAAACTGACTAGAGCCTCGGGGTCAAGGGGGGTATGCCCGGTTTGGTTGTTTTTTCGCGGTAGCAATGCGTGTGTGGATGGCGTCCTAGCGGAGATTTCTGTGGATCTTGTCTTTCTTCACGACCTTACGATTGAGACCATCATTGGAGTGTTTGATTGGGAGCGCCAAATCAAGCAGGCAGTGGTGATTGACCTTGACATGGCGTCTAACACAAAGCGCGCTGCGGCGAGTGATTGCGTTGGCGATGCGTTAGATTACAAGGCAGTTGCGAAGCGACTCATTGATTTTGTAGAGGGCAGCCAGTTTCAACTGGTGGAGACCTTGGCCGAGCATATTGCCGAGATCTTGCTTGTCGAGTTTCGCGTCCCGTGGGTGCGGGTGCGGGTCAACAAACAGGGGGCGGTGCGCGGCGCACGCGACGTGGGGGTTATCATCGAGCGTGGGCGTGCGACCTAGTCCACCCGTACCATGCGAACATCATCTGTGGTGACAACGTACCTCAGTCTCGGTTCTAATGTAGAGCCGTTTTATCACATCCCGGTTGCGGTGAGAGAGCTTGGTGCTCGCTTTGGTTCCTTGCGGATATCCCCTGTCTATGAGAGCGCGGCAATAGGGTTTACTGGGGAGCATTTTCTGAACCTGGTGGTTGCCTTTGAAACCAACCTTGAGCCGACAGTCATCCGCGCCTTTCTCCGGCAATTAGAAGAAAGGCACGATAGGGTGCGCGAGGGTGAGAGTTTTTCGCCACGAACCTTGGATATTGATCTGCTTCTCTATGGTGATCTGGTCAGTACGGGTAGTGTGGTTGTGCCGCGCGCCGAGATTTTGCGCTACGCCTTTGTCCTAAAACCGCTTGCCGATCTAGCGCCCGACGCCTGTCATCCCGTTACTGGGGTTCGCTACGCTGACCTGTGGGCTACCTTTGATGCCACCATGCAACCCCTGTGGCCGATTGCATTGGATCTAGCGGTCTAGTATACCCATACACGTCTGATCAAAGGTATCATGAGCGTCCCGTTCCCGACTGATTGGGCGATACCCATGCGTACTGATGGCCGAGCCTCTGATGAATTGCGTCCGATACGTCTTGTCCGTCATTATACCCGTCATGCTGAGGGCTCGGTGTTGGTAGAGTTTGGCGATACCCGTGTGTTGTGTACTGCGTCGGTGGAGGAGCGTGTCCCAGCCTTTCTCCGAGGTAAGGGGCAGGGCTGGGTAACCGCAGAATACAGTATGCTGCCCCGCTCCACGACGACCCGCACGGCCCGTGAGGCGGCTACTGGTCGGCAAAGTGGTCGCACCCAGGAGATCCAGCGCCTCATTGGTCGGTCGTTGCGGTCGGTGACGATGCTCGCGGCGCTTGGGGAACGTACCATTACGGTAGATTGTGATGTCTTGCAGGCGGACGGGGGAACCCGCACGGCGTCGATTACGGGGAGCTATGTTGCCCTGGTGGATGCGCTTACTGTCCTCTGCAAAAATGGTTTGGTCGCAACGCTGCCACTATACGGGGCGGTGGGGGCGGTGTCGG
>CAIRSR010000216.1 GCA_903881315.1 uncultured Thiotrichales bacterium | reverse complement strand
GGGCGCAAGGTGGCCCTGCTGGCTCCAGCGGAACTAATGAATGCCAATGCCGCCAATAGCCTCCTCAAGACCTTAGAGGATCCGCCCGACGGAGCGGTCGTGATCCTGGCTGCGGCCCATCCAGCCCAATTGCCGGCCACCATCCGCAGTCGCTGTCAGGTTGTAGCGTTTCCGATGGTTGCGCCCGGGGCGGCTATCCCCTGGCTCCAGGCCCAAGGGGTTCCAGATCGCGCAACCGCAGCACTGCTACTATCGCTCGCCGGAGGTGGGCCATTGGCGGCACTTGCTTTATCGCGATCGGGCGCATTGGAGTTTCGCCTGGCTACCTTTGCCGAGATCGAGGGGGTGGTGATGGGGCGCTTGGCTCCTGTTGCGGTAGCACAGTCTTGGCTCTCACGGGGACCGAGTGAGATCATTTCGTTCCAATGGAGCCTTGCTGTCGATATGATTCGCCTATCCCTTGCGCCAAGCCCTAAACTTGCCAATGCGGATCTGGCACCAAGGCTTGTGGTCTTGGCAAAGCGGTTGGGTGTGCGTCGCCTCTACGCAAGATTAGACCACCTAAGCGAGATGTTGCAGTTGGTAGGTGGCACAACCAACCCCAATGTTCAACTTTTGTTGGAAGATGAGTTAATACAGTGGCGTGCCTGAGTACCTAAGCGAGCGCCTTTGTGTCATTTTTTCCGCACTAAGAGGGAAGACCGATGTCCGATACCCCTTCTGCACTCCCGGGCGCACGACCAAGTAACCAAGGCATCTTGTCGTTGGCCATCAAGGATAAAAACGCCCTCTATATGGCCTATATGCCCTTTCTGAAGGACGGTGGTTTGTTCATCCCCACCAACAAAACCTATCAGTTGGGGGATGAGGTTTTTATGCTAATTAACCTAATGGACGAGACTACCCGTTTGGCGGTTGCGGGCAAGGTCGTTTGGATCACCCCCAAAGGAGCGCAGGGGAGTAATCGCGCAACCGGTATCGGTATTCAGTTTAGTGGCCAAAATAAGACCGAGGTACGCACCAAGATCGACACCTACCTCGCTGGCAGTAAAAATGACCGACCTACCAATACGCTGTAACCTTTGATTCAGTAAGCATTGGGTGACCAGAACGAGTATTTAGGTTCGGGATGAGGTTATGGGGCAACCTTAGGTGAGTATGGACTACGCGAACCAACATCGTCCGGTGCTGTTAGGGATGGCTCTTGCCGGATTACGGGTGCGAGCGGATGGTATTTATGTTGATGCAACCTTTGGTTGCGGTGGCCATAGCGAGGCCATACTGCAAACACTCAGCAGCAAGGGGTGCCTGCTTGCGCTCGATCGAGACCCGTCTGCCGTACAGATTGCTCAGGAGCGTTTTCGTGGGGATGCGCGTTTTGCCATTGAACACGCCTGTTTTTCCACACTAGAAGAGAAGATAACAACCCGTGGATGGTTGGGGCGGGTTGATGGCATCCTATTCGACCTTGGCGTTTCTTCTCCTCAACTAGATGATTCAGCGCGTGGTTTTAGTTTCTTAAAGACTGGCCCGCTGGATATGCGTATGGATCCCAGCAGGGGAGAAAGTGCTGCCGAGTGGTTGTCACATGCGTCAACGGACGAGATTGCCAACGTATTGCGAGAATTTGGCGAGGAGCGCTATGCCCTTCGCATCGCCCGGGCGATTGTTGCTGCCCACAAAAAAGAACCGCTTACCACAACCGAGCGTCTCGCAACGGTTGTTGCAGCAGCAAACCCTCGTTGGGAACGCGACAAACATCCTGCTACCCGAGCTTTCCAGGCCATTCGAATCTTTATCAATCAAGAATTAGGCGAACTTGGATTAGCACTCCCCCAAGCGCTGGCTGCCCTTGCGCCGCGAGGACGGTTGGTGGTGATAAGCTTTCATTCTCTGGAGGATCGTATCGTGAAACGATTTATTCGTCGTGAGGCGCGAGGAGAACAACTACCTCGTGATCTTCCGGTGGTTGCCGCTGCCTTTCACCCTCGATTGCGCGAAATAGACGGGGTTGTTCGCGCAGAATCGGCGGAGTTAGCCGACAACCCGCGTGCTCGTAGTGCGGTGCTACGAACCGCTGAGCGAGTGGAGACTTAATATGGATAGACAATTTCTGGGGTGGTCTTTATTGATCGTCGCCTTGTTCGGTTCCGCCATGGGAGTTGTGTATTCCAGGCACATCTGTCGTCAACTGTATGGCGAACTGCAACACCTGCAACACACCCGCGACAACCTACAGGTAGACTGGAGCAAGCTCGCGCTCGAAGAGAGTACCTGGGCTACCCACCCGCGCGTGGAAGAGATTGCACGCAGCCGACTCGGGATGCAACTCCCGCCCCAAGAGCAGATCGTGGTGATTACGCCGTAACGCATTCACGGCCAGAAACCTCACCACGCCCACTCTTTTCTCACGCCTTGGGGTCAGGCAGCACCGCTTGCAACGCCTGTTCTGCCGCATTGCCGATATAGGTGGCCGGTTGCAGCGACTTTAAGCGGACGCGCTCCTCTTCTGGAATCTCGACTAAGGTATCCACAAAGGCCTCTAGGGTCGCTCGCTCAAGCACTTGGCCATGGGTCAGTGCCTTAAGACGTTCGTAGGGCTGATCCAGGCGATAACGACGCATTACCGTCTGGATGGCCTCTGCTAATACCTCCCAGTGATTGTTTAGGTCGGCGTCAAGGGCCGTGGTGTTCACGTCGAGTTTGTTCAGACCCTTATGGGTTGCACGATAGGCAAGAACGCTGTGCCCGTGTACTACCCCAAGGTTGCGTAACACAGTCGAGTCAGAGAGATCGCGCTGCCAGCGGGAAATGGGGAGCTTCTCTGCCAAATGGCTAAGCAGGGCATTGGCTACCCCGAGGTTGCCCTCCGCATTTTCAAAGTCGATGGGGTTGACCTTGTGGGGCATGGTGGAAGAGCCGACCTCGCCCACCGCAGTGCGGCTGCGGAAATAACCAAGCGAGATATAACCCCACATATCACGAGAGAAATCCAATAGTACCGTATTGAACCTTACTATCGCGTGACATAACTCTGCAATCGCATCATGCGGCTCGATCTGGGTCGTGCAGGGATTCCACTGCAACCCCAACTGGGTCACAAACGAACACGCCAATGTCGGCCAATCCACATCGGGGTAGGCAATCAGATGGGCATTATAATTACCCACCGCACCATTGATCTTACCGAACAGCAACACCTCGGCCACCTGGTCACGAGCACGTCTCAGGCGGTGGACTACATTGGCCAGCTCTTTGCCGACCGTGGTGGGGGAGGCGGGTTGGCCATGGGTGCGGGCGAGCATCGGCACGGCAGCAAAGCGGCGCACCATTTCGGTCAGGGTGTCGATAACCTGTCCCATAAGGGGCAGCAATACCTGGAGTCGCGCATCCTGCAAGATGAGCGCATAGGCAAGGTTGTTGATATCCTCAGAGGTACAGGCGAAATGGATAAATTCCGAGACCTCTACAAGCTCAGTATTGTCTGCGACCTTCTCTTTCAGAAAATACTCGACCGCCTTAACATCATGGCGCGTGGTGCGCTCAATCTTTTTGACCCGCTCGGCATCGTCGATACTGAAATGCGCCACAATGTCTTCCAGTTGACGGACGGTGTGCTCTGACAGCAGTGGCACATCGGGTATGCCAGGGTGGGCCGCAAGGGCCTGCAACCACCGCGCCTCGACCAATACCCGATAGCGAATCAGCCCAAATTCGCTGAAAAAGGGGCGTAGATCAACGAGTTGATCGGCATAGCGACCGTCAATGGGTGACAGCGCGGTAAGAGGCGACAGCTCAACCAAGGCCGGACTTCTGGTTTGTTCGTACAACGACACGATGTTGCCTCAAGTGGTTATCTGTTCGAGAATCTGACGCGAGAGAGTATAGTAGGCCTGCTCACACTTGCAATACGGCTCGTTTCTCATCCGCATCTCAGGCACGAAGGGTGATGACGATGTGGCCGTGTCCTATGAGGTGTTGTGTGTGAGGTGGTACACTCTTGTCCTAGTACCCCATGCCATCATAGCCACGGTAACTGCCCTTGATATACCCGGATAATTACCCAGTTCCTACCTCGGAGGCACCGTGCATATTCGCGTGCTGCTAGTAGACGACGAGACCTTCGTTGCTGAGGGGGTACGGGCCTACCTAGAGGATGAGGATATTGAGGTAAGGATTACCAGTTCCGCTGAAGCGGCATTAGAATTGGTGCGCCAAGGGACACGTTTCCATGTCTGTATCATGGATATGCGACTTACCGGTATGGATGGTAACACCGCCATCCGTGCGTTGGCGTATGCGGATCCTGAACTACGGTTTCTGATACACACCGGCTCAGCAGGTTACGTTATCCCCGATGATCTACGGGCAATCGGTATCTTGAACTCCGATCTGTTTTTTAAACCCCAGATTGATATGGGCGTACTGACGGTCGCAGTGCGTCGTGTGGCCACTGCGTCAGCAGAAGGCGCAACCGAGGCTGGACATGCAGAGGGAGGCGGACAACCCCCACCCTTCGTTGCCCCAGAACCGACCCATCGGCGATCATCTCCAACACATTGATCGGGATGGGTGCGTCCTGCACTAGTGAGGAATACACGGTAATAATATCACCATGAACACTGGCGATTATTCTGGCGCATCGTTCCGGTCGTGTCCGGTGCCCTCTACAGAATCTAGTTCTTCCAAAAACCATGAACCTTGGGGCGCATCCCCTCCCAAACGGGATCGTAACGCGCGCATACTCACCATTGAGGACGAGTCTGCGGTACGGCACGGGATTGTGGCCTACCTAGAAGACAGCGGCTACGAGATGCTCCAGGCCAATGATGGGCCCACTGGCATCGCCAAGTTTCGGAGCGAGCATCCCGACGCCGTCCTGTGTGATCTGCGCCTACCCGGGGCCGATGGTTTGGAGGTGTTGTCCACAATTACCCGTGAATCCCCCGAGACACCGGTCATCATTGTCTCCGGGGCAAACCTAGTTGGTGACGCAATACAGGCACTGAAGCGCGGCGCTTGGGATTACGTGACGAAACCCATCACCGAGATGGAAGTACTGGAGACAACACTCTGCCGGGTTTTAGAGCGTGCCGAACTGATGCAGCAAAATCGCTACTATCGCGAGCACCTCGAAAACCTCAACCGCGATCTGCGTCGTGCAGTAGAGCAGCTACAAGAGGATGAAAAGGCCGGGCGTCATCTCCAGAGCCAACTGATGCCTCCCCCAAGACGTCGGGTTGGTGATTACGTTTTCCATTCAAGGCTCTACCCTTCCACCTATCTTTCTGGTGATTTTGTCGATTATTTTCCCATTGACGATCGTCATGTGGGCTTTTACATGGCGGATGTCTCTGGGCATGGTGCTGCCTCGGCCTTTATTACCGTCATGCTGACCACCCTCATTGGCCAAGATCGCCACTCGATGCACGAGGAGGAGGAACCCACCATTCTGCATCCTCACCGAACGCTCGCACGACTCAATCGTGACCTTTGCCGTCAACGTCTTGACAAACACCTGACTATCTTCTACGGTGTCATTGATCAGCAGACCCACCACCTCGTTTGTAGCAATGGTGGACAGTATCCTTACCCCATTATCCGCGATAAATCAGGCGTACGTTCTCTTGCGTATCCCAATCGCCCGGTAGGCGTGTTCGAGGATTGTGAGTTCCCGCGCCAAGAATTAGAACTACCCAGCGAGTTTACCCTTTGGCTGGTTTCTGACGGCCTGCTTGAGATTATGCCCGAGCGCACCCTTAAGGAAAAATACGCCACCCTACAGGCGTTGGTCGCTGATCCGAGCCTTGACATCGATACCCTATCGGCACAAATGGGACTGCCTAGTGCCAGCCCCCCACCCGACGACATCACATTCTTTCAGCTACAGAGGGAAAAATGATGACCCCCCCGGGAAAAATTCTGCACGCTGAACATGCCGGTACTCACTGCCTACGCTTTGTGGGTGCGATTCGCTATCCGTTAGCGCCATCTCTCGATCGATTTCTTCAACACCTTTTTGCAACGGCAACTCCCGGTACGTTCTTGGTTGACCTCTCTGAAACAGAGATGATAGATAGTACAAACCTTGGGTTACTAATTAAGATAGCACGGTTCATGTCCGAACGCCACGCACCTTCGGTGGTTTTATTTTCTCCACGCGAGGACATTACCGAGATCCTAATCAGCATGGGCTTTGGTAATCTATTTCATGTGGTTAGCACTGACTTTCCTGATGGTGTGAAGCCTGTGCCGTGCGAACAAATTCCCGTTGCGGAAACAGATCAATCTCGGCTTGCCAAGGTAATGCTAGATGCCCACCGCGCACTAATGGAAATGAATAAATGCAATGAGGCCACATTCCAAGATGTGGTTCGCTACCTAGAGAAAAGTGTGCAGTAATACGGACTTTGCGGAACAGGTTGATTCCTTTGGCTGGATCTTTATCCGGCAGGATTGATGGTATATGATGTATGAGGAATCATCTTTCGCCACCTTTCGCTTAAACTTGCTGCAGTCAGTGGTTATCTTCGGTGTACGCTTTGATGGTAGCGAGAAAAATGGGCTGGTAAGACAATAAAGATATCTTTAAGCTGTGGCTTGCAGAAAACCCTTAGTTGTATAGTGCAACGATTGGTCTGTCGTCAGATATAGAATATGCTATGTCACAAAGGAATCCTACATGCTGCGAAAGATTCATGGATATGTTGCAGATCTATTGCCAGCCCTTGGCAAACCAAAAAGGTTTTTGTTGGCTTATCTAAATAAATACCTAAAGATCAAGGATTCCTATTCACAGATTGGCGATGACAAGATTGCAATCGAGTTATTAAAAACCAGGGCTATCAACCGTCCACTATTCTATATTGATGTTGGTGCAAATCATCCTTCAAAGCTGTCCAATACCTATCGCATGTATCGTGAGGGAGGCAAGGGAATAACTATCGATCCTAATGCCGAATTGATGAGATTACACAAATTGGTTAGACCAATGGATATTCAGCTTGCGGTAGGCTGTGGTTGTGAGATCAAGCTTCAGAAGTTTTATTATTCGAAGACGCCAGTTCTTTCCTCGTTTGAGAAAACCCAAGTCGGCAACATGTGGGGCGAAGACTACCTTCCTGTTTTTACTCTAGACAAAATCTGTGCCGATATAAACGTCTCTAATGTAGATTTTTTGTCGATTGATACGGAGGGTCTCGATATCGAAGTGCTAAAAGGAGCAACCAAAACATTGACCAAAACATATCTGGTATGTATTGAAGCAAACACAGCAGATCACGAGGCAACCATTATTCAATACATGAACGCACAAAACTTTAAACTGAGCGTTAATAACCGGTTTAATCTGTTCTTCATAAATAACCATCATGTCTTGTGATACGTCTATTCGCAGCCATCAACCAACATCTAACCTATATGGTTATGCCGATGTTGGACATTTCGGTCTTGCGCACAGCCTTTTGGCGTGGGCACGTTGTAGGCTATGGACATATGATAATAACCTGCCCATGTTATCCCCCAACTGGTTTCATATACGGGGTCGGATCGGGCCGCATATCCGCAAAGAAAGGGATAAGAGGCAATATCAGAAACTATTTCGTTATCCTGGTTACATTACCGGACTGCCCCGGCTACTCTTGCTGGGGATCTTGCCGCGCGTAAAGGCAGAAGAGATTGACCTAAGCAACGGATCCTCTGATGGGAGAAGGGGGCTCGTGGTTTTTAGCAATAGCATAGTGCTCAATTCTGAGATATACTTCAAGGAAATTATAGGGCGTCATATCGAAGTGCGTCGTTTTTTAATGGATATTACTAAGCCAAAATACTATCCCCCCAGATTATCTGCGCCACATATTGCTATCCATATCCGACTTGGCGATTTCTCAAAGGGGTTTACCCAAGACATGTTAAGGAGCGGCAATAAGAACTCTCGCCTACCAATTGATTGGTACGCAAACCTATTGCGGCAATTGCAGAGAGAATTGCAAGGTGCTCCCGCCATAGTTTATTCTGATGGTGCCGACGCTGCATTAGAAGGTATCTTAAGACTACCCGGTGTCGAACGTGCGCCACGACAATCTGCAATCACTGACTTGCTTTCAATAGCACAAGCGAAGTTATTGATTTCTTCTGGGTCTGGATTCAGCCAATGGGGAGCCTTTCTCGGAAACGTACCGCGTATCTGTTTCCCGGGGCAAAGATTTATCAGGGTGTTGGGTGATCCCGTGGGTCTCGACCTAGAGCCGGAATGCGAGGAAGCAACCGATATACCAAACGAATTAATTTCTCATTTGCAGAGCGCCCTGCAACAGGCAGCCCCTACTGAACCAGTATTGCATCCGAGATGAATCAGTATGTCCTGGTCGAGCGCGGGATAAGAGTATCAGTTACGCTGCTGACAATGCCCCGCAGCGATCATGACCCTCTTTGCTGATGGCCGTCCTGGTTCTCAGTTGTTCCTGTGCAGGCAGATGTTGTTTGGGTTGACGAAGATGTGTACAATTCCGACCTATCATTATTTGTTTTTGTGCCGACAGTATGTCTAATCGTATTCTGTAATAAACGGATGTTGGCAGGAGCTTATGTCTTGGCGCTTGCTCCTCTTTTTCTAGTCGCATTCATTGTGGTGCCTGTGGGTACGGTGCTAATCATTGCGGGGTATCAATCGCTGCGATTTGCATGGAAACATGGAGACTGGCTGTGTAGTTGTCTCTCTATGCGCCTAGTTTGCCGATGATTTGTGTGTCATGGCTGTATGATAGAATTCTGGCCTTTTGTGCGGCTAACTATCTCTCGAACACTGATTTAATATTGGGTTGGATGGGATGGCGTGGCGTGTGCTTGCGATCCGAAGGATTACGATGCGACTTTTCCAGAATGTAAGCGTAGACCCAGATTATACCTCGCGCCTACATGAGCTAACCAAGGATTGCGAGTCTTTCCAGGACTCTGTCGAAAGGTTTTTAGATGACCGCTACTGTGCAAGTCACATTCTTTCTCCGGTTCTTAACAAGCATCCCACCGCTTTTCTTGCTATCGGTGACGATGAGATATCTCAGAGACGCTGGGCAGCGGAAAACGGCCTGCCTCGTTCCGCCTCAATGGCCAATATACTTTTGGCCCAGATAGAGGAACATCGCACAGAGGTTTTCTACAACCTCGATCCTCTGCGTTATAACAGTCAATTTGTGCGAAGGTTACCTCATCATGTAAAGGTATCACTTGCGTGGCGGGCAGCGCCTTCGCGTGGATTAGACCTGGGTGCATACAATGCAGCCGTGTGCAATTTCCCGAGCATCCTTGAAAGATACCGTCAATATGGCTGGCAGGCTGAATACTTTACTCCTGCCCACGACCCCGAAATGGATGTCTATGCTACGAATACCGACCGCCCTATTGATGTGCTTTTTATTGGAACGTACTCACGACACCACCAGCGGCGTGCCAAGATCCTTGAGGCCGTATCTAGTCTACGTAACCGATTTAATCTGTCTTTCTGTTTGTATCGTTCCCGATTCACTCGCTTAGCAGAATCGTCTTTTGGTAATTTACTGCCCATTGCATCGTATCGTCGCCCGGCAGGCATTCGTGAAGTCAGTCGGGAACCAGTTTTTGGGCGCAACCTTTACTTCATGCTTTCACAAGCCAAAATTGTATTAAATGGTGCCGTAGACATGGCCGGAACTGATCGCGGAAACATGAGGTGCTTTGAGGCCCTTGGT
>CAIRSR010000215.1 GCA_903881315.1 uncultured Thiotrichales bacterium | reverse complement strand
CCACAGCCTCTTCGGTTACGCCAGCCGACCTAGTGGCTCTTGGGCTCACCTTTAATGCGGCAACCGGTCAGTTATCTGGAACCCCAACAACCGCTGGCACCGTTTCCGGCATCGTCATCACCGCCTCCGATGGAACCACAGCGAATACCCAAGCGTTGGCCTCCTTCGGTATTACTGTGAGCAACCTGACCGGCAGCACGGGCGGCACGGGCGGCACGGGCGGCACCGGCAGTGGTGGTGGCACTCTATTCTAATCGGCTAGATTGGTTCGCACGACTTTCGTCCTAGAGTAGAATAAAAGGGGTAGCGAACGCTGCCCCTTTTGTTTTTCTTGCCATCCTGTACCCCCTTCCTTAGGTTTTCTCTAACGGCATGAAAGTTCAGGAAGTCACTCTCACGGTATCTGCGCCCCTGTTTGGCCTTCTCCTCGTCGCGGGTGTGGGCATAGTGTCATGTCCTTCCGCCACCTTAGCCGGGGAGTTTTATAACGCATTGAACCTTGAGGGAACCACTGGCCTATTAAAAACGCCAAACGTCGAAGTAATTGATGATGGCGCAGGTTCGGTTATTTACTCCAACCAACGAGAGATAAGCCTACGTACTCGGGGCACACGTGAGGACAATTATCTCTTTGCCGTTGCGCCGCTACCCTTTGCGGAGATTGTTGGTCGTGTCACCGACGGGGGTAATGGTGGGCCACGCGACCTATCCGCAAACGTAAAGCTAAAGCTCCTCCCCGATTTTGCCATCGGCGTTCAAGACATTGGGGGCGGGGCACAGTACTTTCGATCCGCGTACGCCGTTGCCACCGAAACCTGGGGCAATGTGCGGATGAGCCTTGGTTACGGCACTGGGCCATTGGCCTTGAAAGGCTTCTTCGGTGGTGTCGAACTGAAGACCAACGACTGGCTCACCCTGATCGCTGATAACGACTCCATAGAGACCAATGCGGGCCTGCGGGTCGTTACCCCGTCCCTCTTCGGTTGGCCACTGCAGGTGCAGTTCACCGCCAAGACGTCCCTTGATTATCGTCCTGGAAACATGGAATACGGTATTGGTTTCCAGGTGCCGCTTGGTAAAGTACACGAGCACAAAAACACCGCGCTCTTTCAACCAGTCGCGACCACTCCCCCGCTGCCTGAACGAACTCCTGCTGTCGCTACCCTGGATAGCAGTCCAGCATACCTCGCAGAGAAGCTACCCGTACCGACCACTCGCTTGCCACCAGACATCATCGAGCGCCCATTGGCTGCACCCCAGGGAAGCCGTGGCGTCGGGCAGCCTGTAGCACCCGATAGCGCACTGCCCCTGCTGTTTGACAAACTGCTTGGCGATGGCTTTCAGAATGTCCGCATCGGGATAAAAGACAAAAACACTCTCGTCGTCGAGTATGAAAACCAGCGCTACCACAACAACGAATTGGATGGTCTCGGCGTGGTCATCGGCATGGTCGTCGACACGGTGCCAAAAGGCTTTACAACGCTCCGCATCCTCCTCAAAAAAGAGAACATCCCGATCTTACAGATCGCAGCGCCCCTGGAGTCGTTCCGCACCTTCTTCCATGATCCAGTAACCTCGGGGACTCTCATTAGGCACCTCTCCATCTCCAAGACGGCGAGCAGCGACGAAGCAGACATGGATATTGTCGCGGGTGTCGGCAATCCCTCTCGATTTACCTCGGTCTTGGTCGCCGCACCTGGACTCACCACCGGGCTTGCCACAGACGTAGGCACCTTTGACTACCTCTTGTCTGCCCAGATCGACTATCTGGTAAACGCTTGGCGCGGCGCGATACTCGACGCAGGCTGGATCGTGCCCCTTACCTGGAACAAGCACTTTGACGATGGCGAAGCGCTCCGAAACCAGCGTTCCGGCAAACGATTGGATCGGCTCATGCTCTTCCAATCACTCGCAGCAGCACCGAGCATCATGGTCAATCTCGGCGCAGGACTGATGCAACCGAATACCTACGGCGAAATCAATGAGATCATGTGGACACCCGGCGACGGCACACACCGATTCTCGTTCAAGCAGGCTTACGCAGTTGACCGATCACCCAGCGCAATGTTCAGGAAACATGAGATGTATCTCGGGTCGTATCGGTATTATTTTAGTCCGCTGGATATCTCGCTAAAGGCAACGGCAGGGAGATTCATTGAGAATGACACCGGCTACACCCTAGAGATGCAGCGCTTCTTCGGCGACACTGCGGTGTCGGCATACTACACAAATTCAAACACCATCAACCAACAGCCCTTTTTTCCACCCATGCACGTACGTGTTGTCGGGCTGTCGATCGCCTTACCGCTCACCCCACGCCGCGACATGAAACCCGGGCTTTTCCAGGTACGCGGAGCGGACGAATGGGGCTACGCCCAACAGTCAACGCTTGCATCCTCCGGCGGCGCGAATTATACCTATTTAGGGTATGTCGGAAACAACCTAAGCTACCCAATCAACCTGGCGCGCGTCTTCTATAATCGCGATCGTCTGAACGAGCCGTATATCCGCAAGCACATCCTGCGACTTAGGGACGCCTACATCACCTATCTGCACCAAGATTCGGTCGCGGATAACGGTCAATAACCTCCCCTAACCCACCGCAAAACGACGCATCGTGCGTCGTCATCAGCAACCTCCAGCAGAAACCTCTCAAAACAGCCCAAAAAAACACCCCACACCGAAGTGTGGGGTGCCTTTAAGCTTAGCAGCCAGGCGTAAGACAGATGCTTACATCATGTCCATCCCGCCCATACCGCCGCCCATTCCGCCACCGGCTGGCCCATGACCGCCGCCCTTATCTTCTTGGGGCAGCTCACTCACCATGGCCTCGGTGGTGATCATCAGACCGGCAACGGACGCCGCGTTCTGCAGCGCAGTACGAGCAACCTTGGTGGGATCTAGGATACCCATCTCGATCATGTCGCCGTATTCGCCCGTCGCTGCGTTGTAGCCGTAATTCCCGCCCTTCTCCATGACCTTGGAGAGCACCACAGAACCCTCTTCACCCGCGTTGTACACGATCTGACGCAGGGGCTCTTCTAGCGCACGGCGGAGAATGCTGATACCCATATTCTGGTCGTGGTTGTCACCCTTGAGGTCTTTGATCGCTGGGAGAGTACGCACCAACGCCACACCACCGCCAGGCACCACACCCTCTTCTACGGCAGCGCGGGTGGCATGGAGGGCATCCTCAACACGGGCCTTACGCTCCTTCATCTCCACCTCGGTCGCAGCACCGACCTTGATAACCGCGACGCCACCAGCCAGCTTGGCCATCCGCTCTTGCAGCTTTTCCTTGTCGTAATCCGAACTCGTGTCCTCGATCTGGCGACGGATCTGCTCAACACGCCCCTTGATGTCGGCGGCATCGCCCGCACCATCAATGATAACAGCCGTATCCTTGCTGATGACAACCCGCTTGGCCTGGCCGAGATCGCGGATGCTGGTCTTCTCGAGGCTCAAACCGACTTCCTCGGAGATCACCTGACCGCCGGTAATCACGGCAATGTCCTGCAACATGGCCTTGCGGCGGTCGCCAAAACCAGGCGCCTTCACCGCACAGACCTTCAGCACACCGCGAATGGTGTTGACCACCAAAGTGGCCAGGGCCTCGCCTTCTACATCTTCCGCGATGATGAGCAGCGGACGGCTCGACTTGGCAACCGCCTCAAGCACCGGCAACATCTCGCGGATGTTAGAGACCTTCTTGTCGTGAAGCAGGATGTAGGGATTCTCCAGCTCCGCCGTCATGTTCTCTTGCTTGTTGACGAAGTAGGGCGAGAGATAGCCGCGATCGAACTGCATCCCTTCCACAACATCCAGCTCGCTATTCAGGGATTTGCCTTCTTCGACCGTGATTACGCCATCCTTACCCACCTTGATCATCGCATCGGCAATGATACGGCCAATGGCATCATCCGAGTTGGCAGAGATCGTGCCGACCTGAGTGATCGAACGATCGTCCTCACAGGGCTTAGACTGTCTCTTCAGTTCGGCGACGACAACCTCTACGGCCTTGTCGATACCACGCTTCAGATCCATCGGATTCATGCCGGCAGCCACTGCCTTCATGCCTTCTTTGATGATGGACTGCGCGAGCACGGTCGCGGTCGTCGTGCCATCACCAGCGATGTCGGAGGTATGGGAAGCAACCTCCTTGACCATCTGGGCACCCATGTTCTCGAACTTGTCCTTCAGTTCGATCTCTTTTGCGACCGACACGCCATCCTTGGTAATCGAAGGCGCACCATAACTCTTGTCCAGCACTACATTGCGACCCTTCGGGCCGAGCGTCACCTTTACCGCATTGGCCAGGACATTCACGCCAGCCAACATGCGGTGGCGCGCGTCTTCCCCAAAACGAACATCTTTAGCAGCCATGAAAAACTCCTCAAATTCTTGTGATGAAATGATGTGTAGACGAGGGTTTACGCCTGCGGCTTAGCCTTCGAGGACAGCCATGATGTCTTCTTCGCGCATCACGAGCAGTTCTTGACCATCGACCTTGACCTCGGTGCCGGAATACTTACCGAACAGAACACGGTCACCAACCTTCACATCCATTGGCCGCACCGAACCACTCTCAAGGATCTTGCCGTTACCTACTGCCATTATCTCGCCACGGACGGGCTTCTCGGTCGCAGTATCGGGGATAACGATGCCACCTGCAGAACGGCGCTCTTCTTCAACGCGACGAACGATCACGCGATCATGCAACGGACGGATATTCACAGTGTTCTCCTAGCAAATTCATTAAAATTAACGATGATTACGGGGCGGACTAGGCAGAACAGCACCCCCACACAAGAGGAGTCGTTTGTTAGCACTCGCCCCCGACGAGTGCTAATGATAGCGAGTACGCAAAGATAGTCAAGCACCTTCTCACGAAGACCTTACCACCCGACAAGTTTCAGATGTATCCACAAGGCGGGGATAGGTGCGAGTGTCAGGAGGGCGTTGAGGAGGAATCGGGTGCCGTTTTTGAAGTACGAGAGGAGGCTACGCGCCGCTTTTTTTGGGAGGTGTTCAACGGTGGTTTTGGCTGGAAGCCTG
>CAIRSR010000214.1 GCA_903881315.1 uncultured Thiotrichales bacterium | reverse complement strand
CTAACGCTCCGAAATGATCGAGAAACGTCTCAATGGCTTGACCCATGTTGGATCCCCCGTAACAGTTGAGACATCTTCCCAGAAAAACAGCGCCCCAGAAAACAGCTACCTCATTTGTCTCTCATGAGGCTGCCCTGGTTGGCCGAGCGATCGGCTTGCTCTCAAAACTTCTCAGCCCCAAAACCATCGCGCCGTCCTCCATAGAAGAGTAGAGGGAGCTTCGCGTACGCGACACAAACGCGCAAATGGGTTGGGGTGAAAGAAGAGAATCAGAGAGAGCTTCGCGCACGCAACACAAACCCCTCACCGAGCCTTGAAAAGTGGCGTTGAGTCTGGAAGAATCGCCAGAGACTGTGTTGGCTCCGTAAGACCAACAGAACGCAACCCGCGCCTACCCCTAAAGCCAATGGCAGGGAGTAGGACACGAGTGGGCTTTTGTCGCAGAGAGCGAATACCGTGTGGTTGTCTCGCTCGTCGCCTGCCGTGACCCGTGCTCCTCCATAACTCGCCACCAGGGAACCGCCAATGGACGCCAGCCTATGCCGGACATGTTAGAAGAGATTCGTAGCAACACCGCGCTGCTGGCCATCATTGTGCGCGCTGGCTACGATAAGCCCGGCATCTCCTTTTTTACGCCAGACGAGCTATCGCAACAGCTCGCGTACATGCACCACCCAAGCGGGAAAAGCATCCCTCCCCATGTGCATAATCAGATCCCACGTCAGGTCGATTATACGCAAGAGGTGCTGATCATCCGGCGCGGCAAGATTCGCGTTGACTTCTATGACGACACCCGTCAATACCTACAGAGTAGAATCCTCAGCGCCAACGACGTGATCCTGCTCGTCAGTGGCGGGCACGGCTTTGAGGTGCTTGAAGAGGTTGAGATGTTTGAGGTAAAACAGGGCCCCTACTCGGGCGACGCAGACAAGACCCGCTTCCCCGCAATCTCGGCAGAACAACTGAAGCTGCAAGAATAACCAGGATCCGAGACCCACAACCACCAGCCGCTAGCGCCGTTCAGGCCGCGCATTGGAGTATGTCGATGAGAGTCCTATTCGTGGGAAGCCCCGGTGGCAACCCGACCGACGGCGGTGCTAGCACTTTCCAGAACACCCTCCTCGCTGGGTTGAACCGCATGGAGAAATCGCAGGCCCACGATTTCTTTTATATTCAACCGAACCCCAAGACCCATGTTATCCACCAATGCACCCTCGATAACCAGATTGATTTCGTCTGGTTTATGTCGCCCTACTACGAGGAGGTGGAGGTGCCGTTTGCCGCGACCGTATGGGATCTCGGCCACCGCGAGGTGCCCTACTTCCCCGAGGTCTCTGTTAGCGGCTGGAAGTTCGATCACCGTGAAGGGTTCTACCGGTATCTGCTGCCACGGGCAGCCATCGTCGTCATCGGCAACAGCGTAGGTGCAGCACAGATCCACCAGTTCTATCAGGTGCCGCTCGAGAATATCTGCTGCATTCCAATGCCGTTTAACGCACAGGCCTTTAGTGGGGTGCCGAAAAACGCAAGCCTACTAGAGCCCCTCGGCCTCACCCCCGGGGAATATCTGTTTTATCCCGCACAATTCTGGCCCCACAAAAACCATATCACCCTGGTCGATACCCTGCAGATTCTGCGTAGCTGCGGCAAGGATCTCAAATTGGTTTTTTGCGGCAGCGACAAGGGCAATCTTAGCTACGTTAAAGAATATGTTGCGCGCAATAATCTACAGGATGTTGTCGTGTTCGCCGGCTTTGTCGAAACCAGCGTCCTGCATCAACTGTACCTAAACGCCTTCGCCATGGTCTTTGCCTCCCTGCTCGGCCCAGACAACATCCCCCCACTCGAAGCAATGGCGCTTGGTTGTCCAGTGGTCTGCGCGAATTATGCCGGTGCCCGCGTCCAACTCGAAGAATCGGCGCTCTATTTCGATGGCCTGGATGCCCATGAGGCCGCCGCCAAGGTTCTCCGACTCTATGACGTTGGCGAAAGAAATCGGCTACTCAAACACTCCGCCTCCCTGATCAAAGCCCGCAGTGAGGATGAATACTTCCGCAAGGTTGGCGATGCCCTAAACCGATTTGCCAGGATCCGTCGGCTCTGGGGCCCCTGTAATTCCTTCAAGCGCGACCTTGGATACTAGAAATCCCTTCAGGCCAGTACCTCACGAACAGCCTCGGCAACGCGCACCATCTGCTCTTCTGTTAGGGCCAGGCCACTCGGAATATAGAATCCCTTCCGGTACAACCGCTCGGCGACCGGATAGGATTCGCCCGTGAACAATCCTAAGCGCGCCAACACCGGCTGCTGGTGCATCGGATAAAAGAACGGACGACAACCCACCCCTTTTTCCGCTAGCCTACGCATCGCCTCTCTGCCGTCAAGATCAACATCGTCTGCCAGCAATAGTCCAAACACCCAATAGATATTTTCGGCATAATCGGTCTTGGCCAGGGGCAACTGTAACCCGGCCACGCCAGACAACATTTCCGTATAACGGCGTCCCATGGCGCGTTTACGATCGATGAATTCGTCGATGCGCTCTAGTTGCGCAAGACCCACCGCCGCCTGCAAATTGGTCATACGCAGGTTCCAGCCAAGCCGCTCATGAACAAAACGCTGGTGCTGCTGAAAACAAAGGTTGCGCAAACTACCACAGGTTGCGGCCAGGGTATCACTATTGGTCACCACCATCCCCCCCTCGCCCGTGGTAATCAGCTTATTGGGGTAAAAACTAAAGGTGCTAATCTCACCAAAGCTGCCACATGGCCGTGATCGATACGTCTGACCATGCATCTCGGCGGCATCCTCGATCACATAAAGACCATAGCGACGCGCAAGCGCCAAGATCGGATCGACATCCGCCGGAAGACCGAAGATGTGCACAATCATAATCGCCTTGGTGCGCGTCGTGATCCTGCTTTCTAATTGCGTCACATCCATGTTCCAGGTCAGCGGATCACTGTCCACCAACACCGGTTTCACACCACAGCGGATCAATTGGCCGATACAAGAGATAATCGTGAAGCTTGGCATGATCACTTCGTCATCCTGACCGATACCAAGCGCCTCAATCGCAACCTCCAATGCCGCAGTTCCATTAGTAACTGCAATCCCCCACCTGCGCCCAACACGCGCCGAAAACAATTGTTCAAACTGCCTAACAAACGGCCCCTCGGAGGAGATCCAACCCGTATCAATACACTCCGCGAGATAGGCCTTCTCGTTACCATCGAGCAATGGCTCGTTGACCGGGATAGCTTTCTGCCTTATATCACCCAATGCAGTCCCCTTATTCAATAAGAGTCACTAAGACACCTTAAATTATGGTGGCAACAAAAACCCTACCACCAACTGGCAGCGCATACTAGTAAAGACTATTCTCGATTGCAAGGATAGCCTTTCTGTATTCAGGATCATGCGGCGGCAGTGCCTCGCGCCTCGCTGCGGGAGGCCTAAAGGAGGTTTCAATTGCCTGCCCCTGCTGCTCAGTCAATCGCGCAAACTCACGGAAACGCGCCCGCTCGGTTGGCTCAGTTCCATACGCCTCGTGGTCAAAGATAAAGACATGTTGTTTATCAACCGCACGGCTACCTAATGCAAACGAGGCCGAGAAGCACAAACTCTTAAATAATGCCCGGTCAAATAACGATAATCGTTCATAGTTACGCACGGTATAATCTACTATGTTGGCGTCGACATATCTTAGCTCTAGATTGTATGGCCCCACGATGACATCAAAGAATCGCTGATACTCACTCCGTATCAGTGCACCAACGTGCGGGTGCTTCATCATCGAAAGAGCAATATCGTCAAGGCGTCTTTTCATAAACACGAACTTCCGACAGATACCGCTCGCAAGCATTGCATCCATGAAAAAACAATAGTACGGAGACTTAATCATTAATTCTCCCGCAACACCAAAACGCAGATAGACCAGATTACACGCTGCCTGGAAAGTAAGCGCTGGCGCACTTTCTGGATCACCAAATACCACCGCCTGGGCCAGACTCAAATGGATATAGCGATTCTCATCCGTGAAGAACGGATCTGGCCCAACCGGTGCCAGATCATCAGCCGGAATCCCCTTGAATCGACCAGAAGTAATCAATACGTTATGTAGCCAGGTTGTGCCACTACGGGGGCTGCCGCAGATCACCAGGACATCCCGCAATGGTGCCAGCGGGCCATCTGGCCATAAGCGAGCCTCGAGCATACTCCGAGCAAAGGCATCTCCAGTTAATCCCAAACCTCGCACAGTAGTAGACATAGGCGCTCTCCAGGAAGTACTGTAAAATTAAATTAAGGATCACTGGCGCAATGTAGATAACGCCTGGCGCTAGGCGCATAACCATTAAGACTAAGACGAAAGCCTTTGGATAATACTTTCCTTCACGTCCCCCTCGAAGAAGAAGGGATTCCTTACCTCAGCAGCAGCTTGTTGCAGGAATGTCGCATCCATCTCAAGAATCAAATTATGTTCTTGAAACCCAACCCTGCGCTTAAAAGCAGAGTTACTATCAGAAAAAATGAACTGATAATTCAGGTAATCAGCAGTTTCTGACTGCGCTAGTTGCTGGAATGTATAATAGAACAACAGATTCATAATACCATGGCGGAGATGTTCGCCGTGCCCAAGGATTCTATCGATCACCAGATTCCTCTGGTGCGCCCAGCAAATAACATACGCAACCAGCGTATCCTCCTTAAAGCATCCGAAAGAAATAATATCCGCCCCGAGCTGCGCCAAAGGTTTTTCTCTTGCGCAGGGGTACGTCGCATAATACTCCGGCATCGGCCCCTGCCGATTCAATTTTGATAAATTGATCTCATGAATGTCATCCAAGTAATCATCGTAACAGATCCCTTTGCAATAGTACTCCCTCTTCTCGGCCTTCCGAATCATGTTGCGCTCATCGGCCTTTAGAATCTTAGAAAAGTATTCTTGCTCAGAAAGATTGGTGTTCATGAGTGCGGCTGGTGCGTCAATCACGACGTATAACCTGTTGCCTGGCAGTTGTTTAAAACCTTGCAATGCCGAGTACATGGATAATCGAAGATTTCTCATGTACATGATCACGGTCTGCATCAGCATAAGGTTCGCACACTGGTTCGCTAAAGGATTTGCAAGATCCGTCAGCAGACTCCAAACCACCGTTTGTCTATTGTTAGTCATAGGTTCCACAATTATCAAATTTAGTTCGCACCCCATTTCCGTAGCAAAAGCCTAAAATGGCATAGCGCAGTCCGCCGCTTGCGGCCCCTACCCTACCGACGCACATGGAAATCCTCGCTGCTGTCACTTACCGACTCTCCCGTAATCTATCTTTTCTGAGAAAGGTAACTCCCAAGGATGCCGGGATGGCGTGCTTACCGTAAATAGTCGGCGTCCCCCCATCGCGCCGCCGAACATGAACGATCGCAAAATCATCCAATAGTTTCTTAACCGTATAATAAATGGCGTCAAAACCTAGATTATCACACAGACGATATAGGTTACTAAACTCAATAACAATAATGCGGAACCTGCGCAGCGTTTCACTGGACGCGCCATAGATGATGGAATACTCATTTCCTCTGTTATTCATCTGTAAGATTAAATCGCTCTGCTGGGGCGTACGCCTATCCAGCCAACTATCCAGCGTCATGTATCCAGGATCATTGGTATTACCCAAACACGCAGCCTCCAAATGTAACCGAGAGTTCCCGGCTACCGAAAGGTCAGGAGCATAATCAGACAGAAAACACTCTATTCCCCTCCCAACCAACTCCGACACCAATGTTACATCATGCCCAGAAGAAAAACCGGCGACAATATCTTGCAGATCGTTCGGGACAAAATGGCCATCATCTTCACCACCGCCAATGCCAACCAAACCATAGCGT
>CAIRSR010000213.1 GCA_903881315.1 uncultured Thiotrichales bacterium | reverse complement strand
CTCGACCTGTAGAGCGTGAGGAGGCGGACGGTAACAAGGGTGCTCGTGTCTCGCGTGAAGAAGGGGGCAGTCCTACGCCTAGTGGGGAGAGCGAGGGCGGTGGTTCTCGACCTGTAGCGCGTGAGGAGGCGGACGGTAACAAGGGTGCTCGTGTCTCGCGTGAAGAAGGGGGCAGTCCAGCGCCTTCTGTGCCGAGTGTGAGCGCATCGTCCGGTGAAACGACTTCAGAGCCGACCAGTAATCCGTTCCACTCGGCTTAGGTAAGCGGTGCGGGTTGGGGGGAGCGGGTTGGCATGATGTTTCAAGAGGCGTGTGATCGGGGGTTGCTGGCGGGCATTCAGGCTCGGCTTGGTTCAGCCGAGCTTGGTGTGCTGGATGAGGCGTTTGCGCGGCTGCGGGTCAAGGTTGCCGGAAAGTGCGTGGACGCGCCGGGCCAGGCGATCCTCCAATCCTGTCTCAGGGAGTTGGCGCTGCCCGTTGTCGCCTGTCAAACCTTTCAGGAGAAACTTGGGGACTTGTTGCGAGGGGTGTGTCCTAGTAAAACGCCCATGGATCTCTGTTGCGATTACCACGACGACCTCATGGAGAGGCTGCGTTCTGCGGTGGTCTCTGGTAAAGACGACTGGCTCGCGACCTTCTTAGAGGTGCTGACCTATCTCATCGGAGACCAGCATTGTCAGTTACCGAGCTGTCCGATGGGTGTGTCGGGCCACCCCGAGAGGCTGCTCTCGCGGATGATGCCGCTACAGAGATTCGTTAGGGCGTATACCACCTTGGCCTACAATAACGCCCTACTTGAACGGCTGCGGAAAGATCTTTCTTCGCAAAGAAAAAAATACGCGACAGCGGATACCGCTTCCGATGCGGCGAGAATGGCTGCCCTCGGCACGATGAGTGGTCTCATTGGTTTCTGCGAGGCTGGCAAGCCGTTCGCGACGCTGACCAGTAGGGTTGATGCGTACAACCGCCATGGTTCCCCCGATCGTCTGCTCCAGGCATTGGGGCTTATGTTTGAGAAAGACATCCACTGGGTAGAGTTGATCTATCCAGCGGATGCGGTGCGTCGTCTGCCATTACCCATCAGCATCCCAACACATCTCGAGAGCGCCGGCAATTGGGCGTTTTGCCCCGATCGCGACGACCCCATGGAGACCAATTTTGCTGTGGATCTCCGCACGGGTGGGCGCGGCCTGCCGGAGATTATCCATCACGCAGTCGAGATTGGCGTCTTGTACGACCTCGTCGTTTGGGGAGAACCCACGGCTGGGGATTGGTCAGAGCCCTCTTCTCCTTTTGCGGTGTCATGAGAATGGTCATGACTGTCCTTCAGCAAGCCGCGCACGACCAAGACCGTACCGCCCTGGTCAACCTCATCGCCCGAAGACTCGGCGGCGAGCAGTTGGACAGCCCCTTTGGGGAGAGGCTTGGCACGGACGCACGGGATATCCTGGTTGCACTCCACCGGAACTACCCCGGGCCTGTCCAAACGGCGATTCGCGACCTTCTTGTAGAGGACGGGGAGGCCGAGGAAACCCTCGCGGTCTTTATGCAGGACGCAAGACGCAGCAGACGGGCGTCGTGGTTGATTGAATTCTTTTTGTTCCTGCGCGACATTCGCTATTCTCCGGCGGACAGCTCTCTTCTCTGTGCGTTTTGTCATCAGATTATGCGCCTTGAGGGCGATAGCGGGCGGATTGTGCCGGTCAAGGCGGCCCTTTTGCAAGCCGCTGCCGTCTGTGGTGGGAGTCTTGATGCGCTGATTATTGGGCAACTACTAGCGCATAAAGACATAGCAACGACAAAACCCTTTTTACATGCCTTATCGGGTGTAACGCCAGAGCGCTTTCTTCGTGAATTTGCGCCACTCGTGCTGACGCGCTTTGCCCGTAATGAGAAAGGTGACGATGGGCGATTCCGCTTTCTCGCGGACGCGCTCTTTAACGCAATCAATGTGCTACAAGATAGTGGTGACTTCCCGAAAGGTTGCGATCTGGATGTTCGATCGATAAAAACAAGCGCCCTTGGTGAGTTTCTGGAGGCTGCGGCAACCTGTGCTCATTATCCGTCTGGTCAGGAGATACGCGCTGCTGTTTGTGCCGCGCTATTTCGCTCGGATTTGCCTGCGGCGGTGGTGAGGCGCTTCGAGCGCGACTATTGGGATAAGGTTTCCGTTGATACCGATTGGGATGATTCTACTGCGGAGCGCCAAGAATTAAACAAGATTATCCGTAGCAGGTATTATCCCAATAAGCTATTCCATCGTACGGTTGTAATGAATCTGCCGTCTTCCGCCGATGCTGCTTTTTTATCGCTCTTTAAGGCTGTCCTATGGGTTGGCTATGGCACAAGGTTAGTTTTGCAACCGTTGATCTACGAAGGGGTGAGGACAGCGCTCGTTGATGGACATATCGATGTGGCGGTACACGATCCCTCTCTGTTGACCGAAACCGATCGATTCGGAAGAGAGGGCCTCATCCTGCAGAGCGCCCCGCTGATACAAGTGAAGCACTATACCGTGTTTGCCAACTGGTCTCGTCTTCGCGACATGGCGCGCCATCCCCCGTCCCCTGAGGTTGGGCAATGGGCCCTGGCCCTGCTGAATAGAGAAGCGACCGAAGATGCGCCACTACGTCGTGCGTTGCAGACCTTAATCCCACAGGGTCGGATTGCCTTTGCCGCCAATACCGAGGTCAAGCGTGCGTTGGTTGATGTCTTCGGGAGGTTAGAAGATAACGAGGATGGTTTTGACGCCTTGCTGGATGGTCAGGTTTGTTTCTATGTCGGCGACGCACTGCATTGTGACTATGCCCCAAGTCGCGTACTCGTGCTCGGCAAGATGGCGTCTGGAACTACGCTGCGTTTCTATACCACGCAAAACGCCTACACTGTTACTACCCACAAAGACTTGCTGGATCACCTGATGTGCGTTTGGCGGGTAGTGCGCCTTATCTGGCAAAAGATTCGCAACTCGGCCCACGGGTCGCGTACATTGCAGCCCATCCTGGAGAGGCTCCGTACGGAAATGGTGCTTGGTGTTAATCGTAACCCGGCCTTGCGCACCGGCTTTGTGTCCTCGTATGAATCCCTGGAGGCGGTGTTTAAGGCGCAATTTACCGAACTTCCCGATCTGTCCGTTCCCGATGCGGAGAAACAAGAACAATACTTTTCCTCTGTTTTCGAGGAGAGGGTGGCGCAGGTTTCCGAACAGGCGGCGACCAGTGGGGTGGCGAATCTGGATGCGGTTCGGGAGCGGAAGGCTGCGCAGGGCGGGGGCGCTAATGTCAGAATCTAAACCCACCACAGCCAACGACCTCATCACCGAGGGGCGTGAGCAGGAACTCCGCAGCAATCGCTCACGGGCGCTCACCTGCTGGAGCACGGTCATCCAGGATGCCGAATGGCTGTGCCCAGACAAAACGGATGCGCCAGAAGAGTACGCCGCTTGGCTTATTCAACACGGCAACGACCTGGTGCGAGCCTACCGCTACCGTGGCGATCTGCTGCGAAGTCTCAACGACTTTTCCGGCAGCCGGGTGGATTTCGACGCCGCCATTAGGATTGGTGAGGAATTGCGGGGTGTTGTCGGGGCGCAGTACGCAAACGACCTGATCCTTGCCTACAACAGCCGGGGGGAGTTGCGCTCACGCTTCAGTGAGTTTGACGACGCCATTACGGATTATGATGCCGCGCTTGCGATCGGCACAGCATTGCGCGATACCAACGCCGAGCGGGACTGGCTGGTGCAGTACGGCAACGACCTTGCGAGCGTCCACCGTAACCGTGGGATTTTGTTGTGGAACTGGAAAGGCCCTGCGGACGCCCGTGCGGATTACGAGGCCGCCATCAAGATCCGCAAGGCGTTGCGCGAGGCTATCGAGCAGCAGCCGGGGCACAACTGGCTTATAGAATACGGCAACGACCTGGCTCGCGTACTAAACGGGCGTGGGGCTTTGATGCGGAGCCTGGGTGAGTTCGCGGGTGCCCGTGCTGATTACGCTGAGTCCATCAAGATCCGCGAGGCATTGCGCCAGCACTTTATCGAAAAAGAAGACCACACCACCTGGTTAGTGCAGTACGGCAACGACTTGGTCGGCGCATACAACAATCGTGGGAACTTGCGGGGCGCTACGGGTGGGGCTGATGATTACGCTAAGGCCATTGAGATTGGCGAGGCATTGCGCCAACACTTTACCGATAAAAAAGACCACACCACCTGGCTAGTGCAGTACGGCAACGATTTGGTCAAGGCATACTACAACCGTGGGAACTTGCGGGGTGCTGAGGATTACGCTGAGGCCATCAAGATTGGCGAAGCATTGCGCCAGCACTTTATCGAAAAAGAAGACCACACCACCTGGTTAGTGCAGTACGGCAACGACTTGGCCAGCGCATATAACAACCGTGGGCTTTTGCGGTGTGATCATCTGGGCGATCCTGCGGGTGGGGCTGATTACGCTGAGGCCATCAAGATTGGCGAGACGTTGCGCCAGCACTTTATCGAAAAAGAAGACCACACCACCTGGCTAGTGCAGTACGGCAACAACTTGGCCAGCGCATACTACAACCGTGGGAACTTGCGGGGCTCTGCGGGTGGTGCCGAGGATTACGCTG
>CAIRSR010000212.1 GCA_903881315.1 uncultured Thiotrichales bacterium | reverse complement strand
CTTCTCTTGGGAACAGATTCTAATGCTCCAGAAAAACATCTAATGCACCAGGAAGAATCAACAAGTTACAAACCGAATCAAACTAGACCAGTGCCCAAAAATTTTGCAGCACTTAGCCTGAGATAATCATCGGTGCGTCCGAATCTTGGCGCTCGGCACCGCAGACATCTCATCCTACCCGTTCTTGGCGTACGCTGGTAGAAAGGGTGTGTCCCTTATTGGCGTATCTGGGGAAGTGCTGCGGGATTTTAGGTGTCAGCATTGATACGTGGCGGCAACGTCCGCTGCTTTGTTTATAGAGAAAGCAATCGACATGGCGACGAACAGCCAAACGCTCAGAACCCTGCGTGCCACGTTCCAGAACCTGCTTGCTAACGGTCTTGGTGCGCCGCTGTTGTTGATGGGGATGCTTTCCATGATGGTGCTGCCGATGGCACCGTTCATGCTGGACATCTTCTTCACCTTTAATATCGCTCTTTCTCTTATCGTCTTGATGGCTGCGGTCTATATCCAGCGCCCGATGGAATTTGCCTCCTTCCCGACCGTGCTGTTGGTGACTACCTTGCTGCGCTTGTCGCTCAACATTGCCTCAACCCGTGTGGTGTTGCTCGAAGGTCATGCTGGCCCGGGAGCCGCAGGGCAGGTAATCCAGGCCTTTGGTGATTTTGTCGTGGGTGGCAATTTTGCGGTGGGTCTGGTCGTGTTCGCCATCCTGGTGATCATCAACTTTGTGGTGGTGACCAAGGGCGCTGGTCGTATCTCCGAGGTGAGCGCGCGGTTTACCCTGGATGCGATGCCTGGCAAGCAGATGGCGATCGACGCTGATCTCAATGCGGGCCTTATCAACCAGGACGATGCCCGTGCGCGACGCGCCGAGGTGATGGGCGAGGCGGACTTTTATGGATCGATGGATGGTGCCAGCAAATTCGTGCGTGGCGATGCGGTGGCGGGAATCTTGATTCTGTTCATCAATATGCTGGGGGGGCTGACGGTAGGTGTCTTGCAGCACGGCTTGAGTGTTAGCGAGGCTGGGCGTACCTACACCCTGCTTACCGTTGGTGACGGTTTGGTGGCGCAGATCCCAGCGCTGCTGTTGTCTACGGCGGCTGCCATCATGGTGACGCGCGTTTCTTCAGCGCAGGATATGGGACAGGCGGTCATCTCGCAACTCTTCCGTGACCCACGGGCCTTGGGGATGACCGGGGCTATTGTTGGCATTATGGGCATGATTCCGGGAATGCCGAATGTTGCCTTCTTGAGCCTCGCGATACTGGCGGGTGTTGGTACGTGGTGGATGGTGCGCCAACGTACCGCGACCGAGCAGGCGCAACAAAGGGCCGCTGCCGCACCGGCTCTGCAAGCGCCAAAGGAACAACAGCGCGACTTGTCTTGGGATGACGTGGTGCAGGTCGATCTCATTGGGCTTGAGGTGGGTTATCGGCTTATCCCTCTCGTAGATAAGGCCCAGGGCGGACAGCTCATGAAGCGCATCAAGGCGATACGCAAGAAGCTCTCGCAGGATCTGGGTTTTCTGATCCCCGCTGTCCACATCCGCGATAACCTCGATCTCCATCCGGGTACCTACCGCATCACCTTGCTCGGGGTCACAGAAGGCGAGTCAGAGGTCTACACCGATCGGGACATGGCCATCAATCCCGGCAAGGTCTATGGGCGTGTGCCGGGCATTGAGGGTAAGGATCCGGCCTTTGGCCTAGAGGCGGTGTGGATTGAGGCTGGTCAGCGGGAACTGGCCAAGAGCTTTGGTTATACCCTGGTCGATGCGTCAACGGTGATAGCGACCCACCTCTCCCAGATCCTCCAGGATCACTCGCAATCCCTGTTGGGGCGTGAGGAGGTGCAGCAGATCCTAGACAAGCTTAAGGTTTCCTTCCCGAAGTTGGTCGAGGATCTGTTGGCGATACTACCCATCGGGATTATCCAAAAGGTTCTGCAAAATCTCTTAGAGGAACACATCTCACTCCGCGATATGCGCACGATCGCAGAATGTCTGGCCGCCAATACCTCTCGTGATCCCAACGTGCTTACCGGAGCGGTGCGGATTGCCTTGGGGCGTTCGATTATCCAGAATCTGGTTGGTCTTAGCAAAGAGTTGCCGGTGATTGCGCTCGACCCGTCGCTGGAACAATTGATGCAGCAGGGGCTACAGTCCGGTGGTGAATCGGGGCCGGTGCTCGAGCCTGGACTTGCCGAGCGGGTGCATAAATCCCTTGCCGATGCGGTGAGTCGTCAAGAGACCTTGGGGCAGCCGACGATCCTGCTGGTGTCGGCTGCGTTACGGCCATGGCTGTCACGTTTTGTGCGACATAGTTTACCGGGTCTATCGGTGTTGTCTTACCATGAGGTGCCAGAGGATCGGCAGATTCGGATTGTCTCTGCGGTAGGCCGAGGTTAGAACGATGAAGGTCAGTGCTTTTACCTTTCTGCGCAATGGTACGCTTTTGGGTTATCCGTACCTTGAGTCGATACAATCGGTACTGCCGATAGTGGATGAATTTGTGGTGAATGTTGGCTTTGGTGAGGACGATACCGCCGAGAAGATTCGCACTATCGATAATCCTAAGGTGCGTCTTATTGAGTCGGCGTGGAATGAACGGATGAGCGACAGGGGCTATGTCTATGCCCAACAGAAGATGATTGCCCAGTTTAATTGTAGTGGTGATTGGGCCTTTTATCTGGAGGGGGACGAGGTAGTCCATGAGTCGAGTCTCCCGATCATTCGCTCGGCCATGGAACGCCACCTGGATAATCCGTTGGTAGAGGCCTTGGTATTTGATTACTACCATTTCTATGGCTGTCCGGATTATCTTGCGGTGAGCCCGGGTTGGTATCGTCGTGCGCCCCGCATTATTCGCAACTCCATTCGTAGTTATTGCCCCGATGGCCTGTTCTTTGTGGTCATGGATCACAATAAAAAGGGGCGTTACCCGCGTGCAGCGTTAGCCGGGGCCCCTATCTATCATTATGGTCATGTGCGCTCTGTTGCATCCATGCAAGAAAAGATGCGCCAGGTGAGCAAGTATTGGGGGCATACGCCGCCCGCCTTCCCAAACTACGGGGCGATTGATGGGGCGGCGATTAGGCAATTTACGGGCAGCCATCCGGCGGTTGTCCAAGACTGGCTCAGCCGCGAGGCCGAGACCCGTTTCACCCCCAATCCCGATCACCAACTGACCCGTCGCGAGCAACGCCACCGCTGGATGATGGCGCTAGAAAGAACCTTTGGCTGGGAACTCAGCAAGAAGCACTACCGATTGGTTGAGTGATTGGGTTACTCCCGGGCCATGTGGGGTGATGGTGGAGTGGGTAATGGCGCGACAGAGCGATTATTGGTTTGTCTCTCATTGTTTGCTCGTTATCCTTTGAGCAGGTTTATCGTCGAGCAGTTATTCGCGTTTCTAGGGGGTAGTAGTGGCGATAGGTATGCCGGAATATCTTGACAATGCGGCTCGCTATCTAATCCTGGCGATGGGGGTTGCCATCCCGTTCAGTACGCCTGCGGTTAGCATCACCTCGGGACTGATATTGCTGTTCTGGATGGCTGCTGCCACCAATTCGGAAAACCTGCGCCAAAAATTACACCGTATCGCTACGAATCCCATAGCAGTAACCGCATTGCTGGTGTGGGGGGTGATCGGGCTTAACATGCTGCATGGCCCGCAGTCTTGGCATGACGCCATTGAAATGTGGTGGAAGTACCGAAAACTCTTGATCATTGCGATTATCATCACCCTACTACAGGATGCCGAGTGGCGGCGGCGGGCAGAATATGCCTTTATCGGGACGATGTTGGTCACGTTGGTTCTCCGGTATGGCTACGCGATAGATTGGTGGAGAAGTGGTGGTATTGGCCCCTATGCACCGCATAATATCTCCGGACACATCACGCACAATATCTTTATGGCGTTTACGGCCTATTGGCTATTGCAGCGGATGTGGCAGTGTCGAGATACCTTAACCCAATGGCAATATCGCGCCCATAGCGTAGTGATTCTTTTCGCAGTAGGCGATGTGTTGTTCCTAACGCCGGGCAGGACGGGTTGGCTGGTATTAGCCGCGCTGACCATCCTGGCACTAGCGGAGCGCTGGAAATGGCGCGGACTCCTCGCAGCACTCCTAGTGGTTAGTGCGATTAGCACGGCTTCTTACCAATTTTCTTCGACATTCAATGCGCACCTGCACGAGGCAGTGAGCGATGTGGATAAATATAAGTCCGGCAATGTAGAGACCTCGTTTGGTTTGCGGCTCGAGTTCTATCGGCACAGCCTCGAGATCCTATCGGCCCATCCGTTCCTCGGTGCGGGAACTGGTAGTTTTAAAGGGGAGTACGAGAAGCGGGTGACCAAGCAGGAAACATTGACTGCCAATCCCCATAACGAGTACTTTGCCATTGGTACTCAGCTTGGATTGGTGGGGATTGGGTTTTTCTTATTTATGCTGTGGCAGCAGTGGCGTCTTGCCGCTGGCCTGCCAAAAAGGGCGGGGGTTGTTGCAAAAGGTGTCGTGATCACCATTG
>CAIRSR010000211.1 GCA_903881315.1 uncultured Thiotrichales bacterium | reverse complement strand
GTCCGCTGTCTGAGCGGGATCTCCAGCAATACCGCCAGATTGTGCTGCGCGATCATGGACTACGCCAAAACATAGACGCCGGTTGGCTCGGGGCTGAGCAGCGCTGGACGGTAAGTCATCTCAGTACGTCAATCAAGGCATTGACGAGCGGCCTTGGCTTTGCCGCGCTCCCACGCACCGCAATCGAGCAGGAATTGGCACAGGGAGTACTGAAGCCCCTACCACTCGAAATCGAGGGCCACGGCAGAATGGATGTCACACTCTATATGGCGTTTGCCGATCGGGATGAGGCCGGTGTAGCAGTAAAGACACTCGCACAAATGATTCGGCAACAGGTGGCGTGAGTAAATTGGTTATTGGTGAGCCGCCCCCTTACAGTGCCTTGTGCACCAACCAACCCGCTGTGGCAACCTCCCCCGTCCTGCTACATTTATTTTATAAAATCGAATATCGTCGATGGTGCATCAATAGACGGGCTTGTATCATCACCACAGACTGCGCCCATGGCGGTGTAGTATTTCGCACCTTGGCAATACAACTGATACTTATGGAGGGATGGTATGAAATGTCCAGCATGTGGCCACAACGGTACTGTTTATCGCTGCGATAACTGCGGTAACACTAAGTGTTCGGCAGGGGGAAGATGCCCAAGCACAATGGGTAAACACACCGACAATGCTAACAGCAATTCGACTTGTCCTGTTTGTCATAAAGGAAAGTTCAGGAAGATTAGTTGATCGATACTCGGTAGCAGCACCAGCAATCGATGTGGAACCGGAAGTCGTCGATATTTAACTGGCAAAATCCCGTTAGACTGCCCTTGTGTGCTCTATAGGGTGCTCCTAAAAATCGTTCTCAATAATCTATCAATGGAACAAGCATAATGAAAACACAATTACACAGGCGCGTGTTGCTATTATTTGTGCTAGCGATACTATTGCATTATCCTCATAGCTTATTGTTTGCAGCAGAACAATCACCAGGCTTTACTTTAACAGGAAATGCAGAATTATTTTCCACCCCAAGCGGGACTATAATTTGTAAATTACTTGTAGATAGAGACTTCTTTTTTAATTTTACAGAAGAACAAGACTATCATAACGCGAAGTTCACAAAGATAGGCCTAGATGGCTGGATAAAGAAGTCTTCGGTCAAGATACAGGGCAGAGACCCAGAAGGCACCGTTTCCAAGAACGATAATCTGCGAGCATCACCGCACAAAGGTAACTTGGCAGTCGTTTATAAAGGCGCAAAAGTAGAAATTATTGAAACCGATAAAACTCTAGTTAAGGTTCATATCACTGGGTGGATACAAGAGACACAGACAAGCCTGTCCCAGAACCAGCAATCTTCCCAACAAGACAAGGAACAGAAACAACAAAACAAGGAACAGAAAAAACAAGAGTTACCCATTAGCTTATCGGAAGAAGGTAGACTCCTTAAAGAGATAACAGATACCCTTAAGGATAACTCCAAGAAACTAGTATCCCTTGAGGAGAAATTTGCAAAACAAGCAATAGAACAAGAAGCTGATAAAGAATCAATTCTTGGAAAGATAATCGCCACAACTACCGCGAATCAATCTATTATAAGCACAGCATTAAGCAGAGATACTTCAATAGGCTTGATTATTATTGTAGCTATCGTACTATCGATGCTATTTTATAGCAAAAAGCTCTCATATCTAACACACACAGTGACATCAGCAAGCCAAAGTTTTGAAGAGAGCAACAATAAAGGGTTTGAAGAAACCAAGCATCTTTCTGAAAAGATAATTGACAGAACCAGCAACGATAGCAACAAGATAATAACCTTTCTCACCAATCTATATACACCAATCAACGAATCTTTGTCCAAACTATCTAAAGACACGGATAGCGCAATCTCCCTTTTGATCGAGAAGGTGTTCCATTACCTAAATTCGATGAAGATGGAAACAGGCATAAGCATTGAAAAAATCAACAAAACACAAATAGAATCTTTTAACAGTCTTGGCGAAAAATTAGCGACCACATTAACCGATGCGCAAAGAACAATCTCTCTATCTATAGCTGATCTGAACGAGAAAGTTCTGGGTGGGCTTAGTGCGATGCAGTTACATTTGACTTCGCAGAACGCTGAATCGTATCAGGCGCAATTAAAGCTGATAAGCGACCTTCGTCATGACATCCTCGCATCCGTAGAGTCTTCACTCAAGAACAATATTAGCATTGTCAATAACATGTTCGACGAGATTGCTAAAACAATAGAAACCCGCATGAATGGCATAAACGAAAAGGTTGAAGAACGCCTTTCTAAAGGTTTTGAAAATAGCAACAAAATATTTCTAGATGTGATAGACCGCCTACAGAAAATTGACCAAGCACAGCAAAAAATCTCAGACCTTTCTAATAATGTCGTTAGTCTACAGAAAACCTTAGATAACAAAGGTTCCCGTGGAGCGTTTGGGGAAGTACAGCTCGAAGACCTGGTTCGCGATGTTTTCCCAGAGAAATTTGTTGATTTCAATTATGTAATGAGCAATGGGAAGCGACCAGACTGCCTCATATTCTTACCACAACCAACCGGGAATACCGCAATTGATGCCAAATTCCCTTTAGAAAACTATTTGCGAATGTTTGACAAAGATGCGACTGATTCAGACAGAAAGACTGCTAACAGTAATTTCAAGCGCGACATAAATAAGCACATCAACGATATTGCTAATAAGTACATCATTCCTGGCGAAACAGCAAATGGTGCGGTGATGTTCATTCCATCTGAAGCGGTATTTGCTGAGATTCATGCGCATCACCCAGACCTTGTGCATGAGGCACAGAATAAACGTGTTTGGATTACGTCGCCTACAACTTTGATGGCTGTTCTAATGACCGCAAAGGCGGTACTAGCTGATGCTGAGCGGAATAAGTTGACAAACATTATTCATGAACATTTGAATGCACTATCTGTTGAGTTCAAGCGCTTTACAGACCGTATGGATGACCTTTCGAAGCATATTAGTCAGGCTAACGATGATGTTGGAAAAATCCACACAACAGCCAAGAAGATTGCAGTAAGGTTTACAAAGATAGAGAAGTGTGAAATTGACCCAAGCACATCACTTTTGGTATCGGAAGGTACTATATAAATAGGAACAAAGTCGCCAGCCATATGGCGTTTGCCGATCGGGATGAGGCCGGTGTAGCAGTAAAGACACTCGCACAAATGATTCGACAACAGGTGGCGTGAGTAAATTGGTTATTGGTGTGTGCAACGAACACACCAACAGCCAACCAACCAACCTGCCCGTACGGAAAGTCCCTTTCCCGCCGAGCGGAAAGGGACTCGTTCCTAAAACAGAACCGCTAGGGTTAAAACCATCCTTTCGCAGCCAATCAATTCCCGCCCACCACCACCGTTGCGAGATGCGCGGGATCAATCCGCCGTTGAAAGGCGTCGCGGATCTGCGCAACCGTTACCGCCTGCACATTTTCTTTAAAGTGATCCAGATAATCCAGCGGCAGACCATAAAAGGCAATCATGGTGACATAAGCGGCAACCTTGCTATTGCTGTCAATACGCAGAGCAAAACCACCGGTAATGTTCTCCTTCGCCTTCTGTAATTCTGCGTCCAGCGGGCCCTCTTGTACGAATCTCTCTAGCGTCTGCTGCAAGACCTGGCGCGCCTCTTCCACCTTCTCATTGCGGGTTTGCAGCCCCATCACAAAAGGCCCAGCCACCCGCATCGGTGTCACATCACTATACGCAGCATAGGACAAGCCCCGCTTCTCCCGCACCTCCTCCGAGATCCGCGAGACCAGGCCGCCCCCACCCAGGATGTAATTCCCGAGATATAACGCGAGATAATCCGGATCCCCACGCCAAGCACCTGGCTGACCAGCAAGCACATGGGTCTGCGATGCCGGAAAATGGATCGTCTCTAGCGAGGCCCGTGCGCCTAGTGGGGCCACTACCGGCAAGGGGGCGGGTGCCTCTCCCGCCGACAACCCACCCGCGACCCGAACCGCCAGGGCTGTTGCCGCCATTCGATCGAGGTCGCCAACAATCACCACCGTCGCATTGTGCCCAACATAGTAGCGGTGATGAAAATCAACCAGTTCGTCGCGGGTAATGGCCGCAACGCTTGCCGCATCCCCGAGCGAGGGGTGGGCATAGGGGTGTGCGCCATAGACCGCCTTGAAGAAGGCGCGGCTCGCGAGAGACGACGGTGATTGGTCACCTGCAGAAATCGCGACCAAGGTGTGAGCGCGTTCGCGCTCGCAGGCGTCCGGCGGAAAGGTCGGCTCGGTTGCGACCGCCGCCATCATGTCGGCAGCCGACGCCAGCGTCGTTGGTTGCGACAGTGAGCGCAGGCTCACCAACGCCATGTCGCGTAGCGACTCAGTGCTGAGGTGTGCGCCAATCCGCGCCAAGTCATCCGCCAGGGTATCCGCGCTCCACTTACCGGCCCCCTCGTCGAGCAGGGCATTGGTGAGCGAGGCAATCCCCGGGTGGGTGCCATCGTAGGCGCTGCCAGCATTAAAGACCATTTGCACGTCCACCATCGGCAATTCATGCGCTTCCACAAAGTAGACCCCAGCGCCATTGTCCATGCGCCAGTGCTGGATGTGGGGGGTTGCGAGTGCCACCGGCACACTCAAGGCCAACCCAAGCACAAGCAAACACCGCAGAACCGCGACCAAGAGAGAGCTAGCGTACATTGTTGCCTCCTAGCGGCGCTTCAGAGATGGGGTGTTTGGGGTCGATGGGCTGCGGGTCGAGGATGGCTACGGTCAGGTTGTCATCCAGCAGATATTGCCGCGCCACCGACTGCACCTGTTCAGCGGTCACTGCCTGGATGCGCCCGACATACTCATCCGCCACATGCCAATCAATGTGGGCCGCGTCCAACATCCCAATCTGCATCGCTTGGTAGACGATAGAATCACGCGCATACACCTTGTCTGCGACCGCTCGCGCCTTGACACGCTCGAGTTCAGCGCTAGTCACCAATTCGTCGCGCACCCGCCGCACTTGGTCGCGCAAGGCGGTCTCGAGGATCTGAATACTTTTGCCACGCGCTGGTGTGCCGTCGAGGGTAAACAGGGAAGGCAGACGTGCGTACAGGTCATAGCCCGCATCAGCCGAAGAGGCAACCTCACTGCCACGCACCAGTTCACGCGAGAAACGGGCGCTCGCATCGCCATCGAGTAGTTGCGCCAACACCTCAAGGGCATAGGGTTCCCAGGGATTCGTCGTGCTGTGCAGAACAGGAACGTGATAGCCCATGGCCAGATACGGCAAGAGGGCCGGTGCTTTGACGACCACCCGCCGCTCGCCACGTTGCAGCGGCTCGGGATGGGTCTTTGGGGTGGGTACAGCACTCCCCGCTGGGATGGGCCCGAAGTAGCGCGTTGCGAGGGTAACGACCTCTTTCGGGTCTACATCACCGACGACCACCAGAGTAGCATTGTTTGGGGTGTACCAACGATGGTACCACTCGCGCACATCGTCCACGGTCAGGTGTTCGATGTCACCCATCCAACCAATGATCATCCAGTGATAGGGGCTGTTCACATAGGCCGTAGCAGCCAATTGTTCAACGGTCAAGGCGCGGGGGTTATCATCGGTGCGCAACCGCCGCTCCTCCATGACCACTTGATGTTCTTTCACGAACTCTTCGGGAGGGAGCGAGAGGTTGTGCATCCGGTCTGCCTCTAGCGCAAAACTGACCGCAAGCCGGGTATTCTCGAGGTCTTGGAAATAGGCGGTGTAATCGGCACCGGTAAAGGCGTTCTCGGTACCGCCATTGGCCGCGATGATGCGCGAGAGTTCACCTGCTGGATGCTGCGGCGTCCCTTTGAACATCATGTGTTCTAGCATGTGCGAGATACCAGTACTACCGATACTCTCGTAGCTCGAGCCTACACGATACCAGACCTCAGTCGCGACCACAGGTGCGCGGTGGTCTTCCTTGATCAGGATCTTAAGTCCGTTATCAAGATGAAATTCTTGTCCGACTGCCGCTCTCTGCTCTGGCGCATCCTCGCCATTCGTAGCGCCCGCCCAAAAGAGAAAGACAAGCAGCGCTCCCAGCGGAATGGTATTGCGGTTCAGGTAGGTCTTCACAATACTACGGCCCCCAACTTGGATAGTGGACACGAGTCATGTTCGTTGAAGCGGCTATCATAGTCCCTTTGGCTGGGTTTCTGGTATATGATCGCCCTCTTTGAGAGGATTGGCGCTGCTGCACCGTCGGTTCTCTGCGTCTCATCGCGCCTCGGTCGCCCCCACCCAAGAAGACCTTATGCCAAACACCCCATCATCGCCACCACCAACCGCCCCACGTCCGCGTGGCATCTATCTAATACCCAATCTGTTTACTACGGCTGCCCTGTTCTTTGGCTTCTTTGCCATCGTGAGCGCGATGCGTGGGCAATTTGCGGACGGGGCGATTGGCATCTTTGTCGCGATGGTCTGCGATAGCCTGGATGGCCGCGTGGCGCGTCTAACGCGCACCCAAACCGCCTTTGGTGCCGAATACGATAGCCTCTCGGACATGGTCTCTTTTGGCGTCGCACCCGCGTTGGTGGTCTACGAGTGGTCGCTACAGGGCATGGGTAAGATCGGCTGGCTTGCCGCCTTCATCTACACGGCGACCACGGCACTGCGTCTCGCCCGCTTCAATACCCAGGTCGCGAACGAGGACAAGCGCTATTTTCAGGGCCTACCGAGTCCTGCCGCTGCGGCACTCGTTGCGGGACTGGTCTGGGTCGGGGTGGAGTCAGACGTAACAGGCAGTACCCTGCTCATACCGGCCTTTATCCTCACCCTCTGCGCGGGCCTTCTGATGGTGAGCAATGTGCGCTACAACAGTTTCAAGGATCTCACCCTACGCGACAAGGTGCCCTTTGTAACGCTCTTGCTGGTGGTGCTGGCCCTGGCGGCTGTTGCCCTCCACCCGTCTTGGGTGCTCTTTGGCGGCTTTGTGGCCTATGCCATCTCTGGCCCGGTACTGACCTTACTGCACCTACACCGCCGCCGCCGTAGCGCCCGCCGCCAGGGAACACCACCACCCAGCTCGGGTAGTCCTTCGTAACCCTCATCCCTTACGTTTCTTCTGCTTGGCCAACATCATGACTGATCGTCTTATAGTGTTTGATACAACGCTCCGCGATGGCGAGCAGAGCCCGGGCGCCTCCATGACCCGCGAGGAAAAGATCCGCATTGCCAAAGCCCTCGAACGGCTGCAGGTCGATGTGATCGAGGCGGGCTTCCCGACCGCCAGTGTTGGCGATTTTGAGGCAGTTCAAGCGGTCGCACGGGCCGTCACCGAGAGCACGGTTTGTGGTCTCGCACGCGCCTTAGAGCGTGACATCGACCGTGCGGGCGAGGCACTACGGGGCGCTACCACGCAGACGCGCATCCACACCTTTATTGCGACCTCGCCGATCCACATGCAGCACAAGCTCCGTATGAGTGAGGATCAGGTGGTCGAGCAGGCGGTCAAGGCGATCCGCTGGGCGCGGCGTTACACCGACGATGTCGAGTTTTCACCAGAAGACGCGGGGCGCTCGGAGTTTGATTTCCTCTGTCGGGTGCTTGAGGCGGTGATTGCCGAGGGGGCACGTACGGTCAATATCCCCGACACGGTGGGCTATAACCTCCCCAATCAATTCGGCTCGCTCATCTATCGATTACGCGAACGGGTGCCTAATGCAGACAAGGCGGTATTCTCCGTCCATTGTCACAACGACCTCGGGCTTGCGGTAGCAAATAGCCTGGCAGCGATCCAAAACGGCGCTCGTCAGGTGGAATGCACCATCAATGGTTTGGGCGAGCGGGCGGGGAATGCCGCCCTCGAAGAGATTGTAATGGCGGTGCGTACCCGGCGCGACCTATTTACCTGTGATAGCCGTTTAGACACGACCCAGATTGTCTCGTGCTCGCGGCTGGTTTCGACGATTACCGGTTTTCCGGTGCAACCCAATAAGGCGATTGTTGGCGCAAACGCCTTTGCCCATGAGGCGGGTATTCACCAAGACGGCGTACTGAAAAGCCGCGAGACCTACGAGATTATGTGCGCTGAGGATGTCGGCTGGAAGGCGAATCGGATGGTGCTCGGTAAACATTCGGGGCGTAACGCCTTTCGGGCGCGGATGGACGAGCTGGGGATTGCCTTTGGCGCAGAGGAAGAGCTGAGCCGTGTGTTTGGGTTATTTAAAGACCTCGCCGATAAAAAGCATGATATCTATGATGAGGATCTGCAATCGTTGGTGACGGTTGCTGGTATGGACAAAGAGAACGAGTCGGTGCAACTGGTTGCGATTCGGGTATGCTCGGAGTCGGGGATAACACCGGAGGCGAATGTCACCATCGCGGTGGATGGCAGGGAGCGGCGCGGTACAGGGACGGGGAGCGGGCCGGTGGATGCGGTGTTTCGGGCGATTGAGGGGCTGGTGGAAACCCGCGCCGATCTACTGCTGTACTCGGTGAATGCGATTACTGGTGGGACGGACGCACAGGGCGAGGTTACGGTGCGACTGGAGAAGGGCGGGCGGATTGTGAATGGGCAGGGGGCGGATACTGATATTATTATTGCCTCGGCGAAGGCCTATATTAACGCCATCAATAAGCTGCTGTTGCCTTTGCAGCGGGCGCACCCACAGACCGGGGATATTTGAGCTTTCGGATTAAGCCCCTTTCCCTCTGACGCAAAAACCTTTGCAGAGACTTTCGGATTAAACCCCTTCCCCAAAGATTCGGGGAAGGGGTTGCTGCGTGTCCGATGGTTAGAGTCTATTTCATCCGATCACCCCATACCGCCCCCGCGCTTTACCATTATTGCTGGGGTGATAGAAATGTCGTATAAAGCAATACTATGCAAAGTTGCGGCGGATTTCTATTTGCCGGTCAATAACCTCCGTTATTGTTCGATTTTTGGAATCTATTTCATCTGGTCTGATCACTCAGACACTCTTCGGCCTCTAAGGCTGGAGCACCATACTTGAATATGATGCCATATTTCTGCTCAATCTCAGCCACTCTGGTCTGTAAGTTCTGCTCATACTTTGCCATATCATACCCTGCTTCTTCCGCCAACTGCCGTTGAACCCTATATTTCTCCTCAAGAATGTGGTTGGTAATCATTAGTTGCTCTCCGTAAATAATTCAAGTGGCGTGATGATTTCGGGTGTTAGTAGACCCATTCTGGTGTTGATAATCCTAATGTGCTGCTTCTTGTTCGCATTCGCAAGATGATTGCAGTTCCAAGTCAGCAAGAAATCCAACTTGTAGTATGATGCGTATGCCAAATGTAAGGCATCACCAGAAGATGAACGTGGCATCAAATAGTTACCGATATATGCCTGAATGATTTCGGAAATACGAGCAGCGGGCGGCAGTATTTCAATGCTAACAATACAATCCATCACCTGTTGCTTGTTTGGGTATTCACCATTTTCCAGTTCAATGATGCTTTCATTGGCAATGAATAGGGAGAAGTGGCACCGCTCCTCGTTCCACCATTTCCGTGTTATCTCGGTATGGAGTTTTATGTCCTCACGCTCATCAAAGAGATAACTTGGGATGGTGCTATCAAGGTAGATGGATTTCTTCATCTGTATGCCACTGTAAGGTTGCAGTTGGTTTAGCGTTTATAAATGAATCGTTACTGGTGATAGTGTGCGATGAAGATCGCACACACGATCCATTGACAGTCTCATGGGGTGACTCATGAGTCGACTCAATCAATGGACATACAATAAGCTATTATTTGTTGTCATCGGCAAGGCTGTGGTGAATTATCATCATTTGGTTCTGTGTCAAAAGATAATGCTTTCTTGCTAATTCATCCATTTGTTTCGCCATGCCCATCCCGATTGAATGTAATATGTGTGAAAGTAATTCTGTTTTTATTATCTGTCATCTCTTCACCTAGAGCATGTACAATTGCCCCTGTTGGTAAAGTGCAAATAATATTACCGTTTGTTTTTATCGGGTTATTTCTTACTAGAACATGAGAATAATCACTACTTACAGCGGCAGTTTTTGATGTTGGAGCAGGTTGTAGTATTCTTGCAGGTTGTTGTGGTGATTGTTGTATTGTTTGTGGTGCTGATAGATAAACTAGACTCACAATATAGATAAATTGGGGCAGGAAAGAAACAAGTGCATGACGGGCTTGTGCATGTGCTGGGATACTAGAAGGTTCAATCAATCCAAAGTTTGGTATCGCAACGTATGCGCCTAGTGCATATCCCATTATCCAGCGAAGGATGATGTCAGGCTGTTGCCAAAAAATCAGCCAGTATATTGCTTTCGCTACCACTATGCCCCAGACAACACAAAGCACGACTGAAATCATGGTAGGCACTGTATATAGCGCTATCTTGGAAAGTGCCCAACCAATCTTTCTTCCAATGTACAGAAACATGTATGCAATAAAGAAGAATGTCATGTGTTGTACCTATACATCAAAGCGCACCCTATTATCAATGAATATTAATTGCTTTTATTTGTTTATCTAATTTCATTTCAATATGAGTAATCTCTTTTTATATGCGCATTATGAATGCGGCGATAATAATGCACCTGTCCTAACCGCGCCTCAACGAGGTTGTATATCTGGTGCAGTTCTGGACGCATCTCTTTCAGGAATTTATCTGGGTTGTCGCGCATGAGGTGCTGAACCATCTCGTCGAAGACAACAATCTTCTGTTTTGGCACGATCCACTTCATGATCGGGCTCGCCATGAGCTCAGACAACGCGAATGGCGACCGCGCTGCCGCCCTGAACCAATGCTTCCTGTACCAGTGGCGACGAAACTTCTCGATGTCTCCATGCGAGCACTGGCCTGCGATTGTACCTCCAGCGATCATCAGGGCTTTGACGGTGTTCTCTGCCGACTTACTCCCTGTTGACCCAGGGCTCCGGTACTCGTTGATTAGCGTCCGCCCTCGGAACCCGAAAGCGAAGGGAGATTTTGCCACTCCCCACATGGACGCAAGAACGTGCGACATATTACCTTTACCGATTGCCAGGCGGTAAGCGTCCTGCAGCAACAAAGCGTTTGCCGAAGTTACGGCTTCGTTCGTCGTGAGCCCGAGGTGAAACACTGACCCCCACCCGAATTGGGACTCGGCAATGTTCATGCGGACGGCATCCACGCCTTGCAGATTGGGCCTACCATATCGCTGTTGTACAGCGATTTCGACAGGTAGTTTCCAAGAACGTCTGTACCGCCCTGTTCCCATAGAAATGGCCTACCAGCGTCTTGTTGCCCTGGAATCCAGTCGCCCACACTTCCCCAAGTTTGTCTGGGATTACGCTCCAGCCATGCGGAGCCGTAGTATTGAGCTTCACGAACTTAACGTAGCCCATGCCACGAAGCTCACTAATGACGCGATGACCAAACAGGGCTTTGTCTATCTCTCCCAACTTGAGAAGGACAATATCTATTGGGTCGTTCGATACTGGGGTTAGGCCAGCTTTAATCCCCTCATAGACATCTCGATAGTGCTTCTTCTTCCTGAAGTGTTCTGAGCCTTTCAGGGGAGATTTCGCAATGAACGCCTTCGCCAAGCTCTTCTCGTTCCATATATTTGGGAAATATTCTTCTACTATCCCATGAACGCCGACACCCTCTTCATCCAACTTGTCCATCCTATCTTTGAATATCTCATGGATAAGGGAATCTATATGCTCTTCTTTCTCATTAAACGGTTCGCTCATCATCACATCATGGTTGAACTTTATCCCAGGATTATCTTCCAGCGGCTCGTCCTTCTTCCTATTCCTCCCTACGCCAAGTCTCTCAAAGTACCACTTCGGTTTATTGTGAAGCACTGTATTCTCTGCCTCCGTTCCAATATTAATATAAGGTTTCAGTGTATTGGCGCAGGAGGAAGAGCCGTGGAGAATAACTGCAGCAGGTTACCAATTTGTCGAAGATTTGATCTCATCAAAATACTCCACATGGCACAACACAAAAATTACGCACAGAATCCTATCCTTGAAGAACAAGGTTTTTTGTGCGAAACTCAGGTGCAAAATGCCGCGATGAACTACAGCTACGCACGGGCCCCAACCAACGGCGAGCCACATCGCCCAACAACTATAGCGACTCGCAGACGAAGGGCTCCCGAGAAAACCTTAGAGAACCCCCAAGGAACCCTGGTTTTTTCAGTCTACTAGGCTCTTTATTGCCCTGTCTATAGACGATATTCGATTCCGCAAAATAAATGCGCAGGACACCAGGGAGGCTAGCCTAGCGCAGACGCGGCGGTGCGAGGCGGTTGCAGCCCCCAGATGAAAGACACCGCCTAAAGCGCTGCGTCGCCATCGGGCGCAGATAAAATTGCAACAAACCACACAAACTTCAGCCAACTCGCGGTAAGATCCGCGCTTGAAACCCGTCATCACCACCCCCCCTTGGCTCCTCGTTTGCTAGACATCGGTTCAGCCCAGTGAGTGTCACAGACTCACCCCCACCATCACCGCGTACCGCACGGCAGCGGCAGTACCTAGCGCTCATGGGGGTGCGGGTGTGGACGCGCCGCGTGGCGCACGAAGCGGTGGCAGCAGCCGCCATTACCGCCGCCCCCCCAGATCACACCACGGTCACGCCAATGGTCGTGGGGCCCGCAGCCGTCCCCGCTCCACCCTCCCCCGCAGCCGTGGTAGCCGCCCCGATCGATACCGCCGCCCAGTGGGAAGCGCTCATCCAGACAGTCGCCACCTGCACCGCCTGTCCGCTCCACAAGACCAGGACGCAAGGCGTCTTTGGGGTGGGCGACCGCGCCGCCAGGTGGTTTATCGTGGGGGAGGCACCCGGCGAAGAGGAAGACCTCCAGGGCGAGCCCTTTGTTGGGCGGGCGGGTCAGTTGCTGGATAAGATGATCAAGGCACTTGGTCTGCGACGCGAAGAGGTGTACATCGGCAACATCCTGAAATCACGACCACCCGGCAACCGTACCCCCGCGCCTATGGAGGTCGCCGCCTGTCTGCCGTATCTCAAGCAGCAGATTGAATTGGTTAGACCCAGCATCATCCTCGCGGCAGGCTCGGTTGCCGCCCAGAATCTGTTGGCCAGCACCGCGTCGATTGGGTCGCTACGCGGTCGTGTGCATCGCTATGGCCCGAGCCGCATACCGCTCGTTGCGACCTATCACCCCTCCTATCTACTCCGCAGCCCGTCCGAGAAACGCAAGGCCTGGGACGACCTGCGCCTTGCCTGGCGGATCTTCCACCGCGCCCCACCCGATGGCAAAGACCTTTGAACTCCTGCTTGAGGAATCACCAACCTGGCGAGAAGCGGTGCCCACAGTGCCGCGCCAGGCGGTTCCCACGTCTGCCTCGTTGCGTCCTATGCGCAGCAAAGATCTCGACGCCGTTGTAGCCCTCGAGCAACGCGCCTACGAATTCCCTTGGCCCATGGATCTCTTCGAGGATTGTCTGCGGGTCGGTTACTGCTGTTGGATCTGCGAAGAACCGCCGCTACTCCGTGGCTACGGCATCCTGTCAGTCGGGGCGGGGGAATGCCACATCCTCAATCTTTGCGTCGCACCCGAATTTCAACGGCAAGGTCTCGGACGCTACCTCATGACCCACCTCCTCCACCTCGCACGACGCCACCACGCCGACACTGCCTTTCTTGAGGTGCGCGCATCCAATCAGGCCGCTCTCGCCCTGTATGCGGATATGGGGTTCAACGAGATCGGTGTCCGGCGCAACTATTACCCGGGTAAACGCGGGCGCGAGGATGCGATACAGTTGGCAAGGAACTTATAGCCTGAGTCGCTCGAGATCGTAGAAAACTTTTTCCCTACGAGGGCAGTCACAAGAGATGCCCCAAAAAACCCTTGGCAAAGGACAGCACACCGTTGCAAATACTTACCCAATCGGCTGAAGAAGCTACGACTTGGGCGCATCCCAGTCGGATTCCCTAACCTTACCTGTCTGATAGAACTGCTTCACGAGATCCAGGTACCCCAGGAAATCACTATTCTCTGCTGCCAATCGGTTGGCCGCATTCCAATCGATAGCAGACTTCTCTCGTGCGGGAATCAGCACATCGCTCTCACCCGGATCATCGGGGTTTAATCTAATCAGCCCGATACCATGAGCGGCAAACAACATCCGCAATTCCTTTACCGTATCCTGACCTTCGATCTCTGCCGTAACTAAATAGCCCAGATTGGCCCATGACGAGTTGGATAGGGACTGGAAATAACATTCACGCACATTCGACCGATTGATCAGCCGCTTGACCTCAAACGACCAAAGCTTCGTGCGTTTATCGGAGTATTGCTTGGCACAGTCACGCACCTCCTGGCGCCAGTCAGCACCCAAGTCCTCCATTCCGACCACGTCCGGATACAACCAACGGTTGCCTTTCGGCCCATGCTTGTTTGATGAATGCTTCTCGTCGATGCGTTTGGAATAGACACCGAACTCATCCCGCAGGTACCGCGACAGTAGCGGATACAGATCATGCTCGCAAGGTTGCGCTTTGTTCACCTCTGCGCCGGAGGTAACAGCGGCCATTTCCTCAGCCACAGTTACTTCGTCGTCATCGGATTTTTCCGAATAGTAATACTTGCGGGGCAGCCCTTCGGTCGTCTTAACCGCCAGATGTCTTTTCTGCAAACGCGGACGTTGTGAACTAATTTCCGCTGCCCATTGCTGCACAAGCTCAACGTCCGTATTCACGACCCGACTGTCCTGCTTTTTTTCCCGAGCTTCTTCAGGATGGTTGGCCATGATCCATTCTGCGATTTGCCGTGCGGTCATTTTCTCTTCTGGCCGCCCTTTAAGGCACTCCAGCACAGTCTTGCTAAGATTTAATGGCATTATCCTTACCTCCCCATGTTGCTCATGGTAGACCATCCTACACAAACCCGTAGGAACAGCCGCTAGGGTTACGTTACAGCACATATTTTGTGCAGAGACAAGATTACAGCAAGCGCTCTTTGCAGACGATGCCAAGTAGTGCTAGCCTATCCACTCGGACGGCTAGCACCTAATATAGCCGCAGTGATGCGTGGTTTTGCCCCGTTGGTGTGCGCGACCGCGCAGCAATACCCCTTCGTTCCCTTCACGGACTTCTCCGCAGGTACGCCACAATGAAACGCACGACTGTGTTTTATGGTGTATTCCTCTTGTTGGGTTGGAGCGGTTTGGCTTGGTCAGCCGAGACCAAAAACGCACCGTCACACGCGGCCCCAACCCAGGCGCTCAATGAACCCGATGTCACCACGCGCGTCATCAAAGAATTGGCCACCGCCTACGTGCACGCCAAAGAATTGCCAACAACCACTTGCCGCTGGAAGACAGTCGCGCTCCCTTCACCCAACGTGATTACGCCCGTGAACGTGATATTCGCCCACCCATCATCCACGGTTCAGGATCTCCCGTTGATCGGCGCAGCACCCAGATCCCTATCTGCCACCGACCCGTTGTTTTCTTATACGATCTCCGACGATAGCCAGAAGTTGATGGTCATGGTGGGGCTCGCGCCCGAAGGCAATGCGTCCACCACCATCCCCGGTGTCCCGACCGCGCCCTCTTCCTGCACAACAAACGGCAACCCTCATGGCCTCAAGGGTTCAAAACCCTTCTATAGCATCATACCCACCGATCTGGATGTTAGGGTGGAACACCGCGCCAACAAATGGAAGAACGAAGCCGAGATCCGGCTGGTAGCAGAACAGGATCAGATCGATCCACTCAGCGAGGGCTTTGGCACCACCGGTTATACCTTGCTGAACCTCCGCTCCAGTTACAACCTGTATAAGACCCTCGCGGTCAGTATTGGTGTTGATAATGTCTATAACCAGCAGAATGACCCCACATCCGGCGGGATCAACTTCAACGTGGGCATGAACTGGCGGCTTAACTAAAGGCGCATGATGGCCCGTACTCGTATCAAGGTCTGCGGTATCACGAATCCCTCCGATGGCGTGGCCGCAGCAGCCTGTGGGGTCGATGCCGTTGGTCTCGTCTTCTACCCACCCAGTCCGCGCGTCGTAGACCTTGCCACCGCCGAGGCAATCGCCGCCGCCCTCCCCCCCTTTGTCACAATCGTCGCCCTGTTTGTCGATCCCACACCCGAGTTGGTAACCAGCGTACTCTCGCGTCTGCCGGTCAGCCTCCTCCAGTTCCACGGCGCTGAACCACCCAGTTTCTGCGCAGCCTTCGGACACCCCTACCTCAAGGCCATTCCCATGCGCCCTGACACCAACCTCGCAACCCAAGCGCAGCGCTACCAGGGCGCACGCGGTCTGCTCGTCGACACCTATCGACCAGGGATACCCGGCGGCAGCGGCGAATCTTTCGACTGGGATCTTCTCCCCAAAGAGCGATCCTTCCCGCTCGTCCTCGCTGGTGGCCTTACCCCTAGCAACGTCAGCGACGCCATCCTCCGTGTGCGCCCCTATGCCGTCGATGTGAGTGGCGGCGTGGAGTCCGCCCGTGGCGTGAAAAGCGCCGCACTCATCGCAGACTTCGCCGCAGCCGTGGCGAGTGTGCGGTAATGCACAGGGGGAAATATAGCAGGGTTGCCGATTTAGGTAGGGCGGTTCGTCCTTTTGCTATTCATGCGTCCTCCTCGACCTCCTCGGATGCCTCAGCAGAGGAATGGCGCGGGTCGTCTAGGCATCGCAACAGCGGGTCGAACACCACACTGGCGATCCCACAGAAATCCGCATCCAGCGGGTCGGGCACACCGCGCAAGATCAAGCGATAGTTCAGATCCGCACACTCGCTCCAGGTTGAGTCACGCACGTTTCTCCATTGCGCATAGCCCTTTTTAAGGTCGTCGCTCATCCGATAGGCCCACGCTGACTTCGGGAAGAAATGAAGCGGCTGCATCAACCCCTGACGATACAGTGCCACCAAGCGACCCAATTCATCCAAAGCGTTCTCGCAAGGATTCAGCAAAAAGCTCCCATTTCGAGAATGCCATTTGGTTTGATACGCCCTATTCCCTGTGGACATAGCCACCGCACACAGAAACAAATGCGTAATCCAACCCGCCAGGTAATCGGTTGGCCTGGTATCATCGTAACGGTAACGGATAAGACCGCTTTCGCGCACATCAACCAGGGCACCACTAAGCTGCCAGACCTCGCCCGCTATCTCAAAGGTCAACACCTGGCGCACTGGATCCAACGCTGGCGCGGCCAGATCTGCCGTTAGGCGCGTTGCAAACGCCTCTAGGTGGCGCAATTCTTCTTCTAGCAACCGTTTTCCTACCAGGCCCTGCGGAAATTCATGTCCCGCCAAGGCAAGGGCAAACAGATCTGACGTGACCTTACCCTTCGCAAGCAAGGTTGGCAGCAAGCGCTCGGCCATCGCCTGACGGCCAGTATATTCATACAAAAAAGGCTCATCGTCCTTTAATAATTCTTCTGCGGAGACCAACCGAATATCCAAGCGTTGGCGCAACAATACTCGACCAGGATTACAGAAGAAACGCTCTAATTGTTCTAGACTTACGTTACGCAATTCTTCTGGCGGTGGCGATAGCGGCCCCACAAAGAATCGGGTTCGACCTGCATCATCCACCACCAGCTCGTCATCATAAACCACCTCATCCTCCCATAATTCTTCTCGGAACGAGGGCGGCTCGGTTACAATATCTTGCCAATTGTCGGGCTGCCCTAGTCTCTGACGCAGGGCCTCGCAGTATTCTGCGTGATAACTGCGTAATCGCGCATCGTCACCCGGCACAAGAAAATAGCTGACTGAGAAGGCCTGTAGCGGATGATAGACCATGAGCCGTTTACGCGCCCGAGCCAGGGCATCCTCCTCACTCTCCGCCTCATGCGGAATCGCAGTTGCCACACTTAGGTAATCCAGCAACTCTGCAACCAATACCGATGGCGGAATCGGGCTATTGTCTCGCGCATTGCGACCACGGTAACTAATGTGAACATGTTCCCGCGCCGCCATCAGCAGATCAAGAAAGAGATTGCGCGAATCGGTACGGCGCTGCTGATCACCGCGCTGTGGGGCAATGGCCATGAGGTCGAATTCAGGGGGATGTTGGCTATCAGGAAAGGCCATATCATCCATACCCACGAGACAGATCACCCGATACGACAGGCTGCGCAGACTGGCCATAGAAGCAACCGTCACCACCCCAGTCGGCATCCCTCCCCGAGTTGGATCATCCAATTCGTTGGTCAACACGCGCCGCACAAGGTCTAGGGGCAATACCGAACACGCCCCTCCCTCGGCCATATTCCGACAAAGCCGCCCGATGGCGCTTTGCACCACACGCAGGTCATCCACCCACGGCAAGGAATCTGGCACAAACAGACCCAAGGCATTATTGAGCGAACGCTGCCACTCTTCTGGTCGTAACGGTTGCGACCACTCACGGCGCAGGCCATTTACTGATTCAAGAAAACGCCAGAACCGCCCAAGCAATACGGCAGCCATCCCCTCGGGATTAGCCGCAGGCAAACAATCATAAAGGACGGTATCGGCTGCACTATCACCAAGCGCATAGGACAGAAATAAGCGATTCATGCCATCCGAGAAACTATGGTGCGCACTCTCGGGTAGGCCAAGGTCTCTGCGCTGCTCGGCGTCCCAGCCCCAACAGATACCGGATTGTTGGATCCATTGATAGATCTGCGCGAGACTGCTTCGATCGAAACCAAAGCGCTCCATCACCAGTTCTTGTTGTAATAAGGAGAACACCGCACTCGCGAGCAAACGTCCCGCGCACAACGAAAATAGGCTGTCTAGTAACAGCGCAACCGGATTCACCTCAGTCTCTGGTTGACCGGTAATGACATAGGGGATGCGCCGCGCTGCCGGTGCCGTTCCAAATACCATGTCAATGATCGGCGCGGCCTTTCTGAGATCAGGCGTGACCACCAAGATGTCTTGGGGTAGCAGCGAACTCTCGTCCGCCAGAAGTTCTAGCAGACGGTTGTGCAACACCTCCACCTCACGGGTGAACGAGTGGCACACATGAACCTCAACGCTACGATCCCCGTTTGCTAGGCTCACGCTAGCGGGGGCCAATTCCTCCATATGCAGGATGGCGTCCTGCAATTGCGCGAGCAAGCTGGCGCGACCCGTGGCAATAAAGGCGCTGCCTTCCTCGACAATAATCCCTTCATCGGCAAACAATAGGCCAAGATGGGCCTGGGTCTGTTTGCCCCAGGTAGCGAGCAAGGTATTGCCAACCTCGTGGTGGCGAGCACCATGCCCTCTTGTCAGGTAGCTCAGCCGTTTCGGATCAATGATCTCGAACCAATATTCCTGACACGGATTGATGGCGTAGACATTGATATCAATCCAGCGTGATAGATGGCGGAGGATATTCAGATAGAGCGGTGGGATGGCCGGCAGACAAAAGACGTGGGCAACGGCTGGCAGACCAGAGAGTAAGGCAGCATCCGCACCAAGAGCAGCCACCTTCTCGAAAAAGGCGACCGAAGGGTGTTGTTGATGCAGGCCCAATTGGTGGGTGATGCGCCGCCACAGGTCTGCCTGCCAGGCTTCGTCTTCGCGCTTGTCTGCAGCGAGGTCTGCGGGCAAACCCTGCGAAGCGGCAATCACACTCTGAGAAAGAGACCAAGCAGCCAGCCATTCGGGCCGATAGGTACTGTAGTGTTCAAAGGTCTCGGTCACACGCTGTGCGAGATCCAGACGCATGACCGCGTCGGCCTGATGCAGATAACGATCGAGACGCGGGTGGCGTCCGGTAAAACGCTCATCGCCGAAGATCTCGTAGACCCGCCAAGAGAGCAGACTAGGGGTAAATGGGGAGCGCTCTTGTACGGGCACGAGCTGCCCAATCCGCGCCCACAACCATTGTGCTAGAAAGGAGAACTCTATGTTGGCACAGACGCCGATGTGGTCTGCAGAGACAAGTTCGACCCGACGCCGCAATGCAGCGCTTGGGACAATGACCTGCTGTGGGGTAAAGACCTCCGTGCGTTCGGCCGTTAGCCGCTCTAGCAGACGGTCTAGCAGGTATTCGCTGCGATTGGATAGGGTGAGACGGAACATGCCTACCATCGTACCGTAGAGATGCCCTTTGACGGAACAAGAGTTTGGCGCACAATCGAATAATGGCTATAATGACGCGATGTGGGCGGCACCATGAGTGGTACTGATGACGCGCACTGGTGCTACCGCAAGAAACAGAATTGATCGAATCCGACTCGTGGGTGCGGCTTCCCGTCGGGGGGCTCGTGGGTGGCCGCAGTTCATCGCGGCGTTTTACGCCCATGGTTTTTCACAAGACAGCGTCCTTTATTTTCAATAACGCAACTCTTGCGCGGATCTTTCTAGTTATGCGGTACGCCCAAGCTTCCACTACACGAAGCCGTGGAAAGTATTAGCACCCCGCCTGACCAGATTTGCTGGCACGATCACATCAATAATTCTCTTAATAATAACCTATGTATATTACATAATAGGATTACCGTATGACTTTCTCCGTACTAGAAACGGCTCTCTCCGCACTCCGTTCAGGAAATCACGACAAAGCAGAGATGTTATGTCGATCCGTAGTCGAGGGCAACAGCGGCAATGATCTCGTAACGGTTAATGCCTTATGCCTACTTGGGGCCACACTGCTTTATAAGAAAGAGATAGCCGAGGGCAAGAAGTATTTCGATGCAGCGCTTTCCCACCCGGCTGCGGTGGCTAACGAAGAAATACGCAAGGCAGTTCTCACCAGACTCCATTCTTGCCAGGACGTGTATCGGTTTGCTGCTCAACCAGAGACACAAAATAAAACGGTCGATGACAACCTACTCGCCGTGATGCGGGCAACCACCGACATGAGAACAAGCGGATACGCACATCATGCGGATAGTAGAAGGTTCTCCTGGGAATGGAAAGAGATTAACTATAATCGGATCTCAATACTGGGCCTACTGACCTCGAAGAGGAGTGATGCTGCCTACTTAGAGATCGGCTGTGCCTCTAACGTAGTATTCGACTCTATCCCACTCGCCAATAAGGTCGGTGTTGATCCAGCCGCTGGCGGCACACTGCGCATGACCTCAGACGACTTTTTTCGGATCAATACTTCCTTCTTCGATGTAATATTCATTGATGGTCTACACACGTACGAGCAGGTACGAAAGGATATCATCAATGCTCTTAGGATTCTGAAACCGAACGGCTGGATTGCGATACACGATGTTCTGCCACGCGACTGGATAGAGCAGCACGTCCCCTGCGTATCCGGCGGTGTTTGGACAGGTAATGTTTGGAAGGTAGCCTTCGAGCTTGTCAAAACAGCCGGTATCGACTTTAAGATCATAACAATCGATCATGGGGTAGGCGTATTTCGTGTCACCGGAGAAAACGTCACATTACACGACATGACCGCTGAGCTTCATGATAAAGAGTTCGCGTATCTCTACGAAAACATTTCATTGCTCCCACTGATCGAATGGAGCGATGCGCAACAATGGCTGAGAGGCTGAGCCATCCGATAGATTGCAGCGGATTGCGGCCTCTCTGGTCGTTTGGACAGCCACCTGGTTGGAATAGGCAGTTCCCGTAAACGCGCTTTTTGGCTTCTCGGCGGGGACTCACGCTTAAGCTCGGTCAAGGGTTTGTCCAGAACAGCGTAGGCGAGCTTTCTCATAAAGATAGATTCAGCAGCGGAGCGATAAGGTATGCAGCAATTCGGAAACGCGATGTACCTGAGTGATCCTCAGTCGCCCGCCGTCCTCGCGGCCATTGCCGAACTACAACAAGGTACTGCGTTATCGCGCGAGGCAGCCATTGATGCGATTGCGCGTCTCGCCCGTGAGTCGCCTGCGAGCGGACGCAGCCTGCTCGTCTATGCGCGTTTGATGTTCTGGGGATACCTTACGCCAGAACGGGCCGCCGACGAGCTGGCCGGATGCTTGTCGGCGAACGCCTTCTTGTCAAGGCGCGTGTTTGAACGCCAAGAGTTGGCAGCCTGTTTCGGCGTGAGTCTGCTCAAGCACCTGACCAGCCTATCGGCCCAGGAATGCGTCGATCAGTTCGACTTTTCCGAGACATCACCGCTTGCCGCTGCACCCGAACAAGACACCGACGAGACCTGGTGCTTCGTCCCACCGGCGTCGGGATTCTTCTCGGTCGTCGAGACCATCTTGCTCGCACAGTTTCTGTGCAAGTGGCACAAAAAGACCTTCGCACTCGATCCGCGCTATGGGACTTGGTGGCGCTACCCCGTCGCGTTTCCCGAACTGTTCAGCCATAGGTTCCCGACACACGTAGACAACAAAAAGCCGGTCAAGCAGCTACCTTGGCCTGTTGTGATGAGTTCGTTCCAGACACTGCCAAGCGGGCTCTTCAAGGAAGCCGCCGCCTTCAAGCGGCGGGAATATGCCTATCTGCGGACACTGCTTTCCGACTGGCTCCGCGATAGCGGAGAGCGCTGTGAGGATCTATCTGGTGCGGCTATCTTCTTCATCCGGGGCGGCGACAAGCTCGTGCTGGAGACGATACCCGCACCGGATTCCGTTGTGCGCGACGACTTCCAAACGCTAGCGCGCATATCGACCCGCTTCGTCGTCTTGTCGGACGATTATCAACTCGCGCAGTCGTTCGCCGATGCGCATGGTCTGGATCGCGCCGACAATCTAACCCAAGCCAATGCCAACGGCTATTTCGTTCACCACCAATGCAGCATCGATGACGTGCGTGCTATCGTCCGCAATTTTCTGCTGCTCGCTAGCGCCACGTACAGCATGAGCTGCCCATCGTCGAATCTGGTCAATGCCGCGCACTGGTCGAGTCCTGTGTTGCGCGACACCCATTCGCTCAAGTCTACGCCTCTCCTCTGTTATCTCTAGGCGTAACCGCTCACTCCCCCTGGAGGGAGCCAGGTGGAGGGAAGATAGTGACAAGTTCGCCTCCCTCCTCCCAGGGTCTGCATGGTTATAGCAGGAGCAACATAAAATGATTATGCGACCTCACCCCCTGGCCCCCTCTCCATGACTGTGTATAGACTGGAGAGGGGGAAGTTTGGTAATCGTTTTACAGTGCCTTTGCTATATCTCTAGGCAACTGCGCTGCGTGGTGCCAACCATGCCTAAACAACCCGATCGCTTATCCAAAAACGCCCCACCCACTGCAGGAAATCACCGCCCCATGCCGCCCTCACCGGCGACCACGAAGGGTGCCCAAAACATCGGGTGGGGTGAGCGTTCGAGCAAGGCCAGCATCGAGCGGCGTAGCGCCTCGGCGCGGCCCTGCTCACGATTGCTCAACCATTCGCGGAACATGGTCGTCGTGAGTTCTGTGGTTGTGTTGGAGATCACCGACCAATGCGACACCAGCACGGCCCGTGCGCCCGCATAGAAAAACGCCTTGGCAAGCCCCGAGAGGCCGGGCGTGCCTACGTCTGCGTCAGAACCCGCCGCCGTGTTACAGGCCGAGAGCACCACCCAATCGGCATCAAGGGTCAACTGGGCGATCTCGGAGGCCCGTAACAGTCCGTCGTTCTCGGCAGTCGCTTTGGGCGGGATGCTAAGCGCAAGGGCAGGCTCGGCAATGCCCACGAACTCACCGCCAATCAATGCGTGGGTGGCGAAGGCAACCACCTGGTATTGGGCGAGATTAACGATGCGCACCACCGGCACATTGGCCCGCTCTTCTAGATAAACACTCTCGGGTGTAGCGTTTAGGGTTTTTGCGATAGCGCGCACTTCATCCGCCGTATCAGGCAACGGCGGCAGCACCTTGCGCAGATAATCCGCATCGGCGATGGCGGAGCGGGTTGGGGCCACGGTGAGCGGCCCGGCAACTCCACGCCAACCTGCCGCAGTAGCGAGTTGGAATCTCGGGTTGCCAAAACCAATAAACGGCCTCGGGGCCTTTGACCTCGCCACTATCCCACGCAAGGCACGCAGCGAGCCAACGGTAGGCAGCGTAACCGGTGCCCAGCGCTTGGCAAGCCAGGCCACCTTGCGGTAATCCACCGCCGCAGAGGGCGGCGGCTCGGTTACCAACACCGAGAAGGGCAGTCTCTCAAGCGCCCCATCCGCGACGATAAACAAGACCTTCACCCCCGCCAACTGCGCCGCCTCCTCCCCCATCAAGTCCTGGTATAGGGCATGGGCCGCTACTACCGGAAACGGCGCGGCAACGCCTGTTTCGATATATCCGTTACGGCTTGGGTCGAGGGTGGCGCGCAAGGCATCGACGCGCTCTGCCAATACCTGCTGACCAAACGGCAACTCACGAACGCTTGCGCTCTCTTTGCGGATCAACCAGACGTAGGAAAGCTCGTTCTGCCCCGCCTTGCCGACCGCATACACCAACATCGCCTCCTCGGAGCGGAGCCGCCGTTGTAGTTGGCCGAGTTCGACCGGCTCGGGCAGAACCAGATCAAAATAGGTCGGGAACTCATCCTTGAGCTGTTGATCGATGGCGTCCAACTGTAGCATTAGGTTGTTCGCGTTCTCGCGCCGGGTCTGTTCGGCCTCGCGGTTACGCTGTTCGGGTGGCTCGCTCACCGCCGCGACGATCTCGGCCTCAAGCCGGTGGGATTTCCGCAACAGATCCTGGTGTTTGCGCACCAAGTCGGCCAGTGGGCCACTGCCAGTGGCGTAACGGGCGGCCATCTGGGCGAGTGCAGCCCCCACCGAGGCCTCGTGGTGCAACTGCCCGACTCGGAAGCTCTCCTCGGTCAGCGTTGGGCGCTGGCGTGGTGCTTGGGTAAGCACGGCATGAAGGGCCATCAAATGGTGCAAGAAGGTGGCGTTTTGGGCCTTCACCTCGCCCCCGCTGCCTGCCGATCGGTTGTCTGCCGCAGTGATGAGGCGCTTCTGGAGGATGCTGCTGGCTCGGCGAAGGTAGTCGAGCGCCTTGGAATGCTGGCCTTGGGCAAAATAAAGCGCGGCGAGGTTGTTGAGGCCCGTGGCAACATTGGGGTGGTCGGGGCCAAGGGCCTTTTCAAAGAGGGCCAGTGCCCGTTGGTACAGCGGCTCGGCCTCTTTGTACAAGCCTTGCGCTCGGTAAAGCCCGGCGAGGTTGTTGAGATCTATGGCGAGACCAGGGTGATCGGGGCCAAGGGCCTTTTCATCAATTGCCAGTGCCCGTTGGTACAGCGGCTCGGCCTCTTT
>CAIRSR010000210.1 GCA_903881315.1 uncultured Thiotrichales bacterium | reverse complement strand
GCGAAAGTACGTTCTGGTGTAATTCTAACGGATCTAATATCGCGACCCGTATCGGGTTATTTTCTTTGTGAATTCCTGCAATAATCACGTAATTACCATTATTGAGTTGCGCAATGACCGGAAAGACGCCCTCTAAAGATAAAAGCGTGTTCCAGTCAAGAGCCCTATAGTACGCATCCAATCCATTAGCCGAAGCGATTCGAATAAGCAGTTCAGAACTTGGTTCATGATTACCAATGATGTAGTCTTTGCTGAGGTTATCCGCTGCAAGCGCAACACCGTAGTGCTGCGCGACTGCCGCAAGACATTGCGCTGCCGTAGTGAGTGGATTAGTTTTTAACATGACAACGGCGAGCCCCCGACGCAACCTTAAGAGATCCCCTCAAGGTTAGCATTGCCGGGGCCCGCTAGCAATCTGCCCGTTCTCTTGGCGAGCTTGGCAGAAGACCGCCTCCTTGCGGTTGTGGGAGATGCACAAACCGCTTGCGGCAGGGGGGAAACGGAAGCAGCCAAGCGACTAGCCGCCCATATCCTCCTTCTGGAAGACAAGCTGCGGTCGAGGATCGAGTGGTACGCTACGCACCTTGGTGCGCAAGACAAACCCAAATCTTTCCATTACCGAACGGATGATACCCCCTTTGAGATGAGGCCCGCTGTCGAGTGATACAAACCCGTGCGGTTTAACAACCCGCCGCAATTCCGTCGCCAAAGAGGTGAAGCTTTCTCTGCTCAGGTGATGACCGACAATGCCGCTAGAATTGACATAGTCAACGGAAAGGTCAGCAAGTTCTGTACCTGAGGCATCGCGAAATGGTTCGACAACACTCCCCACAACAAACTCAACCGCAGGTTGTTTACCAGATGCTGTAGAAAAACCTCCAGACTCAACGCGATGACGCGCTTGGCGAATCAGATCCTCCGAAAAATCCATACCAATGATGCGCCACGACGGTGCACCGTGCCAAGCAATAATGCGGGTCGAGCTACCCGGGCCACAACCGAGATCAACGATAAGCGCAGCGCCTTCAGGAATTCGGCCACGCATTGCGCGCGGGATCTGTCGCCAGTTGACCCAATCTTGGGCACCATTGATAATCTCAAAGGTATGTTGGCCCATCCCATCATAGGCCCGCTGCACAAAGTCTCGTTCTTGTCCGCGAAAATTATAACCACCAATCGTTTCTACGCGGAACTGCCGCCACTTCAGTACCACAAGACGGGATAACGAAGGCAACTTGTGATCGTAGGTTTTTCTTTTCCAGCGATTTGCAAAGGTGCGAGCAGTGATTTCTTTAAGTATCATGCGAGAGTGATCCTAATGATTTATTGTTACATCAAGTATGCATTTCAGGAACAGCCGCTTCTTTGTCACGTCTCTTGCGGGGATCGTCCTTATCAAGAAGCGATGGTGTCAGCAAAGGGCTAATGGCCAGCGTCTTCTCATCAAGCTGCCCCGGGTTCATCTGCCAATACACAGTTTCCATGCGACCATCGTAGTGTTCAATAATTGCTGTGCAACTATCCACCCAGTCTCCACAATTTATGTACGAAATCTCATCCACCTGACGCAACGCAGCCCAATGGATATGACCACAGATTACACCATCTAGGCCACGGCGACGAGTCTCATGGATTAAGGCATTCTCAAAGCCAAAGATAAAGTTCATGGCTTTTTTTACTTTACGCTTACTATACCCAGCCAGCGACCAATAGCCCGGTTGTCGCAGATTGCGACGCAGCCATGATATCACCAGGTTGGCACGCACCAACAGATCGTAGGCATGGTCGCCTAGGATCGCGACCCAGCGATGACAGTAGCTTACCTGATCGAACTCATCGCCGTGTACTAACAGATACCGTCGGCCATCGGCGGCGGTATGCACCCATTCCCGCTCTATCCGAATGTCACCAAAGGAGACGCCAACGTAATCGCGCAGGGCCTCATCGTGGTTGCCCGGCACCAAAATCACCGAGGTTCCGTGCCGAGCCATCCGCAGAATCTTCTGAATGACGGTGTTTTGTGCCGTTGTCCAATGGACACCACGACTCATTGCCCAGAAATCAACGACATCACCAAGTAAATAAAGGTGCTGAGCCGGATGCTCGCGCAGAAAATCAAGCAACCGCCCTGCCTGACAAACGCGCGTTCCAAGGTGGATATCAGAAATAAACACGGAACGT
>CAIRSR010000209.1 GCA_903881315.1 uncultured Thiotrichales bacterium | reverse complement strand
CCTCACAAAAATTACCAAGAATATCTGATATTCATGTATTTAGAGAATAGTATAGCATATTCATGCGGTTGAAGCAGGAATCAAACTAGACCAGTACCGTAGTCTCCGTGTGGTGCTAAACGCCCTCCAGGTGAATACGCTGAGCAATCTAGCACTCGCCCTGCTGAATGTGGTGATGGCCCTGGTGTTTGCCTATCTGCTCAACCAATACATCGGTCGCCCCATGGAGAACATCCGCAAAAAGATAAAGCAGGGAGTGTAGTCGGTTTTGTTCTCAATCATTCTCGGTGAGTGAGGGTTATAATCAAAGTGAGAATGGGATGGTACGGTGATTGGGTAACATCAATTCTCAGTCATAAGGATTACGTCAAAGGATCAACCCCATCCCCATCCCCATGAATGGGGAAGGGGCTTATGATCAAAACCCCGCGTCCACTGGCCCATCACGCCCCGTCCGTCCCGAACAGATCGTCTTCGATGACGGTCTTCGTGCCCCAATGGCACCTGACCGTGAGTCGCCACACCCGTCTGTCGCGAGGCCACCCAGGTGTTCAAGCCTTGCATCATCGTCTGCGCCAGTGGTGGGCCCGATGGTTTGGCTTCGCTACGAAGCGAGTCGCCACCCCGCCGCAGGTACAGTTTTTGGCCAACGGCATCGAAGGTCTGCTCGGTCTCCCCGAGCCGAACTGACTCAAACCGAACCGACTCAAACCAGAACGGTAGTTTTCTCCCGAGGATTGGACGATAATCCCGGCCAGTGTCCCATCCGGATGAAGACCTGCATGAACAATGCCCCGCCGATTGCCGATGTCCAGAATAGCCAAGATACGCGGCAGATTGCCATCGACAAGGTCGGCATCAAGGATATTCGTCATCCGATGCGGGTGAGCGAGCGTGCGGGTGGTGAACAGCACACCGTCGCGACCTTTAATATGTATGTGAGTCTCCCTCACAATTTTAAGGGGACGCACATGTCGCGGTTTGTGGAGATATTAAACCACCACGATCGCGAGATTACGCCAGATACCTTTCAGGCGATGCTGGTCGAGATGGTGGGCCTACTAGAAGCAAAGTCTGGCCACATCGAGATGACCTTCCCGTATTTTATCAAAAAGACCGCGCCGATATCGGGCATCAAGAGCATGATGGATTATGTTGTCACCTTTATCGGTGAGATCGCTGACAATACCCCGATATTGTGGATCAAGGTGGCCGTGCCGGTCACGAGTCTGTGCCCTTGTTCTAAAGAGATCTCGCGCTATGGTGCGCACAACCAGCGTTCTTTGGTGACGGTTACGGTACGCACCAGCGGTTTTGTCTGGATCGAGGAATTGATTGATCTCGTCGAGGCCGAGGCCTCAAGCGCGTTGTATGGCCTACTAAAACGGGTCGATGAAAAATATGTCACCGAACGCGCCTACGAGAACCCAAAGTTTGTCGAAGACATGGTACGCGATGTTGCCGCTCGGTTAAACGCCTTCGAGCGGGTCACGGCCTACATTGTAGAATCAGAGAATTTTGAATCGATCCACAACCACTCGGCCTATGCCCTAATCCAGGTGGATAAAATGACCCAAACCCGTAACGTGGCCTTCTGCGGGTAGATAACACCTCCCCAGGATGCGTGTTGCTCGGTGTTAGGTGATATCACAAGCGCCATTTTTAGAACAGACCTAGAACAGTATTAGGCTAGAGCAAAGAAACATTTTTTAGAATAGACGTTGTACACGGTAATAGTAAAGCGCCATTATTAGAACAGGCGTTGTACTAAGCAATACCAAAAGAACCATTACTCCCCGTGTTGATCGTGCGTATTGCGACAAGAACCATCCTGCTATGTTGCCCTTATTGCCTTTGCTATTTGCTGGTGCGGCGGCCTTTGGTTTCAATCGTCACCGTAAAAACATAAAAGCCCTCGAATCGCCTGCCGTTAAGCGTCTTGACGCTCGCGCACAGGGATTGATCCAGCGTCATCTCGACCCGCTGTTGATGGGGCGCGTGGGTCGTCGCGAGTTGATGAACTTGCCCGAGGGGGATCTAAGGCCCCTATCCGCTGTGGAACGGGCGGCGAATCGTTCTGTGGCGCTTGGGGTTGGCGCGGTTGGTTTGTTGGCGGCGGCGTCCCTTACCGCCTTGCCCATTGTCCCGCTGGCGCTGGCCCTTGGGATAATCAGTGCGGCCCCCCTGCTTGGTGAGGCGTTTCGCGTGGCGGTGGAGGAGCGGCGGCTCAGTATCATGCACCTGCTGCTGGCCTATATTGCGGGGTTGTGGCTCGTCGGGCACTATCTGCTTGGGGTCATGGGGCTCCTCGTCAGTGGGGTAGGGCGTAAGATTGCCTTGCTCACCCAGACGGTGGCGAACCAAAATCAAGCCAAACTCTCGGCGCGGCAACCGGAGCGGGTGTTTGTACGCCATGGCGAGGTTGAACTCGAGATCCCCTTCCGCGAACTGAAACGCGGCGACATCCTGGAACTCGGTGTGGGTCAGGTGGCGCCAGTCGATGGGACGATCATCACTGGCGTATCTTTTCTCTACCAGCACCACCCAGACCTTGGCGCTTGTCTCGTGAACAAGGGCGTTGGTGATACGGTCTCGGCGGGTACCCTCGTCCTCAATGGCCCGTTGCAGATCCAGGCCAACCAAACCGGACTTGAGGCCCTGACCCTCGGCTTGATGCAGAACCATGCCGTCCCTCCGCATCACGATCTCACCATCGCCGAGCAGTTCCAGCAATTAGAATGGATGCGCCTGCCGATGGTGCTCGGGCTTGGGCTTGGGTGGTTGGTGGGTGGGCCGGCCTTGGCGCTGGTGATGGTGGGCGCTAACGTATTGGTTGGCGTTATCCCGTTGCGTCTGCTGGTGTTTGTCAATCGCCTCGACCCGAAATACGAGCAGAAGGATGCCCTGCTCGGCGATGTTCCGGCCCTGGTGTACCTGCCCGCGCCCGACCCGCACCCCGTTGCCGAGGCTTCAGTCGTCCCCACAAGGGACTCGGGCGAGATGCTCCGCTCGGCAACGCCTAAGCCCGCCGCCCCGAGCGCACGCCCGACCAGGCGACCCGTGACCCTTGACGGGGTGCTTGATACGGGCGAGCCGACCCCAGCCCAGGGTTGGGCTGCGCGGAGCAGGGGCCGCACATTCCTGCTCGGTAGCGAGCGCTTTCTTGCCGACCACGGGCTCTTGGTGCCGACTGCCTTTGCGGCCATCAAGGCCGAGGCCCACGCAGCGGGTCATTCCCTGTTATTTGTCGCTCGTGATGCGCAGATCGTCGGCGCGATCGCGTTGGTGGTGCGGCATTCTCGCACCAGAACCCGTTCCCGTTGGCTCAAGCGGCAACCGCTCCGGGTCTATCTCTTGGCGGTGGGTGATGAGGCCCCGCGACTCGGCTGTGTGGCCGAACTGGGCGTACAAGGTTATGCGGCGGCGACCTCTCCAGAGCAATTGGCCGCGAAGATCCAAGAACTACAGAGCCAGAATCTGCGGGTGTGTTTTGTCGGGGACGGGCGGCGCGACGCCATTGCCTTGCGCCAGGCCGATGCAGCGCTTCCCCTCTACGCGGTAACGACCGCCGATGGTGCGCCCCCGCTCTCTGACGAGGGCTATCCGCTCCCGCCGTGGTGTGGATTCCTTGAGGAAGCCCTATCGAATCAGGGGGGGGTGCCTCCGGCACTTTCCAGCGAGGGTTGGGCCTTGCTGCTCCCCGGCGCACTGTTAGACGAGTCCGGCGATGAGTAAGCTCTGGCATTGGTAACCCTTGGTGGGGTGACGCGGCCCTGCGCCTCGGGCTGGATTGGGATGGATTTTTTGATGCTCGACCCAGAAACAGCGCTGGTCGAGGAGCGGCAAGTGCCGCCCATGCGCCTCCTCGAGCGCCACGGCATTACCCCAGTGCCGATCCGTCTACGCCATGCCCGTACCCTTGGCGGCGGGGCTCGACACCCGCCGTCGTGGCACACTCGAGAGCTACTGTGACTAGCGGGGGGATTGCTGGGGATCCCTTAGCTATCGGTCGGTCAATGGGGCGGGCGGGCTTTTATTACAATGGCAGCAACAAAAGGTAATGAAATGGACAACGACCAGAACACGCAACAAAAAAGCCGTGCGGCTGCATTATCGGTTGGGTCTAATATACTGCTGATGCTGTTTAAGTTGGTGGTTGGTATCACGACCAATTCGGTTTCTGTCATGTCAGAGGCGATTCACTCGAGCATCGATCTATTGGCCTCGGTGATTGCGTGGATAGCCGTTCGTGCCAGTGGTAAGCCCGCCGATAATCGACATCCCTTCGGGCATGGGAAGTTTGAAAATCTATCCGGTACTGTCGAGGCATTGCTGATTTTTCTTGCCGCTGGCTGGATCATCTACGAAGCCATCCACAAGCTGATTCGACCAGAACCAATCGAGGGCTTTGGTTGGGGTGTTGGGGTCATGTGTTTATCCGCCGTGGTGAATTGGCTGATTTCGTCTTACCTGATGAGGATTGGCGAGCAGACCGATTCGGTGGCGCTCACCGCCGATGCTTGGCACTTGCGCACCGATGTCTACACGTCGCTCGGTGTGATGCTGGGCCTTGCGCTCATGTGGACGGGGCAGTGGTTGCGCCCAGACCTCGATCTGCATTGGATCGATCCGGTAGCTGCCATCCTGGTCGGGGTGATGATCTTGCAGGCGGCCTACGAATTGCTGATGCAAGCGGGTCAGGATCTGGTGGATGTCGCACTGCCCGATGACGAACTCCTATGGCTCAGGGGTTTTCTCGCGAGTTTTGCACCGGCGGTATGCGGTTTTCATCGTTTGCGGACACGCAAAGCCGGTGCTTTACGTTTTATCGAGGCGCATGTGGTCGTTGATGCGGAGATGAGCGTACTAAAATCCCACGAGATCACGGAACAGGTTGCCGCCGGTCTGCGCGCACGGTTCCCAAGCGTTCACGTTACGATTCACGTCGAGCCATGTACCGCCGCTACTGCTTCGGAGATGTGTCAGCCACATTGCGTGGCGGGCTGCTTGAAGGCCATTGATCGGGAAACCGGAAAACAGGCTATACCAGGGGATTGAATGGGGGCCGAGATCCGCAGAGACCGCCTGCGGTTGCAAAAACCCTTGGGTGTCCCTTTTCGCTTTTCCGAATTATCCTGGTGGCGTTTCTGGAGTATTGTAACGGGTTCTTGTTGCCCGTTTAATGTAGCAGTTTTACCAGGGCCGCAAACAGGCCAGCTTGGGTGAGGAACAGGCCAATCACCCATTTGAGCAGTTCGGACTTCGTGGTTTTCAGGTGGGCGTTTAGGCGTAGCTCCAGCTCGCGCAGGTCTTGCTTGGTCGCAAGTTCATCGGTGTTTGATTTCAACACAGCCACCAAGGCGCTTGTCTGTGCCTTGGCCTGTGGTTCGGGTATACCCGCATCGCGTAACGTCTTGACGTAGGCGAGGGTATCAAAGGCAATGGTGGTCATGGCACCGATGCTTGTCCATGGGGGAGTGATAGGGTACTTGATAATCTAGCACAACGCCCGGGCGTTGTTGCAAGCTGATTCGGTGGGGTAGCCATTCTCGATAGGAGAAAAAATGTCTTTTCTGCAGAGCCGATTGCTACGTGGTTGTTCCTGTAGCCGATTACATGGAGACAAGCTTTCAATTCACATTGAGAATTGCTGGTAGGTGCATGTTCTGTTGGGGGAAGTGGGGCCCTGTGTGTAGGCGCGAACCTGACGGAGTACCGTTTGGCCCGAGACACAAAAATAGAGAAAAGAGAGGTTGGTATTGTGCTTTTTTTCTGGTGTGAAAAGTTCACATACGATAATGCAGGAAAAAGTGGTATAATGCAGGAAAAAGTGGCGCTATTTTTCCTTCCCTCTCCGATACATAAAGAGCGCCCCCCCATGAAGATGAGATTATTGGTAATAGGATTCGTCGCGCTGTTTTCGACAACCGCGATTGCTGGTGAAATCCGGTTGACCGGATCCACGACGGTTGTGAACCTCATTAAGCCACACATTGCTGCAGTAGAAAAGATCACCGGAAACACGCTCAAGGTGATTGGGAATGCAACCGGCCGTGGCCTATTTGAACTAGTGGAGGGGCGTTGTGATGCTTCTATGGCGTCAGAGCCTCTTGATATTGCGATTCAGTCCGCTAAACTGCTGGGAAAGGATATCGATCCGAAAACACTACAGTTTAATCTGATTCGTAATGATGAAATAGTCTTTGTAGTCAACAAATCCAATCCTGTCACCAACCTGACCATGGCGCAGATTAAGGACATCCATTTGGGCAAGATTACCAACTGGAAAGAGGTCGGTGGCAAGGATCTGCCCATCGTAGTCTTCGTTGATGTCTTGAGTGGTGGTACTCGCGCCATGATTAAGTCCGTCGTATTGGGCGGTGCGGAATATACTCCCAGCGTTAAACCACAGTCCTCCGTTGGGAAAGAAGAAGAAATGGTTGGGGTCACCGAGGGCGGTTTTGCCGGTGTTGGCAAGGGATTTACCGTGGGGGACGCCAAGGTCAGCGTAATCCAGACCGACAAATTTGAGCGCCCACTGGCTTTGGTTACCATTGGCAAACCCTCCGCCACGATTACTGGCCTGATCGACGCACTCAAGGCAGAGACAGCGCACTAAATCGATTCGGCTGACGTTAATGCATCCTTTGGGAATCTCTCTGGTGCTGTCTGGCTTCGAGATATTCCCTTGGGTTGCGGACTGGCGTTAGCGGTATCCAAGATGGGGGTATTGTGATGCTTAAAAATTTGTCCATCGCGTGGAAGTTGCGATCTGGTTTCGGGGTAATCATCTCCTTAACTATTGTGATGTCGGTCGCAAGTGCGATATTTACTTCCCGTATCAAATCGGAAACCAATGACATTGCGAATACCGCTTTGCCTGCTTTGGTTGCGGCCAATCGGCTGGATTACAATGCGCTAAAGATTCGTGCCATCACTATCCAGGCCGCTGCCTCGTTTCGCGCAGACCAACTCAAAGAAATAGATGGCTTGCTTGTGTCTGTTGTGAAAGACCTTAAAGAATTGCGAGAAGCTCGCGCACAGCAGGGCGATCAAGCTGGTGTTGCGGCTCTATGGAAGCTAGAGGAGCATATCAATCATCTGGTCGATCTTGGCAAGAAGATGGCGGATACCTGGGTCACCCAGGGCGGGATTGATGCTGCAGGCCCCGAGCTGGATGAATTCACGAAGTCCGGTGATCGTATTCAGCAGGAGCTTGTTCTGTTACGGGAGCAGTACATGGGTGGTCTCACCGTTGGCGTTACTCGCACAGGGGATGCGCTGGCGCTTGTTCAGCTCATCATGATTACTCTCTCGATCGTTGGGGTCATCGTCGCTTTACTCATTGCCAGTCTCACCAGTAGCAGCATCGTTACCCGCGTGGGGGATGCTGTTTCTATTACGATGAAATTGTCGCAAGGAGATTTTGTTACAGACATCAACGTAGACTCAAAGGATGAGATCGGTCAATTGCTCCTATCCATGAAGAGGATGGCGGGAACCCTGAGGACAATGATCGCTGATATAAAATCTACTGCCGACTCGGTTGCCTCGAACAGCGGCCAACTCAGCGTGAACGCGAAACAAATGTCAGAGGGCGTTACCGAACAGTCAGCAATGGCAGTACATATCGCCGCATCAACGGAAGAGATGGCGAAAACCGTTACTGACATCGCGAAGAACGCCGCGCTGATGTCGGTGGCTGCAGAGGACAGCACCAAGGTGGCCAGAAATGGTGGTGAGATCGTGGATAAGTCCGTGGGAGAGGTAACCGCTATTGCCGATACGGTCAATTCCTCGGCCACGATGGTGCGCTCACTTGGCGAACGCTCCAAACAGATTGGGGCGATTGTTCATGTGATCAAGAATATCGCCGATCAAACGAACCTTCTTGCATTAAATGCGGCCATAGAAGCGGCACGCGCCGGTGAGCATGGTCGTGGTTTTGCGGTCGTTGCCGACGAGGTTAGAATACTCGCCGCGAGGACAACAAAGGCTACTGCTGAGATCAGTGACATGATCCATGCCATTCAGAAAGAGGTTGATGATACGGTAGCCTCCATTAATGAAGGCACCCGAAGGGTTGCGCTGGGTGTAGGTTACTCGAAAGAGGCCAAGGTCGCCCTTGATGGAATAGTCTCTAGCATTAATGATTTGAGCGGGTCGATATACCAGATTGCCTCTGCAACAGAAGAGATGTCAACGGTTTCGGAAAACATCGGTAGCGATATCGATAGCATTGCCAAGGTCTCTAAGGAAACCTCTAAGGGGGCTGTTCAGATTGCACAATCGGCAACGCATCTGGCGCGTCTTTCGTCGGACATGAGGGGGATTATTGCCCAGTTTAATGTGTAGGTTTCTGTCTGTGGCTCAAAGGTTCAGTGGAGCATAATCTGTTCTTTAGGATTCCCTTCCCCGAATCTCCGGGGAAGGGGTTTTGTTTTTACTGAGTAACCGATTCCGCTAAAGACATCATCAGGGTTCCCCGCCCCGTTAGCACTGGCGCTGCCCGAGATTGGCGTGAAGAATAGCGTCATTGAGCGCGAGCTCGGTGGCGGCAAAAAAGATTACCTGCGCAATCTCCATCGGTTCTACCAGGCGATGTTGCCCGTTGTTGTGCTTGATCTGTTCTAAAACAGCTTTATTATGATTAAGCTGGGTGCGCAACATGGGCGTATCGGTAAAGCCCGGGCAGACGCAGGCGGTGTGAATGCCGCTATCGAGTAGATCCTGGCAGGTAGCCCGCATCATGCCGACCACCGCATGTCTCGAGGTCACGTAACTAAAGGCGCGTGGTATAGCAAGAGCAGCATAAAATGATTGACTAACCACCCCACACCTTCGGAGCCCCCCTCCACGGGAGGGGAATTGGGGAGGGGTTTTTACTTTTTACCT
>CAIRSR010000208.1 GCA_903881315.1 uncultured Thiotrichales bacterium | reverse complement strand
TCGGGCAGATCATTCCAGGAGTGTAGGGATACATCCGCAGAAGGGGATATTTTAGGATAATCTTTTTGCAACTGATCTCGAATCTGCTGGTTAGAGAGGTCTTTGTCTTTGCGCTCGTATCTATATTGGGCGTACAGCGCCCAGCCTTCCACCTCTCTGTCAGGACGCGCAAGCCAATTGTCCGGTTGGTAAAGTGCATGAAACAATTCATGCACCAAGTACATCCGCTGTGCGGGCGCGGTAACATCTATTGCAGTTACGTGTACTGTGCGCCCTGCTGGCGTCACTTCCGTAAACGGGTGTGATGACCCATCCTCCTTAACGGAAACAGTCACCGGAATACCCTGTAGAGGACTACCAAAGAGCCAGTACAGGAATGACAGGGAATCTCCTATTGCCGCTGTGGCTACTTCCGGCGAAACTGACTCAGCCGACAGCATCGATTCCACCACCGCTCTAACCGTTGCGCGAATCGGTGGTGGAACCCCGTGCGTCAGTATCTCGGGCTGGTGAATTTCGCCAGGTGGCTGGTTCTGCACTGGCTGTGGTTTTGGCAGGGTTTTGGCGTCATCCAACTCCTCTTTGGTAAAATTAGGTGCTGGCTTGTCAGAACCATATTTGGTAGAACCAGTCGGTGGCTCGACAACAATGGGCGGGGAAACGGGAGGGTTTGGCGCAGTGCCCGCAGAGCCACTGACGGTAGTCGGCGGCGTTACCGCAGCGCCAGGTGCATTCTTTCGACTATCGTAGGTTGATGGGCAATTTGGTGTTTTGCCAGAAGAGTAAGCCCCAACACAGCCGGACAGGCTATTTTTTGGTTCGATTATAGGTGTTTCTGGGGTAACAATAATAGCACCGTGCGACGGTGGTGATGTAGTAGCAGCGCCAGGTGTTGTCTGATTACCCTGGGATACCCCTGCGGGCTTGTCATCCGCAGGGGCGACGATCGTCCCGCTAGAACACCTCACCACTGAGGTAGCAATAAACACCACCCACACAAAATGGCGCACCCTTCTCCGAAACATCTAAACCCGCCTGCGCTTTTCGGCTGTAACTATGGAAATACCATCCTTAGTTGGTAATTCAACCAACCACTCATCCTCTGCATATATATCCGAATAGATCTTAGCTATTCGCGGTATTGAGTCGGTGACTGCCGCCATTTTCAGGCCGATCGTCCTAGCATCGGCATTATTTATACGATGACTCGCTACAATCCCGTTTCGCACAACCACGGTAATCTGAATCCTATCAGGTGCTGTAGGGAGGTCTTTCAAGTCGGGATTCTCGATCAGGCGAGCATCCACCCCAATCACTAATTCTCTGATGTTGGGTATATCGACGAGATAGTACTTGCCCACTGTACTGCAAGTATCAGACCCAGGTGTAATCTTAATGACAACCCCACCCTCGTCGGCGTCAAAATCCCCGGGGGCGACAAACAGGGTTTTTAAGCACCCCATATCGCCGATCACCATATTGCTCTGAATTTTGTCATCACGCACACTCAGCACCAACTTCAAAGTTGGCGGCAAGCTCGGCGGAAGCAATCCCGCCCGGCTAAGGTCAAACCTCACTCGGGCGAAACCAGGAGCATTCGCGCAACCCGCGACCCCTAGGGCAGTGGCCGCAAGCAAAACGGCTACACGCACACCCCCTAGGGAGCCACAGAACAGCGAACGTGAGGGAATGGAGAGCATCACCGCACCGATATGCCATCAAGACCCTCGATTCGGGTAGGCGAGGCTCCATGGAACCGCGACTGGGGCAGAGGCGAGGCCGAGCTGGTGGGGAGACCATTCAGGTGTTCAACGGTATGCTCACGTCGTTGAGCGCCCTTATTAGATATGCCCTGTTCAGGGGCAGGAGGCTGCCCGTCGGCGAGGGGGGGTACTTCCTGATGGGGCTGCTTATGGAAGGGGGGGGCCGGACGCTGGATACCCCTACCCATACCCAACCGCTGGTCGCTCTGTGGTTTGCTAGACGGAGGCGTGCTCCACGCTGTTGAGAGCGGCTGGGTGGGCGGCTGGGCGGAGGAAGACTCGCACTGCGCTGGTGGAGCGTTGCGCGCCTGGCTCTGTTCGACGGCGGGTGGCTGAAGAGCGGGGGCGCTGGCGCTTTGACCCTTGGCGCGATCACCGACACCAGAATCACCATACACAACGCGCAGGAAAGCACTATTTAAACTAGGGCCTATGGATAAAAGAACGATACCAATCAATGCATACCGACCCAATGTCAATACATACCGACCCAATGTCAATGCATACCGACCCAATGTTTTTGCAGCGTCAGCTAATCTCCCGACATCACCTTCGCGTAGTTGGATTAGAAAATCCATGAGCTTACCACCCGACAGATTTTATGAAGAAGTAGTAATTAGTTGATACAATACCATTTTCTCGACATGAGGCTATGGTGTATGAGGACTTTGCATGGTGGGGTTGCCCATGTGGCAGGCGTTG
>CAIRSR010000207.1 GCA_903881315.1 uncultured Thiotrichales bacterium | reverse complement strand
TCCGCAATGCCGGTGGATTGCAGGTAGGCTTCGGCACGTTTGGCAAGAGAACGCGGATCGCGCTCATATCCTTCCATGGTGCTCGGCTCAATAACATCGCAACGCAAATTGAGGGTTGGCTCATCGGTGAACGGATCCATCACGGCTGTGCCAGCCTCAGGCATAAGAATCATGTCTGACTCTTGGATACCCTTCCAACCAGAAATAGAAGAGCCATCAAACATCTTGCCATCAGTAAAGACATCCTCGGTGACAGTTCTCGCTGGTACAGTAACGTGCTGCTCCTTCCCACGGGTATCAGTGAACCGAAAATCAACAAACTTCACCTCATTTTCTTGCATTGCCTTGATTACGTCAGAAGGGGACATCATCTACTTCTCCAGGGTAAGAGGATTGGCCTAAGATGGAGACCTTCCCGCGGGCCAGTCGGGTCAGATCTTATAAAAGTCTACTACTTAAACGAAAAGAACTTTACTCAAAACGCACTCGTATGCGCCCGAGGTCGGGATCAGAACGAGCGGCCTCACGGAGCGCGTCACCAATCTGACTTGCATGGCGTACCGCACCCGCACCCTCCGCCAAAACAGAGAGCGGCATCACGACATCCACATGAACCTGTCCATCCAGATAGTGGATAACCACCTCGCGCATATGGCGCACTGCATCGACCTCAGCCCATACCTTGTCCAATCGGGTAAGGATTTTGTCACGCAACGGGAGATGGGTACAACTGGACTGCTGCTCATCATCCTCCGGATCGATATGCACCGTCACATCCGCCACCTCATCGATCTCCTGAATGAGTTTGGCGCGTACCTCCTCGCTCACCTGATGGCCCTCCGAAACACTAATCGCAGAGTTGGAGAGCGTAATGTGAACGTCTACCAGGGCATTGGATCCCATGTGGCGGGTGCGTAACAGATGCAGGGTCTGCACCCCATCCACCGCCAGTATTGCACGCCGTATGGCGTCGACCTGTTCTTTCGAGAGGCCGGTATCGACCAACTCCCGCACGGCATTCGACGAAAGCTCCCACGCCACATGGACAATCAGCAGCCCGACGACCACCGCCCCGATCGCATCTAGGTAGTGTAAACCAGCCAGGGTACCAGCAACACCAACCAGAACCACCAACGAGGATATCGAGTCAGATCGATGGTGCCAGGCGTTAGCGCGCAGTAGGGGGGATCGGTAGCGACGCGCCATGGCCATGGTGTACCAATAAAGGGACTCCTTGACCAACATCGCAAACCCTGCGATATAAAGAGGGGTATGACTCGGAACGAGCAATTGGGCTGGATGGAACAGGCGTTCGATTGCGTCCCACATCAGGCCAACGGCGATGATAAACAGAACCAGCCCCATCACTACCGAGGCAGCGGTCTCTATGCGTGCATGACCATAGGGATGCTCCGCATCTGGGCCTTCCTTGCCACGGTTGGTTGCAAACAGTACCACCAGGTCTGCAATGACATCTGCGAAGGAATGAAATCCATCCGCCACAAGCGATTGGGAATGCCCAGCCATTCCAAAAGCAATCTTGATGACCGTAAGAACGGCGTCCGCACCAGTGCCTATCCAATTGACCTTTTGCGAATCTTGGTAGCGCTGATTGTCGACTGCCTGGTATACGCTCACTGCCCACCCACCTGAATGACCACGAAAATATCAGGGCCCTCACGGTAGGTTTTGAGGGGGTGATGACCGTTCATCTTGGCCCACGAAGGGATATCCGCCATTACACCAGGGTCGGTTGCTACCACTTCCAGAATCTCGCCGGGAGCTAGGTTGGCAACCCGATTTTGGGTGCGAATCACGGGCATAGGGCAGAGGGTATTGCGAACGTCCAGTAGATGTTGAGCCATGACAGGGAACCTGGCGATGGAAGCCCAGTATCGATCGATATTGATGTAAAATCAAGGGGAAGTTTCGTATCAATGAGAATGCAGTACCGTATGCAGTGATAATGAATCCCTTTAACCGAGTATCTGGAAAAATCCATGCCCCCTTGCACCCGTTTTGCCCCCAGCCCAACTGGCTATCTTCACATCGGTGGCGCACGTACCGCCCTGTTCTCTTGGTTATATGCACGCAGGCACGGGGGTAATTTTATCCTACGCATAGAGGATACCGACCTAGAGCGGTCAACCGCAGAATCGGTGCAAGCCATACTAGAGGGGATGGCGTGGCTCGGCCTAGAATATAACGCCGGGCCGTTTTATCAGACCCATCGTTTTGAACGCTATCGTGCCGTCGCTGCACAACTTCTTGCGGAGAAAAAGGCCTATCACTGTTATTGCAGCAAAGAAGAATTGGAGCAGATGCGTAACGACCAGATGGCGCACAAAGAAAAACCCCGCTACGATGGTCGTTGCTGGCGCCGTCAAGAGGCGCGTGAGGGAATTGCGCCGGTTATCCGTTTTCGCAATCCAACCGAGGGCGCAACTATCGTCCCTGATCTCATCCATGGGGCAGTAACCTTTCAAAACGATACCCTAGATGACCTCATTATCGTGCGCTCGGACGGCACCCCCACCTATAATTTTACCGTCGTGGTGGATGACTGGGACATGGCCGTGACCCATGTGATTCGTGGCGACGATCACCTCAATAATACCCCCCGCCAGATCAACCTACTCAAGGCCTTAGGAGCCTCAATACCCGCTTATGCCCATGTCCCGATGATCCTGGGGTCGGATGGAGGGCGCCTTAGCAAACGCCATGGCGCAGTAAGCGTAATCTCCTATCGCGAAGACGGCTATCTGCCAGAAGCATTACTGAATTATCTGGTACGCCTGGGTTGGTCTCATGGCGACCAGGAGATCTTTTCAATCGACGAGATGATTGCACTCTTCGATATTCGAGATGTAAATCTTTCTTCTTCTACGTTTAACCCTGATAAATTGTTGTGGCTCAATCAACAATACCTAAAGACCACCGATCCAGCACACGTTGCAGAACACCTGCGTTATCACCTTAGCAAACTAGGTATTGACCCCCAAGAGGGCCCAAGCCTCACCGAGATCGTCATCGCCCAGCGCGAGCGTGCCAAGACGCTAGTGGAAATGGCCGCCAATAGCGAGTTTTTCTACCGTGATTTCACGAGCTTTGCACCCGACGTAGCAGAGAAAAACCTCCGCCCCGAAATACTTCCGGCACTCGAAGAACTACGCAATCGTCTTAGTCAGCTAGGCGAATGGCGCACAGAATTATTGCACGCAACCATTGCGCAATGCGCCGAGGATTACCAACTCAAACTCGGGAAACTCGCCCAGCCGATTCGGGTGGCGGTATGCGGAAAAACCGCCTCTCCTCCCATTGATGTCACCCTTGCACTGCTCGGCCAGGAGCGCACCCTTGCACGCCTCGATCGGGCGATTCGTTATATCCGCTCGGGCAAGGCATAGCAAAAAGGGAGGTGAGCCCCCCGCCACGTTGTGCTGAGCGACAACGTGGAGGGGGGTTTAGCGCTATCTATCCGCTTGACGTAGACGACCGTATCAGATAATCGAAGGCGGCAAGACTCGCCTTCGCGCCTTCTCCCATCGCGATAATGATCTGTTTATAGGGAACCGTGGTGCAGTCCCCCGCAGCAAATACGCCAGGCGAAGAGGTTTGGCCTCGTGCGTCTACGATGATTTCACCATGACGAGAAAGCTCAAGCGTACCCTGTAGCCAATCCGTGTTCGGCAAAAGGCCGATCTGAACAAAGATACCCTCGAGTTCAATCGTTCGACTCTCGTTACTCTTCCTGTCCGTGTAAACCAATCCATTGACCTTGTTACCGTCACCGGTTACCTCTGTTGACTGAGCGCTACTAATCACGGTTACATTGGGCAGACTCATCAATTTTTTCTGCAACACCAGATCGGCACGTAAGCTATCCATAAATTCCAGCAGAGTGACATGGGTCACGATACCAGCGAGATCAATGGCAGCCTCCGCACCGGAATTACCACCACCAATGACGGCTACCCGCTTTCCCTTGAAGAGCGGCCCATCACAATGCGGACAATAGGCGACCCCACGACCACGATACTCCTTCTCACCCGGGACATTCATTTCACGCCAACGCGCACCGGTTGCGATGATGAGCGTCCTTGCCTTGAGGACTGCGCCACTCACAAGCCTCAGTTCATGAAGCCCGCCTTCGGTGGCCGGAGAAAGCGCTTCGGCTCGTTGCAGGTTCATGATGTCAACCTCGTACTCTCTGACATGCTCTTCTAGAGCACGACTGAGGCGCGGGCCTTCTGTGTAAGGCACCGAGATGAGATTCTCGATGGCCATGGTATCCAACACCTGCCCACCGAAACGCTCGGCCACGATACCAGTACGAACCCCCTTACGGGCTGCATACACAGCAGCCGAAGCACTCGCCGGGCCACCACCCACAACCAAAACGTCAAAGGGAGCCTTTTGCCATAATTCTTCTGCCTGACGCGCCGCTGTGCCGGTATCGAGTTTAGCAAGGATCTCCTCGATACTCTGGCGACCTTGGGCAAATGCTTGGCCGTTTAGGTACACAGAAGGGACGGCCATGATCTGGCGATCGGTGACCTCGTCGAGAAACAAGGCCCCATCAATCATGACGTGGGTAACCTTTGGATTCAGCGCCGCCATGATGTTGATCGCCTGAACGACATCGGGACAATTCTGACAAGACAGCGAGAGGTAGGTCTCGAAGTGAAACTCACCAGACAATGAGCGAATCTGTTCGCGGACACCATCCTCTACCTTGGGCGGATAACCGCTGGCTTGCAGTAGTGCGAGGATGAGCGACGTAAACTCATGCCCCATAGGGATGGCGGCAAAACGCATTCGGCTGGGTTCGCCAACACGACCGATCGAGAACGAAGGACGCCGAACATCGTGACCATTCTCTAGGAGAGTCACCTTGCTTGATATAGAAACAATATCCTGAAGCAAGGCACGCATTTCCCCCGACTTCGGGCTATCGTCGAGGGAGGCAACCAATTCAATGGGGGCGACCAGCCTTTCGAGATAGGTCTTCAACTGAGATTTGATATTGGTATCGAGCATGGCGGTTTTCCTAACAAGGGCCCAACAAAAAAGGCGCCGGTATGTCATCAAACCGACGCCTTTACAAATAATCCGGTCAACCTCCTCCGCATGGGGCGGGAGGCAAGGGATTTAGATCTTGCCAACCAAGTCCAACGATGGGGTCAGGGTAGAGGCACCCTCCTTCCACTTGGCGGGGCAGACCTCACCTGGGTGCGAGGCAACGTATTGGGCGGCCTTAACCTTACGCAGCAATTCAGCCGCATCGCGGCCAATGCCACCCGCATTGATCTCGATGATCTGGATCCTGCCTTGGGGGTCGATGACAAAGGTGCCGCGCTCAGCAAGGCCGGCTTCCTCGATCATCACACCAAAATTGCGGGTAATGGTACCGGTTGGATCGCCCACCATGGGGTAGCGGATCTTGCCGATGGTATCAGAGGTATCATGCCAGGCCTTGTGGGTAAAATGGGTGTCCGTGGAGACCGCATAGATCTCAACACCCATCTTCTGGAATTCGGCATAGTTATCTGCCAGATCGCCAAGCTCGGTTGGGCAGACGAAGGTAAAATCAGCAGGGTAAAAGAATACGACCGACCACTTTCCCTTCAGAGAAGCCTCGGTTATCTGGTCGAAGCGGCCATTCTGGAAAGAGGTAGCGCTAAACGGCTTGATCTCGGTGTTGATTAGGGTTTGCATCCACAATCTCCTGCATTATCGGGTAGGGGTTTCTGTCTTTATGGTGAGACATACTATACCCCCCGTCACTGGTTTGAGCTAATTAAGTAATACAAATTGATTGATAGCACCACGCTATCAACGAAGATAGCTCACACAGTCCAGGGCGCACCTGCGGACGGCCTCGCGGAGGACATCAATAACCTGGGGACGCGGGAAGCTCACCCGCCATGCCAGCCCGACGCGCCGCAGAGGGGGGGATTGAAAGGGACGGATTGCGGTAAAGGCAGAAGCGTAGTGCCCGGCAACCGCAGTACCGGGCAAGACCGTAATCCCTAAACCCGAGGCCACCATGTAACGGATGGTCTCTAGGGAACTTGCCTCCACGGTTCGCTGTAGGCCGCTCTCGGTTGCGGGCGGTTCGCTACAGTGCGGACATAGAGCCACAACCTGATCGCGGAAACAGTGACCGGCCCCAAGTAGCAGCACGGTCTGCGAGGCAAGATCAGCGGTTGCGATGGCATCAAGGTGTACCCACGGATGCCCGGCGGGGAGCATGACCACAAACGGCTCATCATAGAGCGGGAGCGTCACAACACCCGACTCCTCAAAGGGAAGACACACCAACACCGCATCCAGCTCCCCCTGCAAGAGACGCTCGCGGAGCCGCGCGGTATAGTTCTCCTCAATGATAAGCGGCATGTGCGGTGCCAACTGATGAAGGGCTGGCACGAGACGCGGAAACAGATACGGCCCGATGGTATAGATTGCCCCGATGCGTAACAGACCATCACACGGGTCGCGGGCTTGGCGGGCAATGTTCTTGATGTCTTCCATGTCATTCAACACCCCTCGCGCACGTTCGACAATCCGTCTGCCGATCGGCGTAATCGCCACCTCAAAACGGGTGCGTTCAAACAGGATGACGCCAAGCTCCTCCTCTAGTTTTTTTACGGCGATGCTGAGCGTTGGCTGACTCACAGAACAGGCTTCGGCAGCGCGACCAAAATGGCGCTCATGCGCGAGGGAAACGATATAGCGAAGTTCAGTCAGGGTCATATCACAAGACGGCCAGAAGATGAACGCACGGAGCCCTCATAAACTACACCCGATTCTGATGTATGTGGCAAAACCTTCGCAACCACGGAGAGATGGATAAGAAAGAAGGCTATTGCGCTTTCTTATCAAAGATATGATCAGCACCAGGAAGCGCCCCATACGGGTTATGGGCAAGCAACTCGGGGTTAGAGGCGCGGCGCACGACCGTTTCAGAGATAGGGGCGAGGCGTACCCCCAGACCAGAAAGTCGCGGCAACAGATCCGCCAGAACAGCGAGTGTCGCCGGACGCGGATGCGCGATACCCACGGCAGTGCCCTGAAGACGCGCCAAGGCCACCAAACGGGCAAACTGGGTGCGTATTGCGCTCGCTTCGGGCACATTATCCAGAAACAGATCGCGGCGCGTTGCAACAAGACCCACCTTTTGCGCCGTGTCTAAGGCAACGGTAGCCGGTGTCGTTCGGCTGTCTATAAAAAATAGCGAATCCTGTCCCTTTAATTCTGCCATGATCCAGGCCATCACCGTCGCATCCTTGGTCAACAGACTGCCCATGTGGTTATTCACACCACGAACGTAGGGGACGAGAGCGAGGTCTGCGCGTAGCACCCGGGATAGTTCGGCATGGGCCATGGCATGGGTAAGCCCACCGGGGCCAAGGGGCGATCCATCCTCTGATTCCATGGGGACGTGCAGCATCACCTCTTTGTTAGCGCGGTGCGCTGCTTCTGCGAGTTGGGCGGCGTAGGGGGTATAGGGGATGATACTACACGCCAACGGCGCAGGCAGCGCAACCACTCGCAAACCCGGTGCAAGGGTATAGCCTACGTCATCAATGATAAGGCTAATGCTTGGGACAGCCTGGCCCGCTACCACCAACGCGGCCCAGGCTGCCAGTAGAATACCTAATCCAAACCGACACTGCAGCGCTGTCCACGCCACACGCGCTAATTCCGATCGGCGCTGTGCGCTTGGACAAGAGACATCCCTTTCAATACGTTCAATGCCTCGTAGACCTGAAAATCCTTAACTGCGGACTCTTCACCATCAGAACCCTTGCTGGATTTGCCGCCCTTGCCTCCCTTCATGTCTTTGTCCGTCTCACCGCCCTCCTTGACCTTTTGATCGACAGTCCCCTTTTGTTCCCTCTGCTCAGAACCACCCTTTGAAAGGTGGTGGCTAAGATCAGCTTCCTTGAGGGCTAACGCATCGAGGTCGCTGGTCGCTGAGGCCACCTTCACGTTCTCTAGGGCAATATCGGGCTGGATCCCCTCAGCCTGGATAGAGCGCCCGGAAGGGGTGAAGTAAAGCGCAGTGGTAAGTTTCAGCGCCGCATCCCCCTCTTTCATGGGCAAGATGGTTTGTACAGAACCCTTCCCGAAGGTCTTCTGGCCCATTACGATGGCACGATGATGATCCTGGAGCGCCCCCGCCACAATCTCAGAGGCAGACGCTGACCCACCATTGACCAGCACCACGATCGGGGCGCCATCCATAATGTCACCCGGGGTGGCACTGTAACGCACTTGGGAATCTTTGATCCGACCATCGGTGTAGACAATCAGACCTTTCTCGAGGAATGCATCGGAAACCGCAACCGCAGCATTCAACACCCCGCCGGGATTATTGCGAAGGTCGATCACCAAACCTTTAAGCTTACCTTTACTATCGTGCTTCAGTTTATCCATCTCTTCCTGGAGATTGCTCTCCGTCTGGGACTGGAACTGGGTGATACGGATGTAACCGTAACCGGGCTCTAGGGTGCGCGATTTAACACTCCGAACCTGGATAATATCCCGCTTGATCTTTATTTTTAGAGGGTTCTGTTGGCCTTCGCGCACAATCGTGAGAAGAATCTCGGTGCCGGGCTGACCGCGCATCAACTTTACCGCTTCAGCAAGGGAGAGTCCTTTGACTGGCGTATCATCAAGACGAATAATGAGATCACCGGACTCTATCCCCGCACGTTTTGCCGGAGTATCGTCAATCGGGGAGATCACCTTGACAAACCCATCCTCCATGCCAACCTCAATACCAAGTCCGCCAAACTGGCCAGAGGTTGCTACTTGCAGTTCCTTGTAGGCATCCGCATCTAGGTAGGCAGAGTGGGGATCAAGGCCAGAAAGCATCCCTCGGATGGCGTTTTCTAACAAAACCTTGTCATCAACGGGTTTAACATAATCGGTTTTGATGCGTCCAAAGACCTCCGAGAACACCCGCAACTCTTCCAGGGGTAGGGTCTCTGGAGAGGTGGCGTCGCGCTGAGCGCTCACGCTATGCCCAAGACCAAGGGACAAACCAAGAACTGTGCCAGCACCAAGGACGAAACCGCTACGCTTATCGAACATCAATCACTCCACGGGCCGATCATCGGCCCACAATACTATCTAGATTCTGTCTATGTTACGCCGCCGGTGCAGAAAACCAATTTTCTCACCTGATGGGGGTTATTCTACTCAGTATCGCCCTTATCGGAAATAGCCGTGTTGTCGTCTGCGCCATTCCCAAGGGGGTATCGGGTTTTCTTGTGCCCACAGGCCGCGTCCCGCATTACGGGCTTCCCGCTGTGCCGTATAGAGGTTAGGATCATGGGCGTACTGGGGATAGACCCAAGCACTGCCCTCTTCAACCAGTGCGGCATTGACGTCGAGACCATCCGCATAAAGTCGCGCCACCACACGCCCATAGCGGTCGTGACCGATGGCAACAATGCGTATCATACGCCCATTGACCATGTTCGCCAGGGCATTGCGGGCTTCCGTGCCATAAGGCTGATCATGTTCTGGGGCGTCTATCTCGGCAAGCCGTATCCTGACTACCTGGTACGAGGATCGTAGAACGAGCGTGTCGCCATCGACGACACGCAGTACTCGCCCCTCGTAGGACGCAACACGAGCGCTGGCGCTCGCTGCCAAGAGCACGAGCAACGAAAAGACAAGCCACCGTAACACCATGATGAACCGAGACACGGTACACTCCGACAACGATGGATAAGCAAGATTGCGTACTGGTAGTTTGTCCGGCTTGGGTTGGCGATCTGGTTATGGCACAGAGCCTGTTCCGTGTACTGAAAGAACGCGCCGCCAACACCTCCATCGACACCATCGCACCGCCGTGGACAGCGCCCTTGTTAGCGCGTATGCCAGAGGTTCGAGACACCTTCGTGCTACCGATTGGCCACGGCACATTCGGATTATCGACCCGATGGCGCATGGGGCAGGTTTTACGCAAACGCCACTATCAGCAGGCCATCGTCCTTCCCCGATCCTTTAAGGCAGCACTGGTGCCCTACTTCGCCCGGGCGACACGCCGTACCGGATACCTCGGGGAACTGCGGTGGGGACTGCTAAACGACACCCGAGCCGTGTCCGCAAAACGCACCGTTGACCGCTTCGTGGCGCTCGGTTTGGAGCCTAACGAAACTCCGCCCTCCCCATTGCCGTTACCACGCCTAGCGGAAGATAAGGACAACCTTGCGGTTGTCCTTGCCAAACTGGGTATGGAACACCCCACCGGGCCAGTGCTCGCACTTTGTCCAGGGGCCGAGTACGGCCCTGCCAAGCGCTGGCCAACTGCCTACTTTGCCGAGGTTGCAAGCCAAGCCATCGCCCATAACTGGCAGGTGTGGTTGTTTGGGTCAGCACGCGACACCACCACCACTGCCGAGATACAACAACACCTACGCGGAGCCGCCATCGACCTTGCGGGACGTACAACCCTCCCCGATGTGGTCGATCTCCTCGCGCTTGCCACCGCAGTCGTCTCCAACGACTCGGGGTTGATGCACATTGCTGCCGCTTTGAACCGCCCACTGATAGCGCTGTTTGGTTCCTCTGACCCAACCAACACGCCACCGCTCTCGCCACAGGCAAACATTCTGCGCCTTAGCCTGCCGTGCAGCCCCTGCATGCAACGCACCTGCCCCGAAAACCACTTGGCGTGCCTGCAGCAGCTTACGCCTGATCAGGTGCTGGCCAGACTGCCGCTTGAGTAACTCTACATGACCCCAGCAGGCAGACGCTTGCCCATAACATGGAAATGGATGTGGTAGATCTCCTGACCACCACCCGTGCCGGTGTTGATCACGGTTCGGAAGCCATCCACCAGGCCATTGTCATACGCGACCTTGGGCAGCAGGCGTACGATGTGCGCCATCAGCGCGTCATGTTCGGCGGTCACCTCACGCAAGCTCGGGATGTGAATGCGTGGTAACACCAAAAGATGGACATCGGCCTTGGGAAATTTGTCAGGGATTACGACGACCTGCTCGTCTTCATAGAGGCGCGTAGCCGGAAGGGCACCGGCGATGATCTGACAGAATAGACAATGGCTCATGCTTGCTCCTTGGGTGCGTGGCGGGCGGCAAACTCTGCCAACCCAGAAAGACCAAAACGGCTCGCCAACTCATCCATTACCTCCCGAGGGCCAAGCCCCCGCTCCGCAAGGAGCACGAGGGTATGGAACCAGAGATCAGCGACCTCGTGGATCAGGGCCGCTGAATCGCCCCCCTTGGCGGCGATCACCACCTCGGTTGCCTCCTCGCCCACCTTTTTTAGGATGGCATCTGTGCCTTTCGCGTAAAGCTGCGCAACATAAGAAGTGCGTGGATCAGCGGCCTTACGCTCCTCAAGCACCCGCGCCAACTGGACAAGGATATCGGAAGGTGCGAGTAAGGGATTATAATCTGGCATCGGCAAACACTTTGTCCCGTACCTAATGGCTATACATGGTCGCCGGATCTTTCACGACCGGGTCAACCTCGACCCAGCGCCCATCTTCCATGCGGTGGAAAAAACAACTGCGCCGCCCAGTGTGGCAAGCAATGCCACCGAGCTGCTCCACCTTCATCAGGATCACGTCTTTATCACAATCAAGGCGGAGTTCGACCAATTGTTGCACATTGCCAGACTCTTCTCCCTTGCGCCAGAGACGGTTACGTGATCGTGACCAATAAACGGCGCGCCCCTCGGCAAGGGTAAGGGCAAGTGACTCTCGGTTCATCCAGGCAAACATCAAGATCTCGCCGCTTGCAGCATCCTGGGCAATTGCCGGCACAAGCCCATCTTCAGTCCATTTGATTGCGTCCAGGTAAGACGAATTCGCCATATTATTGATCTCGGTGTTGAGAGGTATCGAGCGAGTGGTAAAAGATGTGATCCACGTAGAGCAGATCCGATTGGACAATGTGTTTATAGAGCCAATCCTTGATAAAGTATAGATGAGTCTGTGCTACAACGCCATTTCCCTTGATAAAATTGTTCAACATATCCGTGATTTGCTTGGTTAGGTCATCGTGTTCTTTCTTGTGAGTCGCGTAGCGAGGATATTCGTATTTCTGCATCAGCTTTTCCTCGGCAACAAAGTGAGATACAGTAGAAGTTACCAGGTTTTCAAAAAGCTTGGTCAAGGTTTTCTTGTCTTTCTGCTTCATTGCTGCGTCGTACAGCGCATTCACTGCGTCAAAGATTTGTTGATGCTGCTCATCAAGGTCTTTGTTCTTGACACCGTGATTCTTTTTCTCAAACGTGACAAAAGCCATACATGCTCCGGACTAACATTAAAGGGCACCAGGGAAGGTTATTCGCTGACATGACAAGCGTCTGCAGAGCCAGGTGAAGACAAAGGCACGGTTGCAAGCAAACTGTGCTTCCGAGAATAACCAAAATAAAACACGAGACCAATGGCAAGCCATACCGCAAAACCAAGCCAGGTCACTGCCGGCAGGCTTGCCATGAGATACGCGCAGAAGATGATACCGAGGGTCGGCACCAGGGGGCTAAATGGTGTGCGAAACGGGCGCGGAAGGTCGGGGTGGGTGTAGCGCAGCATAATCACCCCAAAACAGACCAACACAAATGCCGCAAGGGTGCCAAAATTAACAAGCTTTGTGACCTGTTCCAGGGGGACAAAGCCTGCCACAAAGGCCATAAATACCCCGGTGACGAGGATTACCTTGAGGGGCGTACGAGTCCGTGGATGCACCTGAGCAAACAGGGGCGGCAGTAATCCATCCCGCGCCATGGCAAGAAAGATGCGGGTGAGACCGTAAAAAAGCACAAGCATTACAGTCGTGAGCCCAGCAATGGCACCAGCAGCGATGAACCCAGACGCCCAGTGATAACCCAAACGTAGCAACACATCGGCTACCGGAGAGGACACATTTAAGCTCTGGTAGGAGACAACCCCAGTAAGCAGGGCAGAGACGACCACGTAGATCGCAGTACACACACCAAGCGAGGCAAGAATGCCAATTGGGAGGTCGCGCTTCGGATTGATGGACTCTTCCGCCGCTGTGGATACGGCGTCAAACCCGATATAGGCAAAGAAGATATAGGCCGCTCCGGCAGTGACGCCACTCCAACCGTTTGGCATGAACGGGTGCCAGTAAGCGGGTTCGATGTGGCGCGACGCCACCACAATAAACACAGTAATGGCGAGAAGTTTCACGAAAACCATCGTGGCGTTAAAACGAGCACTCACCTGTACGCCGATAGACAGAAACACGGCCAGCAGCAGAATAATCAACAGGGCAGGAAGATTGACCATACCGCCATCCCCAGGCGCATGGAGCAAAGCACCGGAGAGTGTCACGCCTGCCGCCGCCAGACCATTGGCCACATAGCCCGACCAACCAATAGCAACCGTCGGGGTCGACAGGCCATACTCCAAGACGAGATCCCATCCGATAATCCAGGCGATCAGTTCACCCAACCCCGCGTAGGCATAACCATAGGCGCTACCGCAGCCCCCAATCGCAGCGGACAATTCAGCGTAGGCGAGGGCCGCAAAGGCGCAAGCAAACCCGGCCAGCACGTAGGAGAAAACGATGGCAGGCCCCGCCTTGGTGGCTGCCGCAACACCCGTAAGGACAAAGATACCAGCGCCGATGATGGCACCGATACCAAGCAGGGTAAGATCCAACGCACTTAGGCAACGATGCAGCTCAGAAGCAGGATGTTCGATAATTGGTTTGGTGCGGAGCAGACTCATGGCGATGGCTTCTTATGGTGCGGGCGTATAAGCTCGGTTGATGATAGCACTCCCCTTTGGCGTGACCAATAATTTTCTGCATCAATCGGTCGTTTGCCGACACACCCCAAACAGGAAGTCAGTACCCCCAATCCTCAGATTATCAATAGGGCCTGAGCAGAGGAACGGCCCCTTTGGAGAATCCCTATGGGTGGGCCGCATCCTCATCATCTGCTCCTTCTGTGACGTGGCAAGGGTTTTGTTGAGTACGGCAAGGGCAGTCGCCTCCAGATAGGAAAACCTCCCATCTAGCTCACCGTAGCGTTTTGATAAGGACAAAACCTTTTTCTGAACTGCCGCCTCACCGCGCAAAAAGCGTCGCAGTTCGGTTGCAATGGCACAACGGATATTGACTATCTCATCCAGTAGAGGACGCTGTTAGCCTCCCAGATCAAACAAGATGCCACGTTGCTGCACAGTCAACACCGACAGAAAGACCTCCCCCTGATCACTCGTGAGGGCTGTGCTGATAGCAAGCGTAACCAACAGATATTCTACGCTCCTCTCTCACACTTCCTAATACTAATGGATACCACACCCGCCAATACCAGGCAGCAGCCACAGATCTGTTGCAATGAAACCTCCTCGCCCAAGAAATACTGAGCCATAAATATCGTAGAGACCGGCCCCGCCGTACCGATCAATGCTGCATGCCCTGATCCGATGATGCGTATCCCCGCCGAGAGTAGGAATACGGGAATCACTGTCGAAAAGACCGCCATGGCAATACTGAGCAGATAGACCCGCGCTGGTTGCTGAATTGCCGCAATCGGATGGGTCAGGACAAACTGGATGAGAGTCGCGATACTCGCAACGATCATTGCGTAGGCGGTGAAACGGATGGCACCAACCCGGGCTATCAGTCGCTCGGCACCAAGCAGGTAGACAGAATAGGTAAGCGTACTCGCAAAGACAAACAAGGTTCCGAGGACGATGCCTTTCTGAACAGCGCTGAGATCATGTAGAAAAACCAACGCAATGCCTGCATAACTTAAAGCAAGGGAAGAGAACTCACGTCGTCCGAAGGGGCGCTTTAGCAATATCGCCGAGAGGATTACCACCATGGTTGGGTAAAGAAACAGGACTAATCGCTCTAGGCCCGCCGAGATATAGAGAAGCCCCAAGAAATCCAAGAGACTGGATAGATAGTAACCGATAAAACCTAAACCAACGATGGCTCCCCAATCCTCTCTCTTCAGAGGGCTTGAGTGGTTTTGGTTGCGGCTCCAAATGGCCACGGCAAAAAAAAGGGGCACGGAAAAGGACATGCGGAGTGCTAGGAGCGTAACGGCATCGACCCCGTGTAGGTAGGCAAGCTTGACCAGTATTGCCTTACCAGAGAATCCAACAGCGGCAAGCAGCGCAAACCCAGAACCAAGCAACACCTGACGATTGATTGTCGTGCGCGACAAAACCAATCCCATTACACCCCCCAACCTCACTGCGGGGTTCTTGCGACCGCCCATACCTCGACCTCCCGCGCGCCGGCTTGACACAGCACCCGTGCAAGTTCGTTCACGGTTTGGCCGGTTGTGACCACATCATCCACGATGGCTACGCGACGCCCGACAATCCGATCCCGCCCCGTCACCGCAAAGGCACCACGTACATTGTCTCGCCGCGCACGCATATCTAGGCTGGTTTGTGCAGTGGTCGCCCGCACCCGATGACACACACCGGATACTATCGGCAACCCCAAACGTCGCGCAAGCGGGCGCGCCAATTCCATCGCTTGACTGTAGCCTCGCGCCCGTAATCGCGTGTGGTGGAGAGGCATCGGAATGACCATTTCGGGCAGTGGATCCGCCCTGGTGGCAAGACATCCCGCCAATAATTCGCCCAACAAACGGGCGTGAGCAAGGCGATCGTGGAACTTGAGGGTTCTGAGGAGATGATCCACCGGCGCTTGGTAGACAAACGCCGTCACGATTCGGTCATAGAACGGAGAGTGCTGTTGGCAGCTATCGCACAGGGTAGCTATCGACAGAGCCTTACCACAACGAGGACAGGCGGTTTTGTTCCAGGGCAGGTCAGCGCGACAGCCAGCACATAAGTCCAGCCCATCCCCGCGACTGCCACACAGGATACAGATTGGCGGAAAAAGCGCCTGATGGACAAACCCCGTCCGCCACCGCTGGATCAGATGGGCTAAAGCTTTTCTCTCCAGACTGCGCCACTGCTGCAAAGGCATCGCGTTATCCAAACCCTCGATCTTCCCAGGCAGTCGCTGGGGGAATACCAAATTCCGGTGGATATTCTACGCCTACCAGATGCAGCCCCTCCGGTCGCGCCGTCACCCCACCTTCTGATCGGTTGCGTTTCTCTAAGACATCCCTCGCCCACAAAGGCGGACGTTCACCAGCGCCAATGGTCATTAACACACCGGCAATGTTGCGTACCATGTGTTGGAGAAACGCATTGGCCACCGCTTCAATCACGACGGTTCCGCGCTCCCCCTCCCGACTTACCTCTAGTCGGTAGAGGGTACGGATTGGGCTTTTGGCTTGACAGCCCTGCGCACGATAGGAGGAAAAATCATGCTCACCTAAAAGGAAGCGGGCCGCAGTAGCCATGGCACTCACGTCCAACGGACGATGTTCCCAGGTAAGGCGCACCCGACCGAGCGCCGGGCGAGTTGGGCCGTTGTGGATGAAGTAACGGTAACGACGGGAACGCGCAGAAAAACGGGCATGAAAATCGTCAGGAACCGCATGAGCCCAGCAGATGGCAACATCAGGGGGCAGGTATAGGTTGCCACCCAACACCCACGCACGCCGCGAACGCTGCGCTGTGGTGTCGAAGTGAACAACCTGCCCACACGCCCCACCAGTTCCGGCATGAACCCCCGCATCGGTGCGACCCGCCACCACAACCTCAATGAGATGATCGGCCACACGCGACAACGCTTGTTCGACACAACCCTGTACGGTACGAATCCCGTGCTGAGTCTGCCAACCGTGAAACGCACTCCCATCGTATTCTAAGCCAAGCGCGTAACGCATCCGGTTACTACAGCTTGGCCAATAAAGATTGGGCCGTCTCACGTTGAGCAGCGTTTCCTTCATTCACCACTTCGCGCAGCAACTCGCGGGCACTCTCCTTATCGCCCCAGTCCAGATAGCTTTGCGCCAACGCGAGCGTGTTCCCAATATCATCCTCCACGACCTGTACACCAGCCTCTTGTTCCGGATCCACCTTCGGAGCAAGCGACTGGTGCTTATTCTCAGCAAAAAAGTCAAACGACTCATCCATGTCGACCAAATCAAATGAAATGGAATTGTCCAAGACTTCTGCGTCTTTCCCAAACATCAGGTCAGCTACAGGGGCGGGTACATCCTTCTGTGGCAGGGAGATGTCGGGCGAATCGAGTGATGAAAAATCCAACTCGTTTCCCATTGCGGATGGCACGAATGCGGGAAATTCCGGAAGCTCCCCCGCCCCCATCAGATCAAGATCCAGTGACCCATCCAAGTCCGCAGAGGCTTGAGCGAGACTGGGCGGACTATGCCGAGAAAACTCAAGAGTATGGCTCGAAAGATCGAGAGGCTTCAGCGCAGTCGTCTGCGATGATGACGACTCCCACGACGAACCGATGTCTAATTCCTCGGACAGCATAGGCTGCGGCACCGCTGTCGGCAGAGAAACTGGGGCCACAGGCATGGCCATTGTAGTAATCGGTGGCGACGAGAACGACCTAGAATCCCGCGTCAGGGCAACCATATCCTCCTCTTCTTCTTCCATGTCATCCAAGAAACCAAGATCAAACTCCATAATCTGATCGGATTCACCGAGCGAAGGACTTGCGCCCTGCGTAACACCTTTTTGAGAAAACGGCGCATCCTGAACGATGGTATTGAAACTCGCCTGCTTATCGGCAGCTAACTGCGATGATTGCGCATCAAACACCAGCGTTTTATCAACCACTATCTGATCGGAGTTTTTACCAAACGCCGAGCCAGTCGCACCACCTACGTTTTGCTGGGTTCGCTGCGCGAAGGGCAACGGGTCGACCAGTGTCTGATCCAACCGTCTTTCGGCTTGCTTTGGTCGCGGCGCTTCAGAGAAAGTCACGGTCGGTATTGAGGACGCACTCTTCTCACCCCCCGGTGGGGATTCGGCATCAAGGACAGCCTCCGGGTCAGCAGAATGAGCGAATGCCTCATTCTCGGTACTGGCAGAACGACGACGTACGATCACGACTCCCAGCAAAATGGCTGTCCCAACAAGGGTGACCAACAGTCCAACCAGTACCGGGTCGAAGAACACCGTCTCGCTGGTGTTCACAGTTTTTGGGTGTACCGCTGGCGGGGACGCCGGGGGCGTAGCCACCGCTTTGACGGATGGTTGGGCAACCTGCGACGAAGTTGGCGCGGGGCGCGGAGTGGATTGTGCCATCACCGGCGGGACTGACGAGCTTGGCTGCGTGACCGCGCCTGCCCCAACAACAGGAGGTGCCCCAGCGATCACTGGCTGCGCATTGGTCGGCACACCAGAAGGAGAAACCACAGGAGGTGCCCCAGTTCTTGCCGGCGGCGAGATAGCTGCAGCACCGGAAGGCGCTACGGGAGGTGTCCCAGCGGTCACCGTCCGCGCATTGGTCGGCACACCAGAAGGCGTTGCCATAGCGGGCACCACAGTCGTTGTCGGTTGCGTATTCGCTGCCACACCAAGAGGCACCGCAACCGTGGGTAATGACGGTGTTGTCGCTGACACACCTGAGCTCACACTCGAGCGTACGGTGGGAGCAGCTACCACCGGAAGGACGTTGGCACCGCCAAGCCTGGACTGCAGAACCGCGAGGTTTTCATCCTTGCTCTGGATCTGCTGGCGCATCTTAGCAATTTGCGCTTCTAGATCAGCCAATCGCCCTTGCAAGTCCTCATTTTGGCGTTGATTGGCATTAGCGCCCCCTTGAACTACGCGGGCCTGCTGAGGCAGCGGCGCAACAACACCACCCGCATCCGCCACCCCGCCTGGCCCTTTCTGGGTGACTGAGCGAGCGGCTGGCGGTAGTTCTCTGTCCTTCTGCTTTTTGCCTAGCAAGGGATCTATGGGGGGCATCGCTCCTGCGCTTGGTGCCCCGGTGGTCAGTTTAGTCGCTGGCTGCCGTTGTGGGGGAGGCGCAGGCACTTGAGAATTCGGCTTTTGATCCTGCCAGAGTTGATAGTGATCGCGAAGTTCAGCGATCGCCTCTTTCCGACTCAGAGCGCGCATCTGTTCAACGCTTGGCACACGCAGAACCGAGCCTGCCTTCAAGACATTTACCTTCCCTCCCGCAAAATACTCCGGATTGACCTTAATCAAGGCAACCATGATCTGTTGGTTAGATAGGGTATTGTCAGGCCGCAGATTTCCCGCCACTCGCCAAAGCGTCTCTTCGCGGCGAATTGGCCCGTAGTGGTCGGGGAGATCCTTCGGTGGCGTGTCATTTGCCTCAGTCTCCGGTGGCGCAGGTTCGCGAAGATTGGCATTGGCAGGGCGAGACCCAGAAGATTGGGCGTTCGCTCGGGGAGGATCCAATAGGACGGCGTACTCTCTTAGTAGGCGTCCGGATGACCAGGCAATCTCGATAAGAAAGTTGATGGTAGGTTCTCTCATCGGCTCGGTGGAGCGCACAGAAATAACCGCCCCACCATCCGCATGATGAATAACCTCGAAGCGGAGCCGTGACAACACCGCAGGCCGATCCAACCCGGCTCGCTGAAAATCACTCGCATCTGCAACTCGCGCACTCAGCTCCGCGAGGTCTTTCTGATCCTCGGAGGAAACGGCAATCTCTGCACGCAGAGGTTGATTGAGTGCGGAATGAACAGAAACGCCACCGAGCCCCACCGAATAACCGACAGTGGGCAACACGACTGCCAGTACGGCCACCACAAAGGTCAACTTCCACGCCATATATTCTCCCCCCCCCGTCCGACCATAGGCCAAGCCAGACAGGTGATGTTGAGGAAGGGTTGTGACTGCATTAGGAACGCAACCACTATCCGCTGAGGTACTCTTTAATCAAAATCTCAGCAATTTGCACACTATTCAGTGCAGCTCCCTTGCGTACGTTGTCGGATACAACCCACAGGTTAAGACCACGAGGATGGGAGATATCCTCACGGATGCGACCAACGTACACCGGATCCTGTCCCGCAGCCTCGATCGGCGTTGGATAACCGCCAGGTATCCGCTCGTCTACAACCACCACCCCGGGTGCTTTAGCAAGTAGCTCCCGCGCCATTTCTGCCGTGATCTTGGTGCGGGTCTCGATATGAACCGCCTCCGCATGACCGTAAAAAACGGGTACTCGCACGGTGGTTGGGTTCACGAGAATGTTTTCATCGCACATAATCTTCTGGGTCTCCCAGACCATCTTCATCTCTTCTTTGGTGTAGCCGTTGTCCAGGAAGATGTCAATATGCGGCAGTACATTAAAAGCAATCTGCTTAGGATAAACCTCCGCCGTCACCGACTTGAAGTTGAGCAGGTCGGTGATCTGACGATGCAACTCTTCTATGGCAGGCTTACCTGTGCCCGAAACCGCCTGATAGGTGGCAACATTAATGCGTTCAATGCCAACAGCGTCGTAGATCGGTTTTAGCGCCACCACCATCTGAATGGTAGAACAGTTCGGATTGGCGATAATGCCACGATTGCGGTAGTCAGCGATAGCGTGCGGATTGACTTCCGGCACCACCAGTGGGATATCCGACTCGTAGCGAAAGTGCGCAGTATTGTCAATGACAACGCATCCCGCTGCTGCCGCTTTTGGGGCATACTCAGCGGAGACAGAACCACCAGCCGAGAAGAGCCCAATGGGTGTCTTGGAAAAATCGTGTTGCGTTACATTAAGGACGCGCACCGCTGTCCCACGAAAAGAGACAGTACTCCCAGCCGATCGATCGCTAGCTAGCGGGTAAAGCCGACCGACCGGAAAGTTTCTCTCCTCTAGGATCGAAATCATCGCCTCGCCCACGGCACCCGTAGCACCAACAACAGCCACATCAAAGGTCTTGCTCATTGGTTCAATGTCCTCTACCAAAGCGTAGTACAATACTAAAGATTATCGCGATACTTTATAACTGCTAGGAACCCGCCGAATACGCGCACCAAGCTGAGAAAGCTTCTCTTCAATACATTCGTAACCGCGATCAATGTGGTAGATGCGATCTACGATAGTATCTCCCTGTGCCACCAATCCTGCCAACACCAGGCCTGCCGAGGCACGCAAGTCAGTCGCCATGACTTGTGCGCCGGTCAGATATTTGGAGCCACTAGTAATCGCCGTATTGCCCTCAAGGCGGATATTGGCACCCATCCGCCGTAACTCTTCGACATGCATAAAGCGATTCTCGAACACATTTTCGGTAATCGTCCCAACCCCCTCGGCCACCACATTCATGGCCATGAACTGGGCCTGCATATCCGTCGGAAAACCAGGAAACGGAGCGGTATGCACAGAAACGGCCCTCGGGCTACGCCCCTGCATATCCAGACTGATCCAATCGGGGCCACACTCGATATAGGCACCAGCCTCGCGCAGTTTTAGGATGATCGATTCCAGCAATTCCGGGCGGATATCCTTAAGCTTTACCCTTCCACCGGTAATGGCGGCACCGACCAGATAAGTTCCCGCCTCAATGCGATCGGGTAAAACATGGTAATGGGTACCACCCAGACGTTCCACCCCTTCGATGGTGATGGTATCGGTGCCAGCCCCACGGATACGCGCTCCCATCTGGTTTAGGCACAGCGCTAAGTCCACGACCTCAGGTTCACGCGCCGCATTTTCAATAATGGTGATACCGTCAGCCAAGGTCGCAGCCATCATTAGGTTCTCAGTCCCCGTGACCGTAACCAAATCCATGAACAAATGCGCTCCCTTAAGCCGCTTCGCCGTCGCATGGATATAACCCGCCTCCACGCTGATCTCGGCCCCCATGGCAGCAAGCCCCTCAAGGTGGAGATTAACCGGACGCGAGCCAATGGCACATCCACCAGGCAAAGAAACGGTGGCGCAACCATAGCGGGCTACGAGAGGCCCCAATACCAAAATCGAGGCACGCATGGTCTTGACAAGTTCGTAGGGGGCGCAAAAATCAGAGATGGTACTTGTATCCACCTCAATATTCATGCGCTCATCGACAACCAAATGAACCCCCATGCGACCGAGCAACTCCATGGTGGTCGTAATGTCTCGCAGGTGCGGCACATTTCCGACGCGCACGGGTTCATCAGCGAGCAAGGTAGCTGCGAGGATTGGAAGCGCGGCATTCTTGGCACCAGAAACGCGGATCTCACCGTTCAGTCGGTTCCCGCCAGTAATCACTAGTTTATCCATCGTACAACCAAAGACCTCATAAAGTGGGAAACAGGGGGGCACCGACGAATGAACGGGTTAGTCTCTCGTCCAGGTAACGAACACCCAAAACGTGATGGTAAAATTTACGCAAAGAACCGCTCCACTGTCTTTGCTGGAAGTGTCATACCCGTGGATCGGGCGCGTTGCAACAGTTGCCAGTAGTACCGATAGGACGCACGGTCGTGGAGATGATCCTGGTGCTTAATCGGCCCCCATCCTTGTTCTTGCGCAGCAGTCAGAATAGCAATGGCCTCGCCCACCAAGGTAAAATCCGGTCGCATCGCCTCCAAGATTGGGCGAATCTGGTTTGGGTGGATGCTCCACATCCGCAAAAAACCAAATTCCTGACATGCGCGCCTTGCATCGGTAGACACTTGCTCGGCATCTTTCAGTTCTGTACAAACATTGTGCGTGGGCACCACCCCGTTCCCCAAAGCGGCCACCGCGATCTCGCACTTTGCGCGCACAACCAAAGGATGCTGGAATTGCGCAGGGCTCTTCATGGCGACACGCGGGATAGCGCCATGGTGGGCGCTAACGAAATCCATGATACCAAAATCAAGCGATTCAACCCCTACCAAGGCGGCAATCGCCCACACATCCTTTAGTGCGCCATGGGTTTCGATGAGCACATGCGCCGGAATGGCGCGAGTTATTCCATAACGCTCTTCTAGCCGACGCAGTTCGGTAATCTGCGTCATTACGTCATGCAACGAACGGGGTTTTGGTAACGTCAGGAAGGCAAGTCGTTTGCCGGCCTGACCAACCAAGATCTCGAGGTCGGTACGCCAATGTGGATGGGTGATGTCGTGGATACGCGCCGCCACCCGGCCAAACCGATTGTCCGAGGAATTGATCAAGGCAGCACACATTGCCGCGTGTTCTGCCTCTGCGCCAGCCCGAGCACCATCCTCACAATCGCAGGTAATATCAAATACCGCCCCCATCTCACCTTGGAGTGCTAGCGCTTTGCTAATCTGCTTTTCGCTACCCGCATAGTGATCCACCGCTGGTAGAAGCGGGAAGGGCTTTTCTCCGGAAAATAGAACAGTAGAAGGATGCATTTTTCTGTCAATCGTCAGTTTAACTGATCATTCTCGGCCTGCGGAACCATTCTCGCAAGGCCCGCAAGCCATTCGCGTCAATCATCATGGATACAATCAGCAACAGCAGCAGACCATGAACCCACCACAAGCCTAATTCAATGGGGGTTACCCCTCTATCCATCCAGTTACGTGCAACGCTTAACAGGTTACTGAATAGTACATAGATCAAGATGCCGGTAAATAACCTCCCGTAGCGCCCCTCTCTCGGTGTACTATGACTTAGCGGCACACCCAGGGCCGCAAAAAGCACGGCGGATAAGGGCAGCGACCAACGCCACTGAAGCTCCGCTCGATCACCCGGCGCTGTCGAGAAAAACAGCTCTGTACTTGCAACTGCCTCACGCCTGCGTTCTCCAGTCGCAATATGCGGCAGTGGGATGAGAATCCCGTAGCGCTGGTAGCTCGTGATGCGATATTCCTGTTTATCGATAACATTTTCGTAACGACGTCCGTCGTACAAAACCAGGAAACGATCTTTGGTCTGAAGGTCTGGTTCTTGACGCCCTCTCTCTGCCACCAAGATCCCGCTGTTTCCATCGGCGTGATGGTATTGGATAAAGACATTCTCTAGGTTACCGCCAGGAGCCAGATGTTCTACAAAATAGACAGCCCCACCTTGCGCCGATTCCTGGAAACGGCCAGAGGTAACATCCGACATCTCTGGTTTGGCACGCGCCCTATCCATCACCCGTGATCGTTGCTCAGCCGCCCAGGGGTCGAGGTAGAGTGATAGCAGGGCAAGCACCACACCCACTATCACCGCCGTACGGGTAACGCTGCCCAAAACCCGTAGCGACCCAACACCGCATGCCGCCATCACGACCATCTCGCTGTCTCGGTAGAGTCGCCCTAGGCTTGCAATCACAGCCAAAAATAGCGCAAGCGGCAATACCAATCCCGAAAAGCTGATCGCCTTAAGCCCGATCAGCATCAGGATCATATTCCCAGGTATCTCTCCCGCCGCCGCATCGGCCAAATAGCGGACTGATTGATGGCTCAGCAAAACCACCATGAGGATACCGAAAACAGCAAGCAGCGTAAAAGTCAGCTCACGCGCTATATAGCGATCGATAATCATAGCCGATGGCGTACTTTCAGAATGAAACCAAGATCCGCGATACAAGCGATCAGCGTAATGCCTCCTCAATCGAGGTACCCACCTCTTTTATATCCGGTATCCTGGCTCGCGCCTGCAACCATCGCACACCGAATAGATCGACAATCCCCACCCACAGACGGTTATGCAGGCCATACTTAGAGATACCACGAGTGCGCGGTCGGTGGTTGACTGGGATTGATTGCACCCGCCCACCGGCCCTCATAAACAACGCTGGCAGGAAACGGTGCATATGATCGAAATAGGGTAATTCCAGAAACGCAGCCCTTGGAAACAGTTTGAGCCCGCACCCCGTGTCCGGGGTATGATCCTTCAGTAGGTGACCGCGCACACTATTGGCAACCCATGAGGAAAAGCGACGCAGCCGGGTGTCATGGCGCTCTGCCCGCCAACCTGCCATCAGCAACGCACCCGAGCCCCGGTCAGCGCGGGCCGCATTGAGCAGTGCCGGTATGTCAGCGGGGTCGTTCTGACCATCGCCGTCTAGGGTGGCAACATAACGCCCACGCGCCGCTCGAATTCCGGTAACCAGGGAAGTACTTTGGCCACAACAGAAACGGTGACGCAACACCCGCAGACGCGGACGGCTGACCATGGCCTCCGTCAGACGCGACTGGGTTGCATCGTCACTGCCATCATCCACATAGATAACCTCAAAATCCGTAACCCCCTCTAGGGCAGCGTGGATCTCGTTGATCAATGGGACGATGTTGTCCTGCTCATTTCTTACGGGCACAACCACGGAAATCTCAGGTGTGGACAATGTTTGGGCAGTAGCTGCGCTTTGGGGCATAGGGGACTTTGAAAACGCCTAAGTGTGAGCCTACATGTGGGGCACTGAGTCGCGCAGAATATCCTAAATCCCCCACGTTGGGATCCGCTGGGTTAGCATTTTTCATGATCTCAGCCAGAAACGTCTGCGCTTTTGGTGAATAGTCAACAAAAACCAGCCAGGGGACACAACGGCACATCACCAATGGCGCTACGAACAGACTCCCAGGCCGTCTCTCACCGCCGCTACCAAGCAACCCAACCCTTCCTTTGAGTCTTCGACATTGCAGAAGGGCGCAACCCCAACCCACACCCAACACCCGGCAAACAGAAAACGGCCTAATCACCTTTTAGGATTCGTAGAATCTCCGCATTGCGCTTGGCATCTGGTTCTGCTCGATGGGGAATCGGGAACTTTAGCCAAGCCTCCGCCTCCGCTTTGGCAAAAGCGGTATCCGCATGACAGTTGACCAAAGATGCCACCTGTTTGGCAAAGGCATAGAAATCTTCCAATAAAAACGGTGGCGTAGGCAGACCGATCGCTGCGTAAAGATCACGCAACCATTTGCTATCACTCTCTTTACGGTCTGAGAGCACACGACGACCACGGAGGGCACTCGTCAATTGCTGCGCGACCGCCTCGACGGGTACGCCTTCCGTAATCAGTCGCTGCAACGATAGACCATGGATTACCTCAGCCTCAGGCATCCAGCCACCACGTTGCAACCAAACATCCGTCGGACGAATCAGCCAAGACTGCACCTTGCAAGTCACCACATCAACGATCGCGACCTCAATCGGATAGCTTGCCGGCGCTAGACCAGATGCCTCGAAATCAAGACAGACAACATCAATTGTCATAGTACAATCTTCTTAGTACGTACTGTTCAAGGATCCTATTTCGACTAAGACGAGATTGAAACAACCACGTTACCAACCTAACAAAATTGGTGTCAAGGTTGACGGCTTTCATCATGCTGTAGTCCGGATCCGCGATTACATCCTACCCCTTATTGGACAATGTACGCCGATAACTATACCAAAGCCAGGCACCCGCCAAGGTAGCTGTCGCGAATAACACAACACTTACGCTCGTGCGAAGAGCCGGGTCAAGCTTAACACCCGATCCAAGCAGCGTAAAAATCACGGTTTGGGGTAGATAACCGATCGCCGATCCAGCAAAAAAGGGAAGTCGACGTACACCAGAGATACCACCCGCCAGATTGGTTGCTAGGTTATTGGTAAACGGGGAAAGACGCAAAATAATGGTGACGATCAGCGTCCGATCCATCATGAAATCGTCAATCTTTTTGATAAAACGCGAGAAATGCCTAAAAACAAACGCCCGCCCCATAAACCTTGCATACTGAAAGGCAATGGCGGCACCAGCAAGCGTTGCAATAAGCGCCAGTTCTGTACCAATAATCAGTCCAAACGCATAACCGGCCATAAAACTCAGAACCTGGCGTGGCATTCCAATGGCGGTAAAAGCAGTACCGACCAACACAAACAATACGCCACCGGCGACACCGTGACCCCGAACCCGTTGATCAATCCAGCCAGTATCGAACAAGGAATCGATACCTAATCGATGCACACCCCACCCAAGCAGACCAAGAACAACAATCAACGCCAATCCACGCAGAAGCAATAATACTACACGCCTAAAGATTCCCGTTGGTGAATTACCTGTCTCTTCTAATTCATCTAATTCACTAGACTCGTCACCAAGTTCACTCATTACCAAATACCTTCAATCAACCCTAAGACACCCAAGACCTGCTCCCACCCGTTCTGCCAGCAGGAGCAGGCTACCGGACGCACTCATTCTTCTATCTTAATCTCCAGCGGGGTGGCTACTGCCTCCTCATGACCAGATGGGTTAGTATAAGCATCGTTGAGTTTTTGCACATAACCACCCGCACCAGCCATTATCTGCTTTAGTTTCATCTTGGTGCGAGATGTCCACCCCGTTGGGCCACTTAAGAAAATACTGCGATAGAAACGAGTATTCTTAGCAAAGGCCGCCATATAGTTCTCAAGAAATTCTTCGTGTTGTAGCACCTTACGGGTGCGGGCGCTTACCCACCAAGCAGCAAGACGCCGAATGCGGAAATGTACCCACCCCAATAGTAGCACCAGAAGCACCACCGTTCCCCACAACAAGGGCGGAATCGCGCCCAAAGTATCAACAACGGTATGGGCAATGGCGCTTCCCTTTTCCATGGTTATCCCAGTCATGAGTATTGCAGCAATAACCGCGACGAGTAGGATACCCTCTATTGTTAGCACTGTGTTACGCCAGTTCCGGATCATCCCCTGCAAGCGCGGCACAACCTTTTCTTCCATGTCCCCTACCGCACGCTCAAGGGCACCCACGATACGGTATGAACGCTCGATGCTCACCTGATGCATCCGCCGCTCAATCTCAGCCATCTCCAAGTCGCGCTTGGCCTCATAGCGCGCGCGCACATTGGAGTTTTCAATGGGAATCGAAGCACTACGACTGTAGGTACGATAAAACCGTCCGGCAGTCAATCCTTTAGAGGCGAGTGCTCGCTGCCAAGAAGCAACCACATCCTCGGCATTGTCCTCTCGGGCGGTCATGTCGATTTGGTTTAGGATAAAAACAAACTTATTGGAGTCGGCGCGATGGATGGTATTTTCGACGAGATGGCGCAAAGTATCTTGCATAGTACCCATTTCTGGGTGACGCGCATCGAAGAACACCAGCACCAAATCAGACAGACCAATGATGTGCTTGGTGATACGCAGCACGGCGGTACGCTGCTCGTCGGCATCAAAACCAGGCGAATCGATAAGGATCAAGCCTTTCACCTGTTTCGAGGGACAGGTCTTGAGCTGAAGGTAGGCATCGATGCGCCGCCCCTCACCAGAAACCACAGATTCAATCTCGCGGCTTATCTTGTAGAAAGGAAAGCGCAAGTCAGCATCCAGCGCCAAACCGGGCAAGACGCGCACAGCATCTTCAGCGCTATAAGAGATTACGGTAAACTTGTCATCGACGGCCTGATTGCCGGTCATCTGTAAACGATAACCAAGGTAGTCGTTGATGAATGTGGATTTCCCTGAGGAATAGGTGCCAAGCACAGTAACAATCGGCCACCACGGCACATGACCTGCATAGGATTCTTCGTGGTGCATGAAACCCATTTTGCGAGCGACACTATCCAATGCTCGGAAGCTTTGTACCACTTCGAGCAGTACCGGGTTTTCCTGCTGTAGATGTGCCTCGAGACTGTGGAGGCGATGTTCGATCTGGGACTCTGAAAGTTTTGTCTGCATGGTTCTCATCGCTCTTGCTGCAATTATCCCGCGTGATCGCCGGGACGAATGTTGCTACCCACACAACGCGGGCAGAGATTAGAATCTGTTCTTCTTAATAATCCGCACTCATGGACGACAGGTGATTACCTTTTTAGAGCAACCGTTTCCCTCACGTAAGCGCTACATCGGCATGAGGAGGAAAATCGCGGCAAGCCTCGGCTCACCGCCACCCACAGACAGCATCCTACCACCACTGGGGTACTCGTTCACCCTTCGCAGCCGCTTATCGACACAACACCGTCAGGCAAGCGACACCCACCAAATAGCCATGCGCTGCGGTGGTTTTGACGAAACCACGACAATCTTACGGGATCGTCCGCTAATTTACTCCCTCTCTGGCCCATCCTGGCGGCATAATCCGCCAAACCCCAAACGATTGTGGTTACGCGCAGCGATATGATCATTATCCCACCCACAGGTTTCAGGTAGACTTCACTCTACGGAGGAACACCTAACATGACTCAACCGACCATCGTATTCATTGGCGGCGGCAACATGGCCCGCAGTCTCGTGGGGGGCCTGATTGCCGATGGCATCGACAAAACCAAGCTTTGGGTGACCGACCCTGGCGAGGATCAGCGTCAAGCGGTACAGGCACGTTTTGGCGTACGCGCCACGTCCTCTAACGAAGAGGCTGCGCGCGTGGCCGATATTCTGGTATTGGCCGTAAAACCTCAGGTGATCAAAGAGGTGGCGCGGGAGCTTGCCACCGTAGTGCAAGAACGCCAACCACTCGTCGTCTCCATCGTTGCGGGGGTGCGTAGCGACGACCTCGACCGTTGGCTAGGCGGCGGGGTTGCTTTGGTGCGCACCATGCCGAACACTCCGGCGCTGGTTCAAACGGGAGCAACGGCCCTTTATGCACGGCCCGGGGTGGGCGTGAGCCGACGGAGCCAGGCCGAATCCATCATGCGTGCCGTGGGGCTGGCCCTGTGGGTCGAAGAAGAATCTATGATGGACAGTGTGACGGCCCTGTCTGGTAGTGGCCCAGCCTATTTCTTTTTGGTGATGGAGGCACTAGAGCGGGCTGCCGTCGCCCAAGGTCTACCCGAACCCATGGCTCGTCTCCTCACCCTCCAGACAGCACTCGGGGCCTCTAAGATGGCGCTCGAAAGTGATGAAGAACTGGCTATTCTGCGTTCCCGAGTCACCTCACGCGGAGGAACAACCGAGCGCGCAGTAAACGTACTCGAAACCGGTGGCCTCTTAGAACTCTTTGCCGACGCAGTGGAAGCGGCTCGCGTACGCTCCGAAGAACTTGCCGCCATCCTCGGAGAAGACTAAGCAATGAACGGACATTATGTCACTGACGCTATTGTTTTCCTCGTCAGCTCCTTGTTTGGAATCTATATCCTCGCTTTGTTGCTGCGATTATTGCTGGGCTGGGTGCGCGCAGATTTCTATAACCCCCTTTCCATCGCCCTAGTAAGAACCACCGACCCACTTCTTTTCCCACTGCGCCGCGTTATTCCCGGCTACGGTGGCATTGATTGGGCTGCAGCAGTCTTGCTCATTAGTTTTCAGATCATGGAGCTTGCTGTAATCTGCCTCATAGAAGGGCAACCCCCACGATTGCTCGGCCTGCTGCTGTGGGCAATCGCTGAGTTATTGGCGCTATCCCTAAATATTTTCCTGTTCTCGATCATCATCGGGGCGTTGTTGAGCTGGGTTAGCCCCGGCACCAATCCGCTAGAACAGATCTTATATCGCCTTAATTATCCCCTTCTCAATCCGGTACGCAAGCGTTTGCCTTCTATGTCGGGGATTGATCTCTCACCGCTCGTTGTCATTATTGCGCTGCAGTTCATCTCCATGATCCTCATTGCGCCGCTACAAGGGCTAGGGCACGAGCTGGCGCTAGGATAGCCAACACGGGAATCACCAAGCATCGATATGCTGTTAGCAAACACTGAGTTGTCGGGCAGGTGAGGTTACGCCCGAACAATAGCGGCAGTGATACTTGCAGTCGTAACATTGTGCGGAAATGCCCCATGCACCAACATCGCGAGACCAACCAATCTCGCCAACGGGTGTTGTTTCGACCAAAAACCCAAAGAATCGTCAACACCTGCAGCTATGCTGCTACCACAACAGGAAAACAGCGCATCTGGCACCCTCCGCGCTCCACGATGCGGAAAGATCCCCAAAAACCCGCAGTCAACACGTAACCAAACAATCCGGTGCGGATTTTGAGTTCTGGGCGATGGGTTGACTTTCCCTGCCCTCAAGCTGAGTATCGCAGGGATCCTTATGGATCCGCGAGACAGCCACCACGAAGACACACGACACCAACCAGTTCTATGGTCGGTAATCCCGATCAACGAGCATGGCAGCAACATAAGATCCAGAAATACAATGCTTTACCTAGTCGTCTCGGGTTGCCGATGCGCACTTGAATGTTTTTGCCGGTGGGTTCTGTAATAGTTAGTAATAGTTTTACCGTTATAGGTTATAATCAAGGTGCATGAGCGGCCAGCGCCCATGGATCTAGTACTCCTCTCTCCCGACCTTACAACTGCCCATGCCTACTGCTAGTGCTTCTCTACATCATCCTGCGCGTCGCGGCATAAAGCGCGTACTCCAGGTAGCTTCGCGTACTCCGGCAGCGGTGTTTCTGCGTGAGTTGGTGACGAATCCACGGGAAATGGGTGCGGTATGGCCTAGTTCGCGCCAACTTGCCAGGCGCATCGCGGCGGCGGTGCCCTGCGACGGCAAGGGTAAGGTCGTCGAACTTGGTGGTGGCACGGGGGCTGTAACCGAAGCATTATTGGCGCGCGGCATCTCTCCAGAGCGCTTGATCGTGGTTGAGCGGGCACCGAGCCTGGCTGCCGTGCTACGCAGCCGTTTTCCCCGAGTGCGCGTAGTAGAAGGCGATGCGATGCACCTCGCCGAGCTGCTCCAGGATGAGGGCGGGATCGCCGTGGTTGTTTCCGGGCTGCCTTTGCGCTCGCTACCGCCTCGTGCAGTCGCCATCATTGTCCGCGCAGTATCAGAGGTGCTTGATCCAGGCGGTATCTTTGTCCAATTCACCTATCACTTAAGTCCTCAGCGCAGCCTTTCTCAGCGGTTTTCTCCCTTATCTTCGCGGCTCGTGTTGGGGAATCTGCCTCCGGCGCGGGTGTGGGCATTCGTCAACCGTCGCCGTGCTGAAACGACGACGGTAACCTGATATCGCTTTTTAGTCATGAGCAAGATTATCGAAGTCCCCCTCCCTGACATCGGCGGCTTTAAGAGCGTAGATGTAATCGAAGTATTGGTGGCCACGGGAACCTTTGTTCAGAAGGAAACCGCCCTTATTACACTAGAAAGTGATAAGGCGAGCATGGACGTCCCATCACCCTCATCGGGTATGGTCAAGGAAGTGCTGGTGCGCGTCGGCGATAAGGTCTCTCGGGGTAGCGTCATCCTCACCCTGGACGTGGAAGAACCCGGTGCCATATCGAGTAGCCACGAGTCGCCGTTGCCTGCCCCCCCTGTCAAACCAAGCCCCTTCGTGCCAACAGAGACCTCATCTGAAGACGCCGCTCGTCGTTTGGCACAAACACCACCTCCTATCAGCACAAGCAGTACCGACCTGCAAACCCAGGTTGTTGTCTTGGGATCTGGCCCGGGGGGCTACACGGCTGCGTTTCGCGCTGCAGATCTTGGGCTATCGGTGATTTTGGTGGAGCGCTACACCACCCTCGGCGGGGTGTGTCTGAATGTTGGCTGCATCCCCTCCAAGACCCTGCTGCATGTCACAAAGCTTATCGATGACGCAGCGACGCTCTCAGCGCATGGCGTGAGCTTTGGGAAACCCGTTGTTGATCTAGATCGATTACGCGCCTGGAAAGAATCGGTGGTGGGTAAGCTTACTGCTGGTCTCTCGGGTCTCGCGAAGCAGCGCAAGGTGCAGGTGATTCAAGGTACGGGGCGTTTTAGCGGGCCACACCGACTCGATGTCGATGGCTCGGATGGTCGGCGCACCATTGTCTTTCAGCACGCCATCATTGCCGCTGGGTCAGAGCCCAGTCAGCCACCCGGGTTTCCCTACGATGACCCAAGGGTAATGGGTTCCACTGGAGCGTTGGCGCTGTCTGATATCCCACCAGAGCTATTGGTCGTCGGCGCTGGTGTCATTGGCTTGGAGATGGCGAGTGTTTATGCGTCACTTGGATCGCGGGTTACGATAGTAGAGCAAACCCCAAACTTCCTCCCCGGGTGCGACCCCGACCTAGTGCGACCACTGCAGCGGCGCATAGCACAACGTGCGACCGTACACGTAAGTACAGCGGTTGAGCGCATTGAATGCGATGCTGCGGGACTTGTTGCCCATTTGCTAGGCCCGAAGGGGGCGTCTCGTGGTCGCTTCGATCGCATCTTGGTCGCAGCAGGTCGCAGACCCAATGGCGCGGCCCTTACGGTAGAAAATGCCGGAGTACGAACGGATGCGCGTGGTTTTATCCCAGTGGATCGGGAACAACGCACCAATGTATCGCATATCTACGCGATCGGCGATGTAGTGGGCGGCCCAATGCTTGCCCATAAGGCGTCCCAAGAAGGAAAGGTGGCCGCTGAGGTCATCGCTGGCCACAAGAGCGCCTTCGAGGCGCGGGTAATTCCCACCGTGGTTTATACCGATCCAGAGATCGCCTGGGTTGGCCTTACAGAAACGGAAGCAAAACAAAAGGGCATCGCCTATGAAAAGGGAAGCTTCCCTTGGGCGGCGTCGGGTCGATCGTTGTCCTTGGGGCGAGAGGAGGGCTTGACCAAGCTCTTGTTCGACCCCGAAACGCAACGACTCTTGGGTGCGGGCATTGTTGGCCCTGGTGCTGGCGAGCTTATTGCCGAAGCGGGCCTTGCCATTGAGATGGGGGCGGATGCCCGCGACATTGCCCTAACCATTCACCCCCATCCCACGTTGTCCGAAACGCTTGCCTTTGCCGCCGAGGCGTTCGAGGGTACGCTGACTGATCTCTATCTGCCTAAGAGCAAGCAGCAGAGCAAAAGAAAATAGGGCGACCATCATCCACCCAAGTAACACGTCGGCTTAGTGGGTTGTGTAGAATAATCCCACAAAGTACTTTGGATTGGGGGATGCCTCTCCATCGATTTTGTGTCTCTGCATCTTTTGGGCGAGCCCCCTTTGTTTACGACCGTGCGCTGACTCTGTCTCCCGCCCGATCGGCAGAGACGGGAGTTACCTCCTTCCTACCACAAGGGAAATCCCCCCATGCCGACTGATAGCACGCTACCACCCGCCGAGGCCATTGCCTTCCAAGACCTTCTTGCCTTTGCTGCTCACGGTATTGCGAGTCGAGTCCTTGGCAAAACGAATGGTGGCAGCGCCACAATCTTTACCTTTGAAAAGGGGCAATCCCTCTCCGAACACACCGCCCCATTTGATGCGCTTGTCTTTATCCTTGAGGGGGAGATGACACTTACCGTCGGCGGTGAGCCCATCATGGCAGGGGCGGGTACCGCAACTCGTATGCCGGCGAATGTCCCCCACGCCCTTGATGCAAACGAGCGAACCCGTATGCTCCTCGTGATGCTGCGCGAACCACGAGACACAGCGGCGGCGGGAGAAAAGATTCCTTTACCGAGAAAGCGCGAGGCATAATCTTTAGCAGGGTGACTCAAGGTTCAGGCAAATTTCTCGCGGCTACTCACGACAATTCATGTAGATGAGACGAAAAAACAGTGGCAATGATCCGGTAAGCGGGAAATCCTGTCACACAAGGGTTTCGTTGGATTTAGATTGTCTGCCGATCAGTTAGGGGTGTTTCTGCAACCCATTGTCTATCCATGAAAAAATGCGGATTTCTACATTCATATAAGATTTCTCGGATTGCGATGCGCTTTGGTTCCGAGTGAGACGATCGCTGGCCCTAGATCTACTTTCCGAGGGTTAGTGAGTATGGCCAGAATCCGGAGGCGTTTGTTTTAATGTCGGATTCCGTCGCACGTAGACATTATTTACTGGTTCCAGAACCGAGATAGTAAGTAAGATTCCTTAGTCTGGCCCGTTTAATTCTGATCTGGCCGACAATGGATTGTGGCGTTATTCCAACAATCGAGTTAGCCTCTCGCCATCGCACCGTTGCGACTAAATAATGGAGCATCCGTATGCCATTAATTTTATGGAAGGATAGCTTTGTAACGAAGGTAAAATTTCTTGATGAAGAGCACGAGATGCTTATCGGTATTGTCAACGAGTTGCATTTTTCTATGTTAGCGGGTAAGGGTAAGCCCGTAATGGGAGAGGTCTTGGGTTTGTTAGTGAATCACACAAAGAAACATTTTGATAATGAAGAAGCCCATATGAGAAAGACAAAATATACGGGTTATTACACACACCTCCAGGAACATCAATACCTACTAAAATACCTTACTGATTTCCATTACAGTTTCAATAACACGCAGGTTATTGTCTCGATTGAGCTTCTTGATTTCTTGAGGGACTGGTTGCTACACCACATCGAGCATCTTGATATGCAATTGGGATGTTACCTGTTGGATCATGGTGTGAGCTAAATATTGATAGGCGCGTCGACGAACGATTTGTCTGCCGTGGCATGATTTAGATCTTGGGCCCTCTGAAAAATCGTTACTCCTACCTCAGTCCCTGCAATGGTGGTTTTACTTTTTCCGGTTTCGACAGAATTTTCCTGGATATTGTGCGCAATACCCCGAAAAAAAGAATTTCCCTGAGAGACTCCCCTGTTTTAAGCCATTGCGGGCGCATCTCTCCCGTCATTTGTGAAAAGCAACGCCTTTGCATCCCGCTTAAGCAATTGCCCCAAACGCTTCATGTTATACACCAGATTCATCATTCCGATCTTGACCTTCGCTCGTTCTAGGCCAATGGTGCGCACAAGATGGCCACCCATTTGCGCTTCCGCACCAAATACATGCTCGACTCGCGCCCGCACCTTGGATTTGACACGGTTTGTTTCTTTCTGTGCGTCAGTCAAGGGGTGACCCCGAGAGCCCCTCTCGAAAATCTGGCTTGGCATGTTGTCAGCAACCAGTTTCTTTTCGTGCTCTTCTGAACGATAGGCGCTATCTGCATAAACCGCACGTTTGTTGCCATCTTCGTCTGATGTCTGATCCAGGAGCGCTTCAAATACTTGACTGTCATGCACAGCAGCATCCGTTACGGCATAGTCTTGTACCAACTTATTGGCTTCGTCCGCATTGATGTGGTTCTTGTAGCCGTAATGGGTCTCGTTGTTCTTTATTAGCCCAACGGGCGTCAACGTCTTTTTGTCGCTCTTTGGTTCTTGTCCCAATCTTCGGGTAGCGTACCTGCTTTGAGCTTGTCGTTCTCTTCCCGGTGATTGCGTTGCCGAGGGACTTCGCTAAACGTGGCGTCGATCATCTGGCCTGCGCGGGCCACGTAACCATGTCTGGAAACTACCCTCCAGAGGTACGTTTGGATCTACAATCACCACCTGCCCCAGAAGGCGCTGAAGCATCAATGCCCCATGGAAGCAATGAAGCAGTGGTACGCAGAAAAACCCGATCTTTTTACCAAAAAACCACGGAACCGTCCGGAACCTGACACGTTATCGAACCACCAGACGTAAAAAAGCCCGCTGTGACGCGGGCTTGTGTACTGTGCTGAACTGCGTTGAATCGTTATGTGGAGGCTGAGGCCGGAATCGAACCGACGTCCACAGCTTTGCAGGCTGCTGCATAACCACTCTGCCACTCAGCCGAAGACATCTTCTCCGACCCTTAAGCGGTCAACGACAAAGGGAAAGAGAAATCTGGAGCGGGAAACGAGACTCGAACTCGCGACCCCAACCTTGGCAAGGTTGTGCTCTACCAACTGAGCTATTCCCGCAGAGGAGACCGCTATGATGCGACGTATCCTACGCTTTGTCAACCATGAGTATCAGGGGCGAGTATCAGGGGTTCTCTGATGATTATGGCACCACAAGGCGCTTCTCGCAGGTGGAACCAAAATATTTTTCAAATACTTATCCCCCTCCGAAAAACTGATTTCTTGTACATACAGGGGTAGTTAGCCGCAGGAAACAGCCGTTATTACCCGTAAGTTAGAGAGACTGGCGGTGCCCGTAAACACCATTCTTGACTTTTCAGAGGGGACTCAACACTTATCTACCGCATGCCCCTGAAATAGGGTCAGTGACTGCTAAACATGGGTTAAGAGCGAACGAAGCCGTCCACGACACTTCTGCCGATGCAGGCACCGACTGCAATGACGCAACGTCTCGAGAGGAAGCTTTCCGGCTTAGAATGACCGCCGAATGTTTGAAGAGGCAGTAAGCCAGCGTCAACGACACAGCGACGCGCTGCCAACCGAGATACAAACTGACAGCACGGAATCGATGGCCAGCAATTTTTGAAAGAAATTATTCCGGATATAAACAAAAGCTTGATAACTATGATTGGCGGAGAGGGAGGGATTCGAACCCTCGGTAC
>CAIRSR010000206.1 GCA_903881315.1 uncultured Thiotrichales bacterium | reverse complement strand
CTCTGCCCTGCCGTTTGTGGCGTCGGTGCCGGTAGTGCGGCGCTATGTGGGTCAGGCCTTACAGGTCGCGGAGGCGTGGGGGGTGGAAGGGGAAGCGTTTTTCAAGCAGGTGATGCAAGGCTTGGCGGACTGATCGGCGAATCGTCCTATTGACGGATCTCGAACAGACTGCTAGGATCTCCCTTCAATTCCTCGGTAGCTCAGTCGGTAGAGCAATCGGCTGTTAACCGATCGGTCGCTGGTTCGAGTCCGGCCCGGGGAGCCAGATTTCAATCAACCCAGAGCATCGGTACCTGGAAGGCCCGCGTGACTGCGGGCCTTTTCGTGTGACCAGAGCAAGCCCTGCCCTAGGCGGATTCCAGACTTGGTGGAGGCGTTGTCCGTAGCCAAGGTGAATTTGGTTCAAATTCCATGCTGAATTCCGTTCGTTCCAAACTGCTGGCCCTGTTGGTTGCGATCGTAGTGGTCACGGTGACCGCAACGACGCTCATCCACACCTACATCTTCCGCGCTCACGAGGTCTGGTACTTGCAGGCCAGCGCCTATGCAGCCGGATCGGCGCTGCGCTCGCTACTCGAGCAATTGCACGAACAAAACCCAGGCGTTCCCCTAGAATCCCTCGGGGATATTGGTGGTTATTGTCGGGAGATTGCGGCGGCGAACTATCCGGCCCTCGCTGCCATCGAGGTGCTGGATGCGAATGGCAAGACGCTGTTTGGTGATGTCCCGCCTGAGGTACGCGAGGATCCTTTTGCGGGCACCCTGCTCCACGACAGCACCACCCTGGCCGAGATCCTAAAAGAGGACAGACCGCGATACATGGAGGTGCGGGTTGGGGGGCACGGTGAGGGCGTCCCCTCAATGACAGCGGTGATCCCAATCCATGGTGCGGACGGCAAACGTACCGGAGTGGTGGTGGTTGCCTTGTGGGCCGATGCGGTTAATAGTGATCTCCGCACACTGATCCTCACTTCGATCCTCTCGGGTTTGTTGGTCATCATCGTTGCTGCCGGTTTGGGGCGATGGGGGATGGATCTGGTCGTGATGTCGCCCCTCCAAAGGTTGCTAGAGGCGATCCGTGAGGTAACGGCACGGGGCGAGGAGACCGGTCGGCGGGTTGAGATTGGCAATGCGGATGAATTACGCACGCTTGGGCAAGCCTTCAACGACATGCTCGAGCGATTGGAGCATTCCCGATCGGCATTGGCGAGCAATGAGAAATTTCTAGAGGCCATTGTCGAAAACATACCCATCCTGCTGGGGGTGCAGGATGCCGCTGAACTGCGCTTTGTGCGGTTTAATCGGGCCGGGGAGGCCATGCTGGGGATGCGCCGCGAGGACTTGCTTGGCCGTACCCCACACGAGATCTTCTCTGCGGAGGCGGCGACACGCTATGTTGCGCGTGATCAAGCCATTCTAGCGGCAGGGGTGCCGGTTGATGTCCCGGAGGAGAGGATCCAGACCAAGACCTTGGGCGAGCGCATCCTCTACACCCGCAAGATCCCGATCCTCGACCCAAACCGGAGACCGCTCTACCTGCTTGGTATCTCTGAGGACATCACTGAGCGACGACACATTGAGGACGTGCGGCGGTTTGGTGCGTTCCAGGCGGGTATCGCTGAGATGAGCGTGTCGGTGCTCCACAACATCGGGAACGCGGTCACAGCGATTACCGATGATGCCGAACAGATCCTGCGCGCCGCGAAAGACCTCGGGAGGGCGGCGGAACTACTGGCCGCCGACGCCGAACGAACCGCCGCTACGCTACCATCGCCCGACGCCCAACCACAAAATCTCGGGCCAGGAGAAGGGTTGTCTGGGGTAGTGGCGCGGCTCCTGATGGTACAACGGGGGATCGTACACGCCATCCAGGGTGACGGCACCCTAGAGCGCGCCGAACGCATCGAACGCAGTGTGCGACACATCGCTGATATTGTCCGCATCCAACAGAGCGCGGCCCTGCCGAGTGGTGGCACCTCTTCGTTTAGTCTACAGCGGGTGTTGGACGATGCTTTGGTGATGCAGGGGGAGAGTTTGTCGCGTCACGAGGTGGCGATTACCATGGATCTTGACCCCAGCGTCGATGAGATTACCACCTACCGCAATCGGTTGTTGCAGGCGCTCATCAACATGATCAAAAACAGCTACGAGGCAATCCGCGAGCGTCAAGCCGACGAACATATCGCAGGGCATGTCGTGATCAGTAGTCGGCCAGTGGCCGAGGGACGGGTAGAGATCTGCATCGCCGATAACGGTATCGGTATAGAACCAAACCGACTGCAAAACATATTTCGTTTCGGGTATTCCACAAAGGTGCGCGGTAGCGGTTTTGGGTTACACTCCGTTGCCAATTTTATCCAGGAGCAGGGGGGACGTATTGAAGTCCGAAGCCCCGGACGTAATCAGGGCGCGGAATTGATCGTTGAACTGCCCCTGCGCGTGGTGCGTGAGTAATGGGGGTAAAGACCACCAATGCGGCAGGTGGCAGGGTATCTCTAGGTGTATTGACGAGCTATAGAGAAAACATTATTTAAGCACTGGGAGCCTGATTACCATTACGGGTACGATAAACTCGTGGTGATAAGGCCATAAAGTATGGCATGATTATGTCAAATTCTGAGTTATCACAGTCGGTTGCCCTACACGAGAAAGGATCGGATGTGACGGTAAACCGAAGGGTGCTCGTCGTCGATGATGATGAAGCGATTCTCTCGACGTACCGCAGCATCCTGCGGCCTCGCTCGACGGGGGCGGAGTCGTTGTTGGCTCTGCTCGGAGAAGGGCCGCAGGAAACAAGAGAGAGTTTTGATGTAGTTACCGCCACCCAGGGACAAGAAGGCGTGGCGCTGGTGCGCGAGTCGTTATCCAATAATGCCCCCTTTAGTGTTGCCTTTTTGGATATGCGGATGCCGCCGGGTTGGGACGGATTGCGTACCGCGCAGGCGATGCGCGCCCTCGATCCTGATCTCTACATCGTGGTTGCCTCTGCCTACGCCGACTATACCGCCGATCAGATCCAGACTGCGCTGAATCGCGATGCGGTGTTGCTGCGCAAGCCGTTTGGGCGCGACGAGGTGTATCAACTGGCGCGAACCCTTGCCGAGGGTTGGACGAACCGACGCGCCCTGCAGGACAGCAATCGGGCGCTAGCGGCAGAGGTAGCCCAGCACATCAGCGAGCGCGAGGCCTTGCAGACCAAAGAGCGGGTGTTGACTGAGACCCTGACCCGGATGGTTGCGATGGGTGCTGGGTTCGAGGGAAATCTCGCGTTACTGCTAGCGCAAGCGGCTCGCGCAACCAATGCGCAAGGGTGTTATCTGGCAACCTGGGAAGCGTTGGATAGCGGGCGTATTACGGTGCGGGGAGAGGGTGCGGTCGCAGGGTCTGGAGTCCTCCAAAATGGTTTATCCGAAGGGAGGGCGGCACTTGCGCCCATTCTTGGTTTATTGGACGAGGTGGTTGAGGGTAGTGGCAGTCGGATTGTTGTGACAACCGATACCATGGCGGCCCCACTGCTTCGAGAGGGAAGGCTACGCGGGGTGGTAGTGTGTGAGAGCGTGGCGTTGGAGCGAAACTGGTCGGCAGAGGACAGGGAACTACTCGCGACCTTTGTGCGCATTATTGATGAGTGTCTTGCAATGTTTTGATTCTGAACAATTCTCAATCTCTGAACTGTCCTGACGAGGAGTGACTGCGATGAACGTACGTGTGATTTTTATGTATCTTTTGGTTGGTTTTTCCGCCTCAGTTGCTGCGGGAGAGTCAGCGTCAAGCCCTGCTGCCCCAGCTTCGGCAGCGGCTGTAAGTACACAAGCCGTTGCTCCTGCGGGAGCGGCGAGCCAGCAAGGGGCGGTTGTTCCTTCCCCGGATGTCATTCTGCAAAACGGTATCACCAGCCTGACCCAGAAGATCAAACAGGGTGGGAGTCAAGAAGAGCTGCTCGCGTTTATCAACAAAGAGATTGTGCGCTATTTTGATTTTGACTACATGGCGCGACTGGCGGCTGGCTACTACTGGAGCGCTCTCAATGATGCGCAACGGCATGTCTTTACAGAACGCTTTCAGGCGGCTTTCTTTCAGGCACTAGCCCGTCAGGTCTCCAACCTCGGCAATCCACAGATCCAATTCTTCCCGCCTCGTCCGGGTGTTGTTCCAAATGAGGTCACGGTAAGCGCTCGGGTGGTGCAACCCCAAGGCATGCCCGTCCTCATGGACTTCCGTTTCTATCACGGCGACCAGGGCTGGAAGGTTTTTGATGTGGTTGCGGATGGCAGCAGTGCCGTGCTGTACTACCGCCACTATTATGCCGATCTTGCGAGCCGTTACGGGATTGAGAACCTGTTGTCCACGAAATGAAGTCAGCATGGAGTAACCGATGGCTATTGAACGTACCTTTTCTATTATTAAACCGGATGCCGTCGCCAAAAACGTCATTGGTTCTATTATTGCCCGCTTTGAGCAGGGCGGCCTACGGATAGTGGCCGCTCGGATGGTGCACCTCACCCAGGAACAGGCGGAGGGGTTTTATGCGGTGCACAAAGAGCGACCGTTTTACCAAGACCTAGTACGGTTCATGACCTCGGGCCCGGTGTTGGTTCAGGTCTTGGAAGGAGAAAACGCGATTGCTCGCAATCGGGAGCTAATGGGCGCAACCAATCCAAAGAATGCGGCACCAGGCACGATCCGCTACGACTTTGCCGCTAACGTAGAAGAAAATGCGGTGCACGGTTCTGATGCTCCCGAGACGGCGGCGACCGAGATTGCCTATTTCTTTGCGCCGCACGAACTCTGTACTCGTACGCGGTGATGCAAGGCAGCCTGTCCGTTGCCACGACTACCGCCCTCCCCGTAGCAAGGGGGGCGCTGGTCTGCGCACCGGACAAGTGTGCCGTGAATCTTCTGGATCTCGATCGGCGTGGCATGGAGGCGTTTTTTGTTGGTCTTGGCGAGAAGCCCTTCCGAGCGAACCAGGTTCTCCCCTGGATCCATCGGTTGGGCGTTGTCGATTTCGACGACATGACCAATCTCAGCAAGGCATTGCGGGCGCGTTTGCGCGACATTGCCCACATCACTCCCCCGACGGTGCTCTCTCACCAAGAGGCTGCTGACGGGACGCATAAGTGGTCACTACGTCTTGGCGATGGCCAGGCCATAGAAACGGTTTACATCCCCGAAAGCGAACGCGCTACGTTGTGCGTCTCTTCTCAGGTGGGTTGTCCGCTCAAGTGTGCCTTCTGCTCTACGGGCACCCAGGGCTTTAATCGCAACCTGACGGTGGCCGAGATTATCGGTCAGTTATGGGTGGTCAGGCGCTCGCTTGGTGATGACCCGCAGGGTGGCTTCCGGGCGATCAGTAATGTTGTGGTGATGGGCATGGGAGAACCACTGCTAAACTTCGACAACGTGGTGGCCGCGATGGATCTGATGCTGGATGATCTTGCCTACGGTTTATCCTGGCGTCATGTAACCCTTAGCACTGCGGGGGTTGTGCCGGCACTCGACCGATTGCGTGAAGTCTCACCGGTGAATCTTGCCGTTTCTTTACATGCGACGGATGATGTGCTGCGCGATGAGTTGGTGCCTATCAATCGGAAGTATCCGCTAGATGAGTTGTACGCCGCGTGCCGACGCTATGTGGCCGCAGATGGCAAGATCCGTGCGACAGGCTCTTCTCATCGACGCATTACGTTTGAGTACGTGATGCTGGATGGGGTGAATGATTCCCGCAATCATGCGCAGTCATTGGTGAGGTGGTTGCGAGGGATGCCAAGCAAGGTAAATCTCATCCCATTCAATCCTTTTCCTGAAACGCACTACCGGAGATCGCCGCAGGAAAGGATCGACCGCTTTCGTCAGATACTACTAGATGCCGGGATCGTTACCATTACCCGAAAGGCGCGTGGTGAAGACATTGATGCGGCGTGTGGTCAACTGGTGGGGCGGGTTACAAAACGACTACGAGCGGCGTCAGCAATAGAATTCAGACTACCCCAAGGAGAGTAATGATCGTGACGAACATTCGCTTTCTGTCCCGAGGCACATCATGTGGATCGGTATTGATGGTGGTGTGGTTACTGGGTTCGGTTGCGGGTTGCTCTAATGCCCCCTCTATTGCCGATGCCTACAACGATATGCCGCACGGTAACGCTGCCGTAGCGTATGCGCACTTGGGGCGCGAGTATCTGCTGCGGGGCTCATTCGACTTTGCAGAGGCACGCCTACGGCATGCCATCCAACTGAATCCGAAACTGGCTGCTGCCCATCATGACCTGGCAGTGGTCTGTACCAAACTCGGTAATTGGGGCGAGGCTGACAAGGAGTACCGTATTGCCTTGGAACTCACCCCCAATGATCCCACGGCGATCTATAACTACGCGACCTTGCTCTACAACCAGGGGCACTACCCCGAAGCGGAAGTCCGCCTGCTCGCCGTAGTGGCCAATCCGCAAGCGGACACCCATCCCCAGTCCTACGAAGCCCTCGGATGGATCTCCCTCAAGAAGAATGACACAGCAAAGGCGGAAGGATACTTTCGTCAAGCGCTCGATTTGTCACCGAATATGCCGGGTGCCCTCTTAGACCTAGCCAAGATCTATCTGGACAGCAAGCGGTTGGATTTGGCACAGAGTAGCTTCCAGCACTATCAAGAACTGGTTCACGACACCCCAGAAGGATTATGGTTCGGCATACAGATGGCACGAGCGCAAGAGAACGGAGCACTCGCCACAGATTACAGCCAACGCTTGCGACTGAAGTTTCCCGATTCAGAGCAGGCTCGTCAACTCTATGCCGAGCGACACCACTAGTGTGCCTTGGTCGAAACTTTTATCGTGGCCTGCCTGAAGCGGAGGTTGGGTCACACCACGCGCTCGGTTCATGAGCGGCCTTTCCCCTTAATACTTTGTGGTGTTATACGATGCAGGTTCGGTCAGAAACGCGCATCTCTTCGAGGTTGCCACACCTCTTGTTCGTTGTCTTGTTCCTCACGGTGATTGGATTGTTGGCGGTTGTCTGTAACCGAATGGATTTCTCGGTAGACTGGACTACAAACGGACGGCAAGCGTTACGTTCGGCCAGTGAATTCTTGTTGGGGCGCATGGTGGGCGAGATACGGGTTAGCCTTTTTGCAAAGGATGGTGATCCGTTGCGCGACCCTATCGTAAGATTTCTGGAGCGTTACCGCCGTTACAAGCCTGACTTTCTCGTCGAGGTTGTGAATCCTGAGACGGCGCCAGGTCGTGCGCGAGCCATGAACATCCATGTTGCGGATGAGCTAGTGATCGAATACCAGGGGCGTAGTGAGCGCCTCCTGAACCCAACCGAGCAGACCATGGCCAATGCGTTTGAGCGGCTGATCCGGGGCGGAGAGCGTGTGATTGTCTTTTTGCAGGGCCATGGCGAGCGTGAAACCTATGGAAAGGCGAACGAAAACTTCAGTATCTTTGCCGACGCGCTGCAACACAAGGGACTGCACGTTGCGAATCTGGATCTGGAGGCGTCCCCCCAAATCCCTGAGAATGCCGCGATGCTCGTGATCGCGGAGCCAAAGCGTGACCTGCTCCCAAGCGAGGTAGCCGTCATCCAGGACTATCTAACGCAGGGAGGTAATCTGTTGTGGCTCGCAGAACCAGGCTCCCTGCATGGACTGCTGCCCATTGCGCAATCCTTCGGCCTAGAACTATCACCCGGGGTGGTGGTGGACGTGGGCGCAACGCAGCTTTTTGCTGGGGCGTGTGCCTTGGGGACACAATATGACTTCTCTCCCATTACCCAAGGTTTTGCGAGGGCCACGCTCTTCCCCGCCGCTGCGGCGGTCTTACCACGCGCCAACGCCGGGGACTGGCGTGCGACACCCTTGGTGATGAGCAGCGAGGAGAGTGGGCTCGAAGTGGCTGACCTAAACCGCGCCGCCAGTGAAGAGACACGCGGCCCGCTGCCGCTTGCGGTGGCGCTGACTCGTCCCTCTCCGGTCACTGCCCGTGCCCTCGTGCACACAGAACACGGCGCAGTGGGCAATGAACCACGCGTACGCTCGGTGTCACCTCACCGCGAACAGCGGGTGGTGGTTTTTGGTGGTGGGGCTTTTCTGTCTGATGCCTTTGTTGGTAACGGCGGCAACCTTGATCTCGGCGCGAAGGTGGTGAATTGGTTGGTTCACGACGAGAGTCTTCTCAATGTGCCCATCCATGTCGCCATGGATAGTTCGTTGCGTTTCTCACCAACGGCGTTGTTCGTCATCGCCGGTGGATTTTTGGTCTTGTTTCCCCTGGGCTTTGTCGCGATGGCGGCCTTAGTGTGGTGGCGACGACCGAGGTGCGTTTGCCCGTTCGAGGCTTAAGGAGTCTGCTCTCGCGTGTTGCGATACAACCGACTGAATCTTATCTTATTCATTGTGGCGGCTGGGCTGTGCGGGATACTGTTGTGGTGGCAACCCGCTGTCCAGCCCCATAATGATGCCCGGCCACTCGCGGCGTGTCAGCCCGATGCCATCAAACGGATCGTGATCGCGCACGGTGACCATACTACGCTGACGCTCGTGAAAACAAACACCGATTGGCACCTAGAAACCCCGTTCGCGGCACCGGCCAGTGCTTATCGAGTACGTGCGCTGTTGGGACTGTGCCAAGCGGTGAGCCAATCGGACTATCCGGCCTCCTCTTTGGATCTAGCGCAGCTCGGGCTCGCAACCCCGCATACGGTGGTGCGCATGGACGAAGCAATCTTCCGTCTCGGGGGGGGCGAACCGTTGCAGGGGCAACGCTATCTGTTGCTTGACAACCTGGTGTATCTTATCTCGGGTATTTTGTATCCAACCGAAGACGATGCGGCCAGTTTCGTAGACCCCACCTTGATGACGGACGGGGGGGCGATTGTGGCGTTGTCGTTCTCTGCCCTGCCAGGGAGTAGCGCCATCGAAGCGACCCAGAGCGACGGCCATTGGCGCATCAATCCACCGCGTCCGGATCTCTCGGCGGATTGGTGGCCGATGCTGGCGGACGGGTGGCGGCGAATTCGTGCGGTAGAGGTGCGACGCGATGCTATGGGCGCGTCTCTTGGTAGTATCACAGTCACCCTGGCTCAAGTGGCGCATCCGCTCCGTTTTGAGGTGCTCTCAATGAACCCAGAGGTCGTGCTGCGTCGCGCCGATTTACATTTACGCTATGTTCTCCCCCACGATATCGCATGGGGCTTGTTGCACATCCCCGCAGTGGATGAAGTACAGTCAACCTCTGCGCAAAAGGTTGGGGAGTAGTCATGGCACCCAAGACGTATTGGGGTGGCCGTGATCCCAAGGGTCGGTGAGTAGCGAAGGTTTTTGATGCCAGAATTACCAGAGGTAGAGACTACCCGCCTTGGACTCGCGAGTTACGTGATCGGGCGTTGCGTGGCGGCGGTGGTGGTCAGAAATCCTCGCCTACGGCAGCCGGTTCCAGCAGAACTAGCCACCGAGTTACCCGGCCAAGTGGTAAAGACGCTAGAGCGGCGCGGCAAATACCTGCTGTTAGGCACAGAGCTTGGAACGGTATTGCTGCATTTGGGGATGTCTGGGAATCTCCGCATCCTTTCCGAGGCAAAGCCAGCCGATCCCCATGATCATGTTGATATTATTTTCAGTGATGGGTCGTTGCTGCGCTTTCATGACCCACGGCGTTTTGGGCTTGTCTTGTGGATTCGCACCAATCCGCTGGATCATCCGCTATTGTGCGACCTTGGCCCCGAGCCGCTGGGGCTGCAGTTTACCGGAGAGTATCTCTACCAGCGGTCGCGGCGGCGTAGCGTTGCGGTTAAAGCCTTCTTGATGGATCAGCGTGTAGTGGTTGGGGTAGGTAACATCTATGTGGCTGAGTCCCTGTTTCTGGCGGGCATCCATCCAGCACGGGCTGCTGGTAGCATAGAGAGTGACCAGTATGAGCGTTTGGTGGCGGCAGTACGTAAGGTTCTACAGACGGCTATCGTGCAGGGAGGCACAACCTTGCGCGATTTTTATGATTCTTCTGGGCGAGCAGGCTATTTCCAGCTTTCCCTACAGGTCTATGGTCGGGCGGGTGAGCCTTGTTGCCGTTGTCACCGCCCGATTGACAGCTCTCGCCTTCTGCAGCGGAGCACCTTCTATTGTGCCCACTGCCAACGCTGAGCAAGGCGGGTTTTCAGCGTCATTGGCGTTGATTATGGACTAGATCGCTTGCCTCTCGGGGGACTGTCGCATATTGTTGTATATTCGGTGTTCCAGTAGCCGTTTATAGTACTGATGGGGGGAGAATCCAATGAGCGATCCGGAAACGAGCGAAGAAGTTACTATCGAAAGGGCTATTGAGATACTGTTGGCGCAGGTCGAGAATCTGCACGACCGTCTCTGTCGGCTAGAGTCGCTGGTCACGACGCCGCCACCCGTTGCTACGGTAGCGAGTGCCAGCCAGCAACCAAGCAGTGTCGGGGGGGCGACCCGACCATTACCGGTGCGGTATCACGCCGATCCCTTCCATGGTTTGTTCGGCCATTATTTTGTGTTGGGGATACTCTTGCTGGCGGTACTGGGTGTGGTCTTGGCGCTGGCGAGTAGTGAGTCGATTAACCTGGTGTGGTGGGGGAGTGCTATCTCGCTCACCCTGTATCAGTTGGTCTTTGTGGTGCTCGGTGCCTTGCTGCAAGATCGACATACCCTAATGAATGCAACGGTCGGCCTTACCCTCGCGGTGTTAATTGATATTGGGGTGGTACGCTTGGTACCGTTCCCGTTTATGATGGGAACCTAATTGCAGGGTTTTACTGGAACAGGGCAGCAGCAGAGCAGACAGAAGGTCGCAACAAGTACCTGCTGGCTTACGGAAAACAGTTTGTGGGCCAACAGTGGGGGGATTTTGGTGTATGCGCAATAAATCAGTTGGTAACATTAAGCTTATCATTATCTCTAGTATCGCTGGCGTGATAATAACGGCGGCAGTGGTACTTGGTGGCTTGTATTTTATGGGTATCGTTAAGCTGAACATGTTCTCCTCGTCGAGTCACCATGTGCAACCTCCCATTTATTTCGATATTAAGCCTGCTTTTCTCGTTAATGCCCAAGACGATGAAGGCCTAGACAGATTCATGCAGGTCACAGTCACCGTGATGGCTCGTGATCAAGCGGCTATCGATGCGATCACGACAAATCTCTTTGCGGTACAAAATGATCTTCGGGAGGTCATTAGTGGACAGAAATATACCGAGATGATCGTTGGTACTGGAATTGAACGTCTGCGCAAAGAAGCTGAGGCGGCCGTCAAAAAGTGTATTAAGATCCGACATCTTCCGGTCATTGAGACGTTGTATTTTACTTCGTTTGTGATTCAATAGGTGGATTCGCCAATGTCTACCATGAACGTCGCCCTTCCACGGTACGCCATCCTAAGCGTGGTAGCTGCCCATGCCCGTTAGTGATCTCTTAAGTCAAGAGGAGATTGATGCGCTCCTGAGTGGCGTCTCGAGTGGTGATGTTGAGACGAGCAAGACCGAAGAAGCGGTAACGGGAGATGTGCGACTCTACGATTTTACCGCACAAGAGCGCATCGTCCGTGGCCGGATGCCAACCCTCGAGATGATCAACGAGCGCTTCGCCCGTTATTTGCGCGTAAGTTTGTTCAATATGTTGCGCCGCTCATCCGATATCTCGGCGGGTGCGGTACAGATGACCAAGTTCTCGGAGTATGTCCATAGCCTCTTCGTGCCGACCAGTCTTAACCTCATCCATATCAAGCCTTTGCGCGGCATTGCGCTGGTTATCTTCGATCCAAAGCTGGTTTTTATCCTGGTAGATAACTTCTTCGGCGGCGAGGGCCGCTTTCACACCAAGATCGAGGGCCGTGATTTTACGCCAACCGAGGTCAGGGTGATTCGTATCGTGCTTGACCTCATCTTTAAGGATCTCAAAGAGGCCTGGGATCCCGTCATGAAGGTCATGTTTGTTTATCTGAATTCTGAGGTCAATCCGCAATTCGCCAACATCGTGAGTCCGAGTGAGGTGGTGGTTATTTCCACCTTCCATGTCGAATTGGATGGCGGGGGCGGTGATTTCCATGTGACCATGCCTTATGCCATGCTGGAACCAATCCGTGAGTTGTTGGATGCTGGCACCCAAAGCGATCGGGAAGAGCGCGATGAGCGTTGGATGGTGGCGCTACGTGATGAGGTGCAGGGGGCTGAGGTGGAACTAACCTGCGACCTTACCGAGACCACGATCCCATTGCGAGATATTGAAAATCTCCAACCAGGAGACGTGATCCCCATCGACATGCCCGAGACGGTATTGGTGCGTGCCGAGGGCATACCCATCTTCCGCGCCCACTACGGTACTGCGTCGGGTAATCGTGCCGTTAGGGTTGCTGAGTTCATCAAGCGCCCGGTATCTCACCTCCTGGATGCGGACGATCTGCTCGACGACGAAACCAAAGAAGCGAAAGCCCGCGAAAAAGACAAATCAAAGGGGGGCGATCGCGAGAAGGACAGGGATCGAATGAAGAAAGACAAGGCAAAAGACAAATCGAGGGAAAAACCAACTCCATCGACGAAAGCGAGATAACCGATGAACAGAGACACCTACAACCGCAACAGCGTACGGGGAGAGGATGATTGGGCCGCCGGATTGGCCGAACAAAAACGAAGTGGTGGAGGCGGTCGTGGTGGTCGCGGCGACCAAGACGCTAACATGGCGGGTTTTGGTGAACCTGAGCAAGAGGGTCAAGAAGGTGTTTTTGAGGACAGCAAAAATCTTGACGTGGTCTTGGATATCCCCGTCACGATCTCTATGGAGATAGGGCGCACCTTGATCACCATCCGCAACCTGTTGCAGCTTAACCAAGGTTCCGTAGTAGAGTTGGACAGGGTGGCGGGTGAACCGATGGACGTCCTCGTCAATGGTTGCCTGATCGCCCATGGTGAGGTTGTGGTGGTCAATGAAAAGTTTGGTATCCGTCTTACCGATGTTATCAGCCCAGTAGAGCGGGTGAAGAAGTTGCGCTGACCTTATCTTGGAACCTCTTCACACACCATGCCGAAGATTTTGCTAATCGCTACGGGGTTATCTCTGCCTTGTGCCTCGGCCTTTGCTGTGGGCGCACAGCCCACGCTCGGCTTATGGGATCTCTTGCAGGTAACCATCAGCTTGATCATGGTGCTGGCCGCGATTGTTGGTGTCACCTGGTTGTTGCGACGCTTTACGCGCTTGGGTGGTGCTATGGGAGGGGCTTTGCAGGTCTTAGGGGGGCTTTCTCTGGGGGCCCGCGAGCGGATTGTGTTGGTACAGGTGGGTGAACAACAATTGTTGCTTGGGGTCGCCCCAGGCCGGATCCAGATGCTGCATGTGTTAGAGAAACCCTTGTCAGTGCCGCCACCGCCCGCTGATTTTTCCTCGGCGCTGCGGGCCATGATCCAGAAGGAACCGTGAACATGCGCGGCTTGCCCCAGCCAATCGGTAGATTCTTGCGTCAGGTGAGTCCGTTGTTGGCGCTATTGTTGTTGGTGCCGTCGGGGGTGTGCCTCGCCGAGCCGATGCTGCCGCTCATGACAGTCAACCCAGCCCCAGGTGGTGGGCAGGTCTATAGCGTCAGTATGCAGGTGTTGCTGGCCATGACGGCGCTGACCCTCTTGCCAGCGGCGGTCATGATGATGACCTCATTTACCCGCATCATCGTCGTGCTGGCCATCCTGCGCCAAGCGCTCGGCACCGCCCAGACGCCTTCTAACCAGGTTTTGGTCGGACTTGCCTTGTTTCTCACCTTTTTTGTGATGAGTCCGGTCTTTGACCACATCTACAAAGAGGCGGTTGGGCCCTATATGCGGGAAGAGGTGCAGGCCTTACCTGCACTCCAAAAGGCGGTGAAGCCGCTCCGTTCCTTCATGATGGCGCAGACCCGCAGTACTGACCTTGGGACGTTCGCCCGTATTGCGGGCAAATCCGGGTTCAAAGACCCCGATGATGTCCCGCTGCAACTGCTGGTGCCTGCCTTCGTGACCTCTGAATTAAAAACCGCGTTTCAGATGGGTTTTTTGTTGTTTATGCCGTTCCTCGTTATCGATCTGGTGGTAGCGAGTGTTTTGATGGCGATGGGTATGATGATGCTTTCTCCTCCTGTCATTTCATTTCCGTTCAAACTGATGCTGTTTGTGTTGGTGGACGGGTGGACATTGGTGATGGGCACCTTGGCTGGAAGTTTTGACGTACCAAAATGAGCGAACAACGCTTTTTTGCAACAGCCCCCCGTGGAGCCGCTGGACTTCTCGCCGATGAGTTACGCGCCCTCGGTGCTTTGGATGTACGAGAGAATCCGGGTGGTGCCTATTTCGCTGGGGGTATCGAGATTGCCTATCGCGCCTGCCTGTGGTTGCGTACTGCCAATCGGGTGCTGCTGTGTTTGGCCGATTTCTTGGCACCCGACCCGGATACGCTCTACGAGGCAGTCACCGCACTCCCCTGGGAAGAACACCTCGACCCGGACGGCACCATGGTGGTCGATGTAGCAGGTCACTCACCGGGGATTAGCCACAGCCAATATGCGGCGCAGCGGGTCAAGGATGCGGTAGTCGATCGCTTTCGCACACGCACCGGGCGGCGCCCCTCGGTGAGCCTAGAACGGCCCGACCTTCGTCTCAACCTACACCTCTATGGTGAACGCGCCACCCTAAGCCTTGATCTCTCTGGGGAGAGCCTACATCGGCGCGGTTATCGACAAACCGAGGGTGGTGTTGCGCCCCTAAAAGAAAATCTTGCTGCAGCCATCCTGTTACGTGCCGGTTGGCCCGCCATTGCACAGGCAGGTGGGGCACTGGTAGACCCCTTGTGTGGATCCGGAACCTTTCTCGTCGAGGCGGCGTTGATAGCTGGCGATTGTGCGCCTGGCTGGCAGCGAAGCGTTTGGGGTTTTAGCGGTTGGCTTGGTCATGTGCCAGCGTTGTGGGCACGCCTACAAGAAGAAGCAAAAGAACGTCGTGTGGCGGGATTGGCTAAAATCCCCCCGATCACGGGCTTTGATGCGGATCTCACTGCGGTGCGTACTGCGCTCAGGGTTGTGGAACAGGCCGGTTTGCGCGGGCACATCCACATCGAACGGAGCGAGCTTGCCTCGTGCATGGCACCTCGGGCAGCCAATGGGCTGGTGGTGGTCAACCCCCCGTACGGCGAACGCCTGGGCGCGGCGACCGAACTCGTTGGTCTCTATGCACGGTTAGGCGAGGTTCTGGCCGAACACTTTGCCGGTTGGGAAGCAGCCATCCTATCAGGCAACAAGGAATTGTCGAAACGCCTTGGGTTGCGGGCTTGGCGCGTACATCCGCTGGACAATGGCGCTATCGAGTGTCAGTTGTTGCGTTTTCGGCTGTCACCCGAAAGGCGCGTGGTGACGCGACCATTGCCGCCCCCGGTTGCTTCCCCACCCGAAGCGATGGCCCCTGGGGCCGAGATGTTCGCCAATCGTCTGCGGAAAAAGCACAAGGAACTGCGAACCTGGGCAGCCCGTGAAGGCATTGATTGTTATCGGATCTACGATGCGGATATGCCCGAGTATGCGCTCGCCATCGATCTCTATCAGGGCGAGAAGCGTTGGGTACACTGCCAAGAATACGAAGCGCCCGCAACCGTTGACAAGGAAAAGGCCGCCGCACGTCTCGCAGAGGCCATGGCGGTCATTCCGATGGTATTGGATGTACCAAAGGAGCAGGTCTTTCTTAAGGTACACCGCCGTCAAAAGGGGCATGACCAATACCAGCGCTTGGGGGAGGCCGCGCGCTTTTATGAGGTGCGCGAAGACAGTTGTACCTTCTTCGTCAATTTCACTGACTATCTGGATACCGGGTTGTTTTTGGATCACCGCCCCATGCGTGCATTGATTCGGAGCCTAGCAGAAGGGCGGCGTTTTTTAAATCTTTATGCCTATACCGGGACGGCTACGGTTCATGCAGCGGCTGGGGGCGCTATTTCCACAACCAGCGTGGATCTCTCCAATACCTATTTGGCGTGGGCGCGGCGTAATCTTGCCCGCAATGGTTTTTTTCTACCCAATCGAGCGCGTAAACCAACAGTTGACGGAAGCGCGACGCGCCAAGCCGAGCGACATGAGTTCATCGCCTCCGATGTCTTGCCTTGGCTTACCGAAGCCAGCAGCCAACGAGTGGGGTCGGCCTCAGGGCGCAATTGGATACGTCGCTATGGTCTTATCTTCCTCGATCCACCCACCTTTTCTCGCTCCAAACGGATGGAGGGGGTGCTGGATGTCCAGCGGGATCACATCGCCCTGCTGCTTGGTGCCGCAGCATTGCTAGAACCAGGTGGCGACATCCTTTTTTCCACCCACTATCGGCGCTTTCAACTCGACCATGCCGCGCTGACTCGGGCCGGATTGGTGGCGGAGGATATCACTGCCAAAACCCTGCCTCATGATTTTTCGCGTAATGCCCATATCCACCAGTCTTGGCGTATCTCGAAAGTGCAATAGACCGTTTTTAATACGCTCTTTATTAGTACGATTTTCCAGTGCGACAATTTCTGTGAAGGATAAAGACAAAAGTGGATATTGATCTGAATGCCTCATACCTTTTTTGGGATGTGCTGTTTAGTGCGATCGGGCTTGGGTTCTTTATGTATGGCAAGAAGCAGCAGGCTATGGTTCCGTTGGTTTGCGGACTGCTGCTTATGGTCTTTCCCTATTTCGTAACGGACACCCTCTGGCTGGTTGTGATTGGGGGCATTCTGGTTGCGACTCCCTATTTTCTCCGCGTGTAATCCCGCATTCACCATCTGCTAAAGCTATTTTCGTTGACTCGCTGGAGCGGTTGTAAGTAGCGCAACAAAATCGGATTGCGTGACGCGCTCGCCAAACAGTTGATCCAAAGGGTTAGACCTCATCCCCGCGCTTACAGGAGATAACCGAGAGGGATGACGGGATAGAGGGAGGGTTGGTTCATACCAAAGGTGGTATAGCGTAATCACGCGAAAGTGATTATTAGTAGCCTAGACCTACGAGTAGTTGGGCGAGACGATAGCACGGCTGCCCTCCAGGCTTGCGGGAAGGGTAGGTAACGTAGGTTGATACCCATGGTAATCAATTGTTATCGTTGGCATCTGTGTGTAGAGGTAAAGCTTCGGTCGAGCCAATGTGCGGATAAACCCGCCAACCATCCTGAGGGGTGTTCTCTGTGGATATTACTGAATTGTTGACCTTTAGCGTCAAAAGCGATGCCTCTGACCTGCATCTCTCTGCTGGTTTGCCGCCGATGATCCGTATCCATGGTGAGGTAAAGCGGATCAACATCCCGCCACTGGATCATAAAGCGGTGCATGGTCTTTTGTACGACATTATGAATGACCGTCAGCGTAAAGATTATGAAGAGAAACTCGAAACCGATTTTTCTTTCGAGGTGCCGGGTTTGGCGCGTTTTCGTGTCAATGCCTTCAACCACAACCGTGGCGCTGGTGGGGTGTTACGTACCATTCCATCGGTTATCAAAAGCCTAGAAGAACTAAAAACGCCCGAGATATTCAAGAGCATTGCCGACAACCCCCGTGGTATTGTGTTGGTCACCGGCCCCACTGGGTCGGGTAAATCTACTACGCTCGCCGCCATGGTGGATTATAAAAATAATACCGAATTTGGCCATATCCTCACCATTGAAGACCCCATCGAGTTTGTTCATCAGAGCAAAAAATGCTTGGTGAACCAACGCGAGGTTCACCGTGATACGCATGGCTTCTCAGAGGCATTGCGCTCGGCGTTGCGCGAGGATCCGGATATTATTCTGGTGGGAGAAATGCGTGACCTTGAAACCATTCGCCTGGCGCTTAGTGCAGCAGAGACCGGCCATTTGGTCTTTGGCACCCTGCATACCAGCTCGGCAGCCAAGACCATCGATAGAATCGTGGACGTGTTTCCCGCCGCTGAGAAAGAGATGATCCGCTCAATGTTGTCCGAGTCGCTACGCGGGGTTATCTCCCAAACGCTATTAAAAAAGGTGGGCGGTGGCCGGGTTGCGGCCCATGAGATCATGATTGGTACGCCTGCCATCCGTAATCTGATCCGCGAAAACAAGATCCCGCAGATGTATTCCGCGATTCAGACTGGTCAGGCGGTTGGTATGCAAACCTTGGATCAAAACCTACAAGAATTGGTTCGCAAGGGGATTGTGACCAAAGCGGATGCGCGTACCCGCGCCCAGAATAAGGAATCGTTCTGATGGATTTTAATTCTTTGCTGAAACTCATGGCGCATAAGCGTGCCTCTGACCTCTTCATAACGGTTGATATGCCGCCCACCCTTAAAGTGGATGGTAAACTAGCGCCGGTGATTCCGCATGCGCTTACCGGGGAACAGGTGCGTGAGGTTGCCTATTCAGTGATGAATAGTAGCCAGCAAGCGGAGTTTGAGCAGACCCACGAGTGTAACTTTGCGGTTAGCTCCCCCTCCGCCGGACGTTTCCGTGTCAATGTCTTTCAGCAGAGAAACAATATTGGGATGGTGGCGCGCCGGATCGAGACCCGTATCCCGAGCCTTGATGAACTCGGTATGCCGCAGGTGCTAAAACAGATTGCGATGACCAAGCGCGGACTCATCATCTTTGTCGGAGGAACCGGTACGGGTAAATCAAGTTCATTGGCTGCGATGATTGGCTATCGCAATCAGAACTCCAGTGGTCATATTATCACCATAGAGGATCCTATCGAGTTTATCCACCAACATGCGGGCTGCATTGTCACCCAGCGCGAGGTGGGGGTTGATACCGGCTCTTATGAAATGGCATTGAAGAATACCCTGCGCCAGGCCCCAGATGTCATCTTGATCGGCGAGATCCGCTCTCACGATACGATGGAGCACGCCATTGTGTTTGCCGAGACCGGCCATCTGTGCCTTTCTACGCTACACGCGAATAGCGCCAATCAGGCATTGGATCGCATCCTTAACTTTTTCTCTGAGGATCGTCGGCAGCAATTGTTGATCGATCTATCGCTCAATCTTCGGGCCATTATTGCGCAGCGGCTGATTCCGCGTAGCGATGGTCAAGGTCGCCACGTTGCCGTAGAAGTCCTCGTCAATACGCCACTGGTTGCCGATCTTTTGCTGAAGGGAGATATCCCAGCGCTGAAGGATGTGATGCGTCGCTCTGCCGATGACGGGATGAAGACCTTTGACCAGTCTATCTATGAACTTTACTGCGAAGACATCATTAGTGAAATCGAGGCCGTTCATTTCGCAGACTCTGCCAACGATATGAAAATGATGATTAAGCGCGGCAAAGAACGTAAGGCAGCCGAACAGTGATTGGTTGCTTTTTTATGAAAAGAAATCGCGGATACGCACCTTCTGAAAAGACCCCCGCAATCCCTCAGCGGATTGCGACGTAAGTCAAATCGGTGGTCATTTTGGTTTAGGTTTAAGAATTGCGACAATCCTTTGTGCAATTCCTCTACAATATAAAATAAAATTCCTGGTGGTTTTCGCCTGTGGGAGACGCTCGATATGTCCGTAGCACCTGATTTTGATCCAGAGGGAACCAAAGAATGGATGGAGGCGCTAGACAGTGTGCTGGCCGTAGAGGGGCCGGAGCGCGCCCATTATCTGCTGGAGCAGATGATTGACAAAGCAAGACGATCCGGTGCCTACCTGCCCTACAGCGCAAATACCGCCTACGTTAATACCATCCCACCGAGCCGCGAGCCACGCCGACCGGGCGATCACGCCCTTGAGCGGCGGATTCGATCGCTCGTTCGGTGGAATGCGATGGCAATGGTCGTACAAGCCAATAAAGAAACCGCCGAGCTTGGTGGGCACATCGCAAGTTTTGCTTCCTCAGCGACTCTGTACGATGTCGGCTTCAACCATTTCTTCCATGGGCCGACGACGGAACACGGCGGCGATCTGGTATTCATCCAGGGGCATTCGGCCCCGGGTGTTTACGCCCGCGCCTACTTAGAAGGGCGCATCAGTGAGGAGCAGATCAAACGCTTTCGTCAGGAGACAACGCCTGGGGGGCTGTCTTCGTATCCCCATCCTTGGCTCATGCCGGAGTTCTGGCAGTTTCCAACCGTCTCCATGGGGCTCGGGCCGATCCAGGCCATCTACCAAGCGCGATTTATGCGCTACCTAGATGATCGATCTATTCTGGATACCAAGGGGCGCAAGGTTTGGTGTTTTATTGGCGATGGTGAGACCGATGAACCAGAAACCTTGGGCGCTATCTCGCTGGCTGCACGCGAACGATTGGATAATCTCATCTTTGTGATTAACTGTAACCTCCAGCGCCTGGATGGCCCAGTGCGCGGCAATAGCAAGATTATCCAAGAACTTGAGGCCCACTTTCGCGGTGCTGGTTGGAACGTAATCAAGGTTATCTGGGGATCGTATTGGGATCCGCTACTGGCTAAGGACACCAAGGGATTTTTGCAGAAACGTATGGAAGAATGCGTCGATGGTGAATACCAGGCCTATAAAGCAAAGAGTGGTGCCTACACCCGCGAACATTTCTTTGGGAAATACCCAGAACTGCGCGATTTGGTGGCGAACCTAAGTGATGAGGATATCTGGCGTCTTAACCGTGGCGGTCACGATCCCTTTAAGGTATATGCCGCCTATCATGCAGCGGTAAACCATGTTGGACAGCCCACCGTAATCCTCGCCAAGACCGTTAAGGGATATGGGATGGGCGAGGCTGGTGAGGGCCAGAACATTACTCACCAGGCCAAGAAAATGGGCGATCGGGCGCTGAAGGCGTTTCGCGACCGATTCAATATCCCCATTCCAGACGATCAGATCTCAGCGGCACCTTTTTATCGTCCACCCGACGACAGCCCCGAGATCCGCTATCTCCAAGAACGCCGTGCCGCCCTCGGGGGGTATTTGCCTCGTCGGCGCGTCGAGGATAAACCACTGACGATTCCTGATGCGTCGGTGTTCTCGCCTATCGTCAGCGGATCGACCGAAAGGGAAATGTCCACCACCATGGCCATGGTGCGGATGATTACAACCCTGATTAAGGATAAAACCATTGGGCGCTACCTCGTGCCAATTGTTCCGGATGAGGCGCGCACCTTTGGGATGGAGGGCCTCTTCCGCCAGGTTGGCATCTACTCTTCGGTGGGTCAGTTGTACGATCCAGTCGATTCTGACCAACTGCTCTATTATCGCGAAGACAAGAAGGGCCAGATCCTTGAAGAGGGGATCAATGAGGCGGGGGCTATGTCCTCCTGGATTGCGGCGGGCACCGCCTATAGCAATCATAGTGTACCCATGATCCCGTTTTATATCTTCTATTCGATGTTTGGTTTCCAGCGCATCGGCGATCTTGCTTGGGCAGCGGGTGATTTACGGACAAGAGGCTTCTTGGTCGGCGGTACTGCCGGGCGCACCACGTTGGCGGGTGAAGGGTTACAGCACAATGATGGCCAGAGTCATCTCTTTGCTGCCACAATCCCGAATTGTATTTCCTATGATCCGGCGTTTGCCTACGAGTTGGCGGTGATTGTTCATGCGGGATTACAACGGATGTTTGTCGCACAAGAATCGGTATTCTATTACCTTACGGTAATGAACGAGAATTATCTTCATCCGACAATGCCCGAAGGGGCAGAGGAAGGGATTCTGAAGGGCATGTACCGGCTCAAGTCTACGGCGGGGACGTGCGGGCACGTTCAACTCCTTGGGAGTGGTGCCATTCTGCGTGAGGTGATCGAGGGTGCGCGCTTGCTCGCCGAGGATTTTGCGGTTGGTTCTGAGCTATGGAGTGTGACGAGTTTTACTGAGTTACGGCGCGAGGGTTTGGCGGTCGATCGTTGGAATCTCCTCCACCCCGAAGAGGTTGCTCGGGTGTCTTATGTCGAGCAATGCCTTGCTGGGCGCGAGGTGATGCCGGTTGTGGCCGCGACGGATTATCTAAAATCATTTGCAGACCAGATCCGACCATGGGTGCATCACCCCTATCGGGTGCTTGGTACGGATGGTTTTGGGCGATCGGGGACGCGCCAGCAGCTCCGGCATTTCTTTGAGGTCGATCGTTTCCATGTGGTTGTGGCGGCCCTCAAGGGCCTTGCGGACATCGGTAAGATCCCGCCCGCAACGGTCAGCGAGGCGATCCGCCGCTATGGCATCGACCCCGCACGACCCGATCCTGCCCACAACTGAAGAGATTGAAGGAGATTTTTGTGGCGATAACCAGTGAAAACTTTCAAAAAACCGAAACGCCAAGTCTAGTGGCTCATGCAGGCCCGTCGGTGCGTCGTTTTGCCCGAGAATTGGGTGTCGACCTCGCCCGAGTCCGTGGATCGGGCCCCAAGGGGCGTATTACCCAGGATGACGTAAAGGCCTACATCAAGACCACGCTGACTGCGCCCACCGTTCTGCCAGAAGCGAACCTTCACGGCGAAAAGGGCGGCTTGTTGCGTGGGTTCAATCTGCCGGAACTGCCGGTTGTGAACTTTGCGGATTTCGGGCCAGTAAAGATGCAGCCGCTATCCAGTTTACAGCGACTTTCTGGGCCGAATCTGCACCGCAATGCCTTGTCTATTCCCCATATCACCCAGTTTGATGAGGCGGATATCACCGAGCTTGAATCTTTTCGGCAAACAGCAGCAGCGTCTCCTCCACCCCAATTATCTGGTGGAGCGCCTAGGCTGACCCTGCTCGCCTTTATCATGAAGGCAATGGTTGCCGCCTTGCTGCGCTATCCCCAATTCAATGCCTCGCTAGACGAGCGTTGCGAGAATCTCATCCTGAAGGATTATTTTCACATTGGGGTCGCGGTAGACACCAAAAATGGGTTAGTGGTTCCCGTGATTCGCAACGTAGATCAGAAAGGGCTGTGGGATCTTGCAGCAGAATTGGCCGTGGTAAGCGAGAAGGCGCGCGCACGGAAACTCTCGCCAGGCGATTTACAGGGGGGGTGCTTTACCCTTTCGAGCCTGGGTGGGATTGGCGGTAGTCATTTTACCCCCATCATCAACGCGCCCGAGGTAGCGATCCTCGGGATTGGTCGTGCTGCCACCAAGCCCGTCTGGCAAGAAGGTGTCTTTGTGCCGCGACTGCTGCTGCCTTTGTCCCTGTCCTACGACCACCGAGTCATTGACGGAGCGGCGGGGGCACGGTTTGTGACCTACCTAAGCCAACTCCTCGGTGATATTCGTCGGTTGCTGTTATGAGCGCTGCTGGGGGTTTGGGTTGCGTTTGTCACCATAGGCCTCGACCCTGGCTTTAAGTTTCTGGCCGGGGCGGAAGGTGACGACGCGGCGTGCAGAGATAGGAACCTCTTGGCCGGTTTTTGGGTTGCGTCCGGGGCGCTGCCCCTTATCGCGCAGGTCAAAATTACCAAAACCAGAAAGTTTGACCTGGTGACCACTTTCCAATGCGCTCCGGATCTCCTCGAAGAACATCTCTACGATGTCCTTGCCATCGCGCTTGTTCATTCCCATATCATCCAGCAACTTGTCTGCCATATCTGCTTTGGTCAGAGCCATGTTTCGTCCTCGCCTCGTTCTCTAAGAGATTTTTTCACGCAATGCTGCGCCAAATTCCGACGCCAATTGTTGTACCACAGAAGCCATAACAGCCTCCACTTCGCCATCCTTTAGGGTGCGCGAAGGGTCTTGCAAGGTCAAGCCCATTGCAACACTTTTTGTGTCCGGATGGAGATTTTTCCCAACATAGATATCGAAGGGGACAATATCTTGGAGCAAAGCACCAGCCACCCCACGCACACATTGTAATAATCCTGCAACGGGGACGTCTCGTCCCACCAGGATGGCGATGTCGCGGCGAATGGCGGGAAACTTGGATATGGGTCGGAATGCGGGCAGACTGCCAGCCCCAATTGCGGCTACGTCTATCGAAAAAACGACCACCGATGGAGTCGCTAATTCGAAACGCTCGCGCAGTTCGGGGTGCAGGACACCAATCCAACCAACCGGACGTTTATCGCGCATGAGCAGGGCGCACTGACCGGGGTGGAGTGCGGGATGGGCCGCCGCCTCATAGTGAAGGTGCGCACAAGCACCAATCTGATCGGCAATCAGCGCCTCTACATCCGATTTTACATCAAAGAAATCGACTGCTCGATGCGCCTCCCCCCATTGCTCCGGATAGGCAGCACCGAGGGCAAGGCCGGCAATATGAAAGGTCTGGAGGAGAGGAGGAGGATCGGGCACAAACACCCGGCCAATCTCGAACAAGCGCACCCGTTCCTGTTGACGATGCAGGTTATATCGCGCTGCCTGGATGAGCCCCGGCCAAAGGTTGGTGCGCATCACCGCAAGATCGGTGGAGAGCGGATTGGATAATGCTATCGGCAGATGATCGGGATCGAGTAGCGACTGGGCGGTTGGATCCACGAAGCTGTAGGTAATAACCTCTTGATAACCCCGTGCCGTCAAGAACCGCGCAGCTCCTTTCAGGGTGGTCGCGTTCTCGGGTTGTGACCCCATTGTGGTGGCGAGACTCGGGCGCTTGTTGGGAATCTGGTCGTAGCCGTGAATGCGGACAAGTTCCTCAATGAGATCCGCTTCTAGCTGGATGTCGAAACGAAAACCGGGCGGGGTGACTGCCCAACCGTTGTCCACTCGTGTTACGTGCATCCCGAGGCGCAGCAGAATGTCCTCGACAGAGGCCGCATCAAGAGCAATGCCGAGGAGACGTTGCAGCCGAGCCGGGCGAAGAAGGATCGGGGACGGGTGCGGGAGGTCTTGCGCGGACACGGCTTCGGTGATAGGCCCGGGCGTACCACCAACAATGTCGCACAAGAGCGAGGTGGCGCGCTCTACCGCAAGACGCTGGAGGCTTGGGTCAACGCCACGCTCGAAGCGGTAGGAGGAATCGGTCTGGAGGCCATAGCGACGTGGCCGACCGATGATGGCAAGTGGCGCGAAAAAGGCGCTCTCTAGGAAGAGGTCGGTGGTGTCCTCATGGATACCGCTCCCTATGCCACCCATGATACCGGCCAAGGCGAGGGCACGGCCCTCATCGGCGATGACCAGGGCCTCTTCATCCAGCGTCAGGGTGTTGCCATCCAACAGGGTCAGGGTCTCGCCGTGAAGGGCGCGGCGTACCACGATGCCACCAGTCAGACGGTTTAGGTCGAAGGCGTGCATGGGCTGGCCAAGTTCAAGCATCACATAGTTGGTGACGTCAATGAGCGGGCCTAAGCTCCGCACTCCACTGCGGCGTAGGCGTTCCTGCATCCAGGTTGGGGTGGAGCGGCTTCGATCGACGCCACGAATCACGCGACCCACGTAACGTGGGCAATCAGCGCCGACTTGCACTGTAACGGGGAAGACATCCGCACAAAGGGCAGGTATTGGGGTGGAAACGGGGCCCTTGACCGTGACGCGGTTGATAACGCCCAGCTCACGGGCGAGGCCCGCCGCAGACAGGCAATCACCACGGTTTGGCGTGATGTTCACGGTAAAGGTGACATCGTCAAGACCAAGGTAAGCGCGGATATCAACGCCAATGGGTGCGTCGCTGTTCAGTTCTAAAAGGCCCGAGGCGGTCGTGGCAAGCCCGAGTTCGCTCGCAGAACACAGCATCCCGTGTGATTCCACCCCGCGCAGTTTAGAGCGCTTGATGCGTGTGCCATCGGGGAGGGTTGCGCCAATGCGTGCGCACGGGGCCAGCATCCCAACCCGCACGTTAGAGGCCCCGCAGACAATCTGCAATGGTGCGTCTTCGCCCACAGCGACCTGACACACCTGTAAGCGGTCGGCAGCAGGATGTGGCGCGATAGCGAGGACGTGCCCCACCACGACACCACTAAAGCCCTCGGCCACAGGTTCTATGGCCTCTATTTCGAGGCCCGCATGGGTGAGTTGGGAGGCTAGCGTCGGGTTGTCTAGAGGTAGGTCAACCCACTCTCGCAACCATTGCACACTGATCTTCATCTTAGGTCTTTGTGAGCCAAGTAGGGTTACGTAAATTGGCGGAGAAAGCGCAGATCATTTTCAAAGAACAGGCGCAGATCGTTGACACCGTAGCGCAGCATGGCGAGGCGCTCGACCCCTATACCGAAGGCAAAGCCGGTAAACCGTTCATTGTCGATATTCAGCCCGGCAAAAACCCGAGGATGCACCATGCCACAGCCCAACACCTCTATCCAACCGGTGTTCTTGCACACCCGACAGCCAGAACCGCCGCAGATAAGACACTGGATATCGACCTCGGCGGAGGGTTCGGTGAAGGGAAAGTAAGAGGGGCGCAGACGCACCGCAAGCTCACGCTCAAAAAATTGCTGGAGAAAATCGTGCAGCGTCCCTTTGAGGTCAGCGAACGAGATGCCCTCATCCACCAATAGCCCCTCTACCTGATGAAACATCGGGGTGTGGGTGAGATCGGAGTCACGACGATAGACCCGCCCCGGCGCGATGATGCGTAGTGGAGGGCCTTCCGCTTCCATCACCCGCACTTGCACCGGCGAGGTATGGGTGCGCAACAGGGTGTGCGTGTCAAAATAAAAGGTATCGTGCATCGCCCGCGCCGGATGGGAGGGCGGGATGTTGAGTGCTTCGAAATTGTGGTAATCATCCTCAATCTCGGGGCCGTCAATAATCTGATAGCCTACTTGAGCAAAAATGGCCTCCATGCGCCACAGCGTCCGCGTGATCGGATGCAGACCCGCACGTCCCTGGCCACGGCCCGGGAGCGTCACGTCTACTGTTTCTGTCGCGAGACACGCCGCACGGGAGGCCAAGCGTAGCGCCTCGCTACGCACCTCTAGGGCTTCCCGTAGACGCAGTGTCGCCTGGTTAATGGCAGCACCCGCGCTGGGTCGCTCGCTGACCGGCAGGGTGCCGACAGATTTTAGGCGTTCGGTCAGCAGTCCCTTCTTCCCAAGGTAATGCACCCGTAGCTGATCGAGCGCCTGAGCGTCCATCGTAGCGCCGATGGCACCGATGGCTTCATCAAGAAGGGTCGAGAGTTCCTGCATGGCAGCGCCTTGGTTCATCCAGGCAGGGGAAAGGCGGATGACCTTTCCCCCTGGTGGGGAAATCCACTGCCTACCCTTTGACTCGGGCAGCCAGGGCGGCAAATGCCGGCTTATCAAACACCGCCATGTCAGCCAGGATCTTGCGATCGATCTCAATGGCGGCCTGTTTTAGACCATCCATGAAACGACTGTACGACAGCCCACACTCGCGGGCAGCCGCATTGATGCGTGCAATCCACAGGGCGCGGAACTGGCGCTTCTTCTGGCGACGATCGCGGTAGGCATACTGCCCAGCCTTGGTCACCGCCTGGATGGCGATACGATAAACATTCTTGCGCCGACCACGGTAGCCCTTGGCCTGCTCTAGTACTTTCTTGTGACGTGCGTGGGCGGTAGTACCGCGCTTCACTCGGGGCATTGGTTTAAGCCTCTTTAGAGGGTGTAGGGCATCATCTGGCGCACGGCACGCACGTCAGAGGGACTGATCATCGCCGTGGGGCGCAGATGTCGCTTACGCTTGGTGCTTTTCTTGGTCAAGATGTGGTTCAGATGAGAATGAGCACACTTGTAACCGCCAGACGCAGTGCGAGTGAAACGCTTCGCAGCACTACTGTTGGTTTTAATCTTCGGCATGGGGTTCTCCACTAAAAATCGGCATCGGCTAATGTTGCCCGGGTTTTTTCTTGGGGGCAATCATCATTACCATCTGACGGCCCTCCATCTTTGCTGACTGTTCGACCAAGCCGAGTTCTCCGAGATCTCCTTCCAAGCGATCGAGGAGTTTCTTCCCCAACTCTGGATGAGCGAACTCCCGTCCACGGAAGCGCAGGGTAATCTTTGCCTTATCGCCTTCCTCCAGGAACCGGATAATATTCCTAAGCTTAATCTGGTAATCCCCCTCTTCCGTGCCGGGGCGAAACTTGATCTCCTTGACTTGGATCTGCTTTTGTTTTTTCTTGGCCGTTGCTTTGCGTTTGTTCTCTTCAAACACAAACTTACCGTAGTCCATGATGCGGCAAACCGGTGGATTGGCTTGAGGGGCAATCTCCACCAGGTCGAGACCCGCTTCTATGGCCAGGCGTTGGGCCTCGGCGATCACCACCACCCCGATCTGCTCGCCCTCTGCGTCAAGTAGGCGAACCTCGGGTACGGTAATCTCCTCGTTTAATCGAACGGTCTTTTCTGCGACGATGTCTCAATCCTCCACTGCGGTTCGACCGCGACTCGCTATCTCGGCAACAAGTCGCGCCCCTACATCCTGGAGCCCCATAGCCCCTAGGTCCTTGCCTGTGCGGGTACGCACGGCTACGGTCTGGTTTTCCAACTCGCGATCCCCGACCACCAGTAGATAGGGGACACGTTGTAACGTATGCTCGCGGATTTTAAAACCGAGCTTTTCATTCCTCAAGTCCGCAATCACCCGTAGGCCCTGTTTTTTTAGCTGTTTCTCCGCCAGGGCTGCGTATTCGGCATGGCGCTCGGTGAGACTTAGCACAACCGCCTGGGTTGGGGAGAGCCAGGTTGGTAAGGCCCCAGCGTGTTCCTCTAGTAGGATACCGATGAATCGCTCCATCGATCCGAGGATGGCGCGATGCAGCATAACCGGCACCTGTCGGCTACCGTCTTCTGCTACGTAGCTTGACCCCAGACGACCCGGCATAGAGAAGTCTACCTGGATAGTACCGCATTGCCACACGCGGGCCAAACAATCTCGTAGCGAGAACTCGATCTTCGGCCCGTAGAAGGCACCCTCGCCCGGCTGGAGTTCGAACGCCAACCCCCGATCGCGCAAGGCACGCTCTAGGGCTTGTTCCGCTTTATCCCAATCGGCATCGCTACCGACCCGCTCTTTGGGGCGCGTAGAAAGCTTGACTAGGACATCGCGAAACCCAAAATCACCATAGACCTTGAACACGAGGTCGATGAACGCGCTTACCTCGGCCTGGATCTGTTCCTCGGTACAAAAGATATGGGCGTCGTCTTGAACAAAATTCCGCACCCGCATCAATCCGTGTAGTGTACCCGATGCCTCGTTGCGGTGACAGGAGCCAAATTCCGCAAGCCGCAGCGGTAGGTTCCGGTAGCTCTTCAATCCTTGGTTGTAGATCTGGATGTGAGCAGGGCAATTCATGGGCTTAATGGCATAGTCACGGTTCTCGGAGTGGGTGGTGAACATCCCACTGCGGAACTTGTCCCAGTGCCCCGACTTCTCCCATAGGGAGCGGTCGATGATCTCGGGGGTGTGAACCTCTTGGTAGCCGTTGTCGTGGAGCAGGTCGCGGATGTACTGCTCGATCACCTTGTAGATGCGCCAACCCTTGTCGTGCCAGAAAACCATGCCTGGCGCTTCTTCTTGGTGGTGGAACAGGTCGAGCTGTTGTCCCAAACGCCGATGATCCCGTTTTTCTGCTTCTTCGAGTCGGTGGAGATATTCCTTGAGCTGCTTGCGATGACCCCAGGCCGTCCCGTAGATGCGTTGCAGCATCTCGTTCTTGGAATCCCCGCGCCAATAGGCACCAGCCACCTTCATTAACTGAAAGGCACCAAGATGTCCGGTATGGGGGACATGTGGCCCACGACAGAGGTCGATGAAGTCGCCTTGTTGGTAGAGAGAAATATCGTCGGTTGCCGGAATAGAGGCGATGATCTCGGCTTTATAGCGCTCGCCGATGCCAGTAAAGAAGGCAACGGCCTCGTCTCGCGACCTGGTGCTGCGCTCTAGGGGGAGGTTTTTGGCGACAAGCTCGCCCATGCGGGCCTGGATGGCGGCCAAATCCTCGGGGATAAAGGGCCGCTTGTAGGCGAAATCGTAGTAGAATCCGTCCTCTATCACCGGGCCGATGGTAACTTGTGCGTCGGGGAAGATCTGCTTGACCGCCTGAGCCAAAAGGTGGGCGGTAGAGTGACGGATCACCGCAAGACCATCGGGGTCGTTACCGGTGACGATAGTGATTGCGGCATCGCGATCAACAAGGGTAGAGGTGTCCACCAGTTGTCCGTTCACCTTGCCTGCCACGGCAGCACGCGCCAGACCGGCCCCAAGGGAAGCCGCTATCTCTAGCACAGTCTGCGGATGGTCGAACTGACGTTCAGACCCATCAGGAAGCGTTACGACCAGCATGATGGTTGTTTTCGGGATGCGTCGCAAAGAAACAAAAAAGGCACGATCCAACTGTGCCTTGTGAGTTGGTAGGCGCGAGTGGGATTGAACCACCGACCACTACCATGTCAAGGTAGTGCTCTACCACTGAGCTACGCGCCTGTGTAAGAAAGTGCTAGATTAGCCTTGCGCTCGAAGACACGTCAAGCCTTTTGTCGCCACTTCGCGCTAGTATATCATGGGCCTTTGAGTATTTTAAGACAGTTTTGGTTAGCATACCCGATGGTGTATTGCCTACTATCGGTTGGAGATATCATAAT
>CAIRSR010000205.1 GCA_903881315.1 uncultured Thiotrichales bacterium | reverse complement strand
TTTAATGATACGGCGACCACCGAGATCTACACAGGCGAAGACACTCTTTCCCTACACGACGCTCTTCCGATCTCCTAACAAAAACATTCTCAGGCGGAGCTAACCCCAAGCTTTGTGCGTAATCAATAATAGCCACATTTCCATCTCCGCAATTCCCGCGTTTATCCTGAGTTCGTGGTCGTGAGGTGGGGTGGGGTGGAAGTGTGGCGAATTCGCCATTGTGCAAGAAAGGCTTTCCTTCATCGCCTTTTGTTTGGCACTCTTACCTACACAAACAGCGACCACCAAAATAGTGGTTTGGTTTGTCTATCAGGCTGCATCCGTCACCAACGCTTGCTATTCGCCGTTGCGTGACGGATAGTTTCTGTTGTCGAAACTCGCATCCCAACGATGCCTGTCCTTTACGACGCAGCCTCCCGTTGGGTTCTTGCGAGTGACTATTGCTATGTTCCGTCAGCGATAATGCCGTCACAAGATAGCAACGGCTAACACCTGTTACAACGGCCAGTAATGCAGGAATTGTAACAACAGTAGCGGGGAAAGATTACTGTCTTCTGAGCAATAACCAAGGTTCTCACATCGCAGACTACATCGGCACAGAGCATACATGAAGAGTATCCTTCACAAGTCCCGTTTGGAGCGGCGTTTTGTCGCGACCGTAGGGCTAGGTATGGTGTTGTTCTCCATTTTAAGTGGCTCTGATGTCTACCTGTACTCCTTCTTCCACGAGGTTACCAATGCCAACGAACTACAGGCACAATTGGTAGAAACCATCCGCACCCAAGCTGAGATTGGCGTCTTTACTAAGAACGAACCCATCGCGAGAGATGTCATTCAAAGCTTGCTCAGCAATCCCATAATCTTGGCGGTACGCATTGATGCCGTCGACAATTTCCGCGTTGAGAAATCGAGCAAGCCCGCCATTGATTTCAGCAGTGGAACGAGCTACCCCCTATTTTCACCGATAAACAATAAAGAACAGGTCGGTTCCCTGGTGGTAGTGCAAAACCGTGACCGGGTAAACAAAACGGCCACCGATCGATCCGCTCTTTATGCCCTGCTCATGGTGCTACAAACCGCTATCGCTACGATAATTCTGGTAGTCGTCTTCCGACGCCAGGTTGGTGAACCCGTGACTCGGCTTGCCAACACCATGAAAGAGATTAAACCAGGATCGGGCATGTATTTACTGATCGAAGAAGATCACCGCCACGACGAAATCGGTCTTTTGTCACAATGCGCTAATGATCTGCTGGCCGCCACCGACCAGGCCCTAATGGCCAAGGGTATGTTTCTCGCCAATATGAGCCACGAAATCCGCACACCAATGAACGGTGTGATGGGGATGATCGAACTCGCCATCAATACGGAACCCTCTGGTCAGACAAAGAATTATCTGCTACAGGCAAGAAAATCTTCCCGCATTCTGATGCGCGTCATTAACGATATCCTCGACTTCTCCAAGATCGAGGGCGGAAAGCTTACCCTAGAATTGCTTGAATTTCACCTTGGCGACATGCTAAACGATGTCGTCGGACAATTCAAACAGAGATCATTAGAACACGACATTGAGATTATAGTCACCACCCCACCGCACGACCTAGGCATATTGGTAGGCGACCCGTTACGGTTACAGCAGATCATTATCAACCTTACCAGCAACGCCATCAAATTCACAAAACAAGGTGAGGTCGTCATCTCCGTCGAACATACAGAAAAGACAGAAGAGACGGTACGCTTACACTTTTCGGTTCGAGATACGGGTATCGGCATGAGCGAAGAACAACAGGCCAGACTATTTACGCCTTTTGTTCAAGCCGACAACAGCATCACCCGAAAATTCGGCGGCACCGGCCTTGGATTAACCATCTGCAAACGTCTTGTAGAACTCATGGACGGCAAGATCTGGCTAGAAAGTCGCCCCCAACAGGGAAGCACCTTTCACTTTACCGTTGTATTAGGCCACCGCCCAGAACCCACCGCTACTCAATCGCAAGTCCTTCCCCAAGAAATGCAATCCATGAAGGCCATGGTGGTGGATGACAACGACACGGTGCGCCTTGTTTACGCGGGAATCTTACGCCATTTCGGTATTGCCACCACAGCGGTAGCGAGCGGTACCGCCGCCCTAGAAGAATTGCGCGATGCGGCGATAAAAAACAATCCCTACCACCTGATCCTATTGGATTGGCGCATGCCCGATAGGGACGGCATCGAAACCGCCCACGCCATCCGTACAGATTCCAGCATCAATCGCACCATCATTGGTCAGAAATCATCCTTTGCCGTACCAAAGATCATCCTTTGTACTGCCTTCGGACAGACGACGGTAGAGCAAGAGGTTAAACGCCTCAACCTAGACGCCTATCTCATCAAGCCGCTTACACCCTCTGATCTGCTCAACACAATCCTTAGTATCTTCGGCGAACCTCTTCCCAACGCGAATGGTGCTACCCAGCCCACAGTAAATCTAGACCTTAACAATGCTTTGAGGGGGGCCAAAATCCTATTGGCTGAGGATAATGAGATCAATCAACAAGTGGCTGTCGCCATGCTGAACAGTGTCGGGATCCACGTTGATATTGCAGCCAACGGCCTGGAAGCGGTACGTATGGTGGCAGAGGCAGACTACGACCTGGTGCTAATGGACATCCAGATGCCGATCATGGACGGTTATAGCGCCACCCGGGTCATCCGCGCCGAGACCCATTCCGAGAATCTGCCCATCATTGCCATGACCGCCCATGCCATGGCGAGTGATCAAGAACAATCTCTGGCGGTTGGCATGAATGCCCATATCTGCAAACCCATCGACCCCGAACAATTATTTTCGCTATTGGTATCTCACCTCCACGCAAAGAATCGTTCTATTGCCGATTGGGAATTGTTACCACCAGGAAAGGCATCACCACAAGAAAACAATCCAACATGGCATGAAATACCCGGTATCGACATCAAGTCTGCCTTAGGCAGGGTTATGGGGAATCGTAACCTACTCGAGAAGTTATTATTAGATTTCCATCGCGATTATCTTTCGGCGGCAGAGGAAGTGAGAAAATCCCTTGCGGAGGGCGAGACTGAGCGTGCGAGACAAATCTCACATCAGGTAAAAGGTATTGCAGGGAATCTTGGAGCAACCCTAGTGCAGGAAACCGCCAATGCGCTTGAACACGCCATTCTGCAGAATCATGTACACGATTGGCCCCGGCTCACAGATGCCTTTGCGATAGCATTGGGGGATGCTTTAACCGCCATCACTGTTCTAAACCCTAGTACAACGAAAACAACCACTGCGGCACAGCAGCCAAGAGACGAACTCTACGTCCTAACCGAGACGGATAAGGCAAGACTAACCTTCTCCCTTGGCGAACTGGTCAGCCATCTAACAACCTTCAGTGCGGACTCGCTCTCGGTGTTTGAGGCGATAAAACCATTGCTCCTGCTAGCCTGCGCCAACGAAACAGTAACCGCATTGATGGAGAGGATCGATCAATTCCAATTTAGCGAAGCGCTAGTCGTATTGGAATCCATCGCAAAGCAACTCGGAATCTCTTTATCGTGCCCTGGACAATAAACACAAGCCCCACGCCTTCACCAATACCTGAGAAAGCACCGCCGTTGGCCGCTGATCGCCATCAATACGAGTAATTCGCTGATTTAGAATAACGAAAGAGCCGATCGCTCATTCCCATTCGTCGATCCACGTCATCTGGATGGCTTCTAACACCTTCTCCCCACCTCGGTCGCGATCATCTGCAAAACCCGGGAGGTCGAGCACCCAACGGTACAAGTCGGTAAAGCGTATTTGACGCGGATCCACCTCGGGATGCGCCTCATGAAGGGCGATGGCAATCTCCCGCACGTCAATCCATTTCACGAGGACACCTTCTTCTCAGAGACCATGTTGACGGTATAGCGCGGGATCTCAAGTACCAGATCCTGCGTACCCACCCTCGCCTGACAAGCCAGGCGCGATTCGGGCTTTAGCCCCCACGCCTTATCTAAAACATCTTCTTCCTGTTCATCGGCGGGCGCTAGCGATTTAAAACCTGCACGCACAACGACATGACAGGTTGTACAAGCACACGATCGCTCACAGGCATGTTCTAATTCCACGCCCCCCGCATGAGCAGCATCAATGATGAGAGCCCCCGGGAGAGCGTCCATGACAGCACCCTCTGGGCAGATGTCCTCGTGGGGCAGAAAGGTTAGTCGAGTCATATACCCTCACTAAATTCAGTTAAGCGATGACCGGTAAGCACCTTTTGGATGCTGCGGTTCATCCGACGCGCCGCAAACTCCTGGCTCACCCGTTCCAACTGTTCAAGCACCCCGTGGATGGCGCGGTGATCAGTGCCATGACGCAGACGCGCCACCTCCGCTGCCGCCGCGTCAATCACATTACGCTCGGATGCCGATAATAGTGCCGCATCTGCACTCAAGGCATGGGCCAAACTTTCCAAGACGCGATCCGCCTCCACCTGTTGCTCACGAAGGTTGCGCACATCCACATCCTCGCGGGCATGATCCAGGGAATCACGCAGCATTTGTTCTACCTCGGCCTCGGTGAGACCATAGGATGGCTTTACCTGAACCGAACTGCGCACACCGGTAGACAATTCTTGTGCCGAGACATTCAGCAAGCCATCGGCATCCACCTGAAAGGTAACGCGAATCCGCGCAGCACCAGCCACCAACGGCGGAATGCCGCGCAACTCAAAGCGCGCAAGCGATCGACAATCACGAACCAGTTCACGCTCCCCTTGGAGTACGCGAATGACCATAGCGGTCTGCCCATCCTTAAAGGTGGTAAAGTCCTGACTTCTGGCAACCGGAATCGTGGTATTGCGCGGAATAACCTTTTCTACCAGGCCACCCATGGTCTCAATACCAAGCGAGAGTGGGATGACATCCAGCAGCAACATCTCATCGGCGGGCTTGTTCCCAACCAAGATGTCCGCCTGGATGGCCGCGCCAAGCGCCACCACGCGGTCTGGATCAAGGTCAGCAATTGGTTCGCGGCCAAAGAGTTCCGCTACGCGGGCACGTACACGCGGTACACGGGTCGCACCACCCACCAGCACGACATTCTTGACCTCAACGGGGGACAGGCCCGCATCTCGGAGCGTACGCTGACAGGCATGAAGGGTGCGCGTGACCAGGGGGTCGATGAGACTATCAAAGGTCGCTCGAGTGAGGGCCTCTTGCCATACCGCGCCATTGGGTAGGGTTAGTTGTAACGGAGCCGACGCTTGTGTTGTCAGTTCTTCTTTGGCGATGCGCGCCATCTCCAATACCTGACGCACCAGATGATGGTCGCCGCCATCGCCAACACCACTCTGCACCAAGATCCACTCCGCGATAGCATGATCCATGTCATCGCCGCCAAGCGCAGAATCGCCGCCAGTGGCCATCACCTCGAACACGCCATGGTGTAGATGAAGGATGGAAATATCGAAGGTACCCCCACCCAGATCGTAGATTGCGTGGACACCCTCAGAGCCACGATCAAGGCCATAGGCTACCGCAGCGGCGGTCGGTTCGTTGAGGAGGCGCAACACCTTAAGACCAGCCAGGTAGGCAGCATCCTTCGTGGCTTGACGTTGGGCGTCATCGAAATAGGCCGGTACGGTGATAACCACCCCCACCAGTTCACCGCCCAAAGCGCTTTCCGCACGATCCTTTAGGACTTTAAGAACCTCGGCGGAGACAGCGACCGGACTTACCTCGCCAGCAGCGGTCTTTAGTACCGCCATCCCTTCCTCGCAGCCTGCAAATTCATAGGGCAAATGGCTACCAGTACGACGCACATCACAACGTCCACGCCCCATCAACCGTTTAATGGAGGCAATGGTATTCAGCGGATCATCGCCTGCGCTATCACGAGCCTTCTGGCCCACCTGCGGCGGCTGGTCAGCAAAATATCGCACTACCGAGGGCAGCAGGTGGCTACCAGAGGCGTCTGGTAGCGTTTCGGCGGAACCGCTACGTACCGTGGCTACCAAAGAGTTGGTAGTCCCAAGGTCGATACCTACCGCGAAACGATGCTGATGGGGCGCAGTAGACAGGCCGGGTTCGACAATCTGAAGAAATGCCATTTTTGCTGGTTCGGTTGTTTGTGTCAGTCAGCGCTCCCACTGGGGGAGCAATAATAGCGATCCTCCAAGGTGATCGCTTCTTCGGTGAGACGGTCAAAAAAACGCAGTTGGCGGATCTTTTCAGCCGCTTGTGACCAAGCCTCTGGGGTATCTGTGCGAAAAAAAGCGCTCACCTCATTGATCATGGCAACCCGGCGCTCGCGCAGTAGTTCTTTAATTTCCACCAGAAGTCGGAACGGATCTGAGGACTCTCGTATATCCCCCAAACGCTCGCGCAATTCCATCTGCTCCATAAGGAACGCTGTGTCTTGGAAGGTGCCCGCGTCCTCTTTAGCGTCAACGCCGCGCAAAGCGAGCAGACTACGCCCACGCAACACTGGGTCGCGCAGCACCTGGTAGGCGTCGTTGACTGCTGCCGCCTGTTCTACCGATTGCCGTCGTTCCTGGTCAGAGGCATTCGCAAAACGATCCGGATGCACCACACGCTGCAGACTACGAAAGGTCTCCGCGAGCTGCTGCCCATCGATCTCGAAGGTCGGCTTGAGACCGAACAGCGCAAAGGGATTAACCACCGAACTCGGATCCATGCCGATTACCCCTTGAGTTGCGCACTAGGTCACGAAGCTTTCGCCGCATCCACAACTGTTTTTGACGTTTGGATTATGGAACTTAAATCCTTCACTAAGCCCCTCTTTCGCGTAGTCTAGTTCAGTGCCGTCCAGATAGATGAGGCTTTTCGGATCGACATACACCTTAATACCTCGATCCTCAAAGACCTGATCGCTCTCTTGCGGTGCATCCACGAATTCCAGCATATACGCAAGCCCGGAACAACCCGAGGTACGCACTCCCAAGCGCAGACCAACCCCTTTGCCGCGTTTCTTTAAAAAGGCCGTAACGCGCGTTGCAGCCGCTTCGGTCATCGTAATGCCCATGCTCACCCCCACCATCCCCGCAAAAACTATGTTGCATTGATTGTATTGTTGATTACTGATTTGTCTTCTTTGCCTGATAGTCGGCAATCGCCGCCTTAATGGCATCCTCTGCCAGTACCGAACAGTGGATCTTGACCGGCGGCAGAGCAAGCTCTTCGGCGATCTGGGTATTTTTGATGGCCGTGGCCTCTTCTAGGGTTTTGCCCTTGACCCATTCCGTGAGTAACGAGCTAGAGGCAATGGCCGAGCCACAGCCGTAGGTCTTGAAGCGCGCATCCTCGATGACCCCAGCCGCATTGACCTTAATCTGCAGTTTCATCACATCGCCACAAGCCGGCGCACCCACCATGCCCGTTCCTACATTGTGCTCGGATTTCTCGAACGAACCCACGTTACGCGGGTTCTCGTAGTGGTCTATCACCTTTGTGCTGTATGACATACTTTCTTCCTCGTATCAGCGGTGGATGTAATCCACACGACGGAAATCGTGTGCGGCAAATATCGTTTAATGGCCAGCCCACTGCACCTTGGAAAGATCAACGCCCTCTTGGTACATCTCCCACAAGGGGGAAAGATCCCGCAATCTAAGCACTGCTTCACGCAACTTAACCACCACATGGTCGATATCTTCGGTGGTGGTAAACCGACCGATCGAGATACGCAACGAGCTGTGGGCCAATTCATCACTGCGCCCAAGTGCTCTCAGCACATAGGACGGTTCTAAACTTGCTGAGGTACAGGCCGATCCGGATGATATAGCAAGATCCTTCAGCGACATCATCAGCGACTCACCCTCCACAAAGGAAAAGCTCACATTGAGATTGTGCGGAACGCGCTGTTCGAGAGAGCCATTGATATAGACCTGTTCGAGATCCTGAATGCCAGCCAGCAGGCGATCCCGCAACCCGCGAATCCGCTCGACCTCTGGCACCATCTCTTCGCCCGCAATCCGATAGGCCTCACCCATCCCGACAATCTGGTGGGTGGGCAATGTCCCGGATCGCATGCCACGCTCGTGTCCACCACCGTGCATCTGCGCCTCAATGCGCACCCGTGGTTTGCGTCGGACAAAGAGGGCACCGATCCCTTTCGGGCCATAGGTCTTGTGAGCAGAGAGGGACATCAGGTCGACCTTCAACTGACCCAAATCAATGGGAACTTTACCGGGTGATTGTGCTGCATCCACATGAAACAAGATGCCCCGCTCGCGCGTCATCTCACCGATGGTTTGGATATCCTGAATAACACCAATCTCGTTGTTTACGTGCATGATCGAAACCAAAACCGTATCCTTACGAAGTGCTCCTTCAAGTTTATTGAGATCAATGAGCCCACTCGGCTCTGGGGTTAAATAGGTGACCTCCCAACCACTATTCTCAAGGTGGCGGCAGGCGTCTAGCACGGCCTTGTGTTCGGTTTTACAAGTAACAATGTGGCGGCCCTTTTCCTGGTAAAAATGAGCGACTCCCTTGATTGCCAGGTTATCGGATTCGGTTGCACCAGAAGTCCACACGATCTCCTTCGGATCGCAATGCACCAAATCGGCGACCTGACGACGCGCATTTTCGACCGCCTCTTCTGCACGCCAGCCAAAGGCATGGGAGCGGGAGGCTGGATTGCCGAATACTCCCTCTTCCGTAAGATGTTCCATCAATTTAGCAGCGACCCTCGGGTCTACCGGTGTCGTGGCTGCGTAATCCAGATAGATCGGCAATTTCATAATAAACCCCTATATCCATAAGACTCTGCTGAGACAACTCCCCACCCTCGAAGCTACCACGGTAGGCGATGAACCGACCGTAAGCATCTTCGTTACGTGTGTTCGCGTACCCGTAGAACCCTATACTGCCTGGCTTAAGGAGGCAGGATTATTCCCCCGTTGACACAGGGGTACCGCCGCATTGCCATCCTGCCGCAGAAACACCTCTTGCACCTCGCGGCGCTTAACCAACTCACCCAAGCTGATATTTTGCAAAAAACGAAATATCTGATCGCTCAAATCCATCCACAGCTCATGGGTCAGACAGCGATCGTCTTCCTGACAGTTACCATTCCCGCCGCAACGAGTCGCATCAACCTTTTCGTCCACTGCGGTTATGACCTCTCCCACCGCTATCTCAGTTGCCGCACGACTTAGCCGATACCCACCACCAGGGCCGCGCGTACTCTCCACCAAACCACGCTTGCGAAGGCGTGCAAAAAGCTGTTCTAGGTAAGACAACGAAATACCCTGGCGCTGTGAAATATCGGCCAAAGTAATTGGGCCTTCTTTGTAGTGAATGGCCAAGTCGAGCATGGCAGTAACGGCGTAACGGCCTTTGGTGGTAAGCCTCATCGGTGTTTCCTCGGGGAGTGGTCTCGGCAGTGAAGGATCGTATTAGTGTACTAGACCAACCGAACTAGTCAACAATAAATCTTCGTTTGGAATGACAGTTATCGCAAAAAACGACCGTTCCTGTTACTTCGCCGTAGTGGCCGCCTCAACACCGCCACCAAGCACAGCTCCCCCCTCTGTCATGGGTACAGCGGGCGCATTACTGCGTACAAGCATCTCTGCCTGGAGAGCCTCAACTCGACTATCCAGTAGATGCACATGGTCAAGGAGGCAATCAAGAGCCAGCGCCACGGGATCAGGTAGATCCCGCGTGGTCCCGTAGGCATCAAAACCGATCTTCCGGGCAATGGCTACCCGCTGTTGCTCGGTCTCGGTATTGGCTTTTTTCACTATTCTTCCCGGGATCCCCACCACCGTTGCCTCGGCTGGTACATCCCTGACCACCACCGCATTGGAACCAACCCTGGCTCCATTCCCCACCGTGATCGGGCCCAAGACCTTAGCCCCGGCACCCACCACCACATCACTCCCCAGCGTCGGATGGCGTTTACCCTGCTGCCACGACACCCCCCCCAGGGTTACCCCGTGGTACAGCGTACAGTCATTACCAATGACAGCCGTCTCACCGATCACCACACCCATACCATGGTCGATAAAAAACCGTCGTCCAATAACCGCCCCCGGGTGGATCTCGATACCCGTTAGCCAGCGTGCCAGGGTTGAGACAAAACGCGCCAACCACTTACAGCCATGCCCCCATAACCAATGACTGAATCGATGGATCAGTACCGCATGAATGCCCGGATAGGTTGTGATTACCTCAAAGGCATTCCGTGCAGCGGGATCACGTTCAAAGACACAAGCGATGTCTTCACGCAGACGGGCAAACATGGCAATCTTCCTATTCCTTACGTCCGCCCATTCTAGCAATTACCGATTACATCAATCAACATCTCTTGATGTTAGGACAGAAACGGTTCGCCTAGGCTCGGAGGGAAACACGTAGAGAAAGAAAAGGGAGTTGAAACAAGCCAATGGCTAGATAATGCCTGGTTTAAGGGGGTGTAGAATAGAACCAGAACCTTCGACAAACCCACACTACCCGCGCTCTTATTGACAACAAAAATGCTCTCGCCTAACAACCATGAATTCATCGCACTTAGTGCACACTTTCGTCGGAACTCGTCTCGCTACTAGCGGTTACTTCTTTTGAGATTTCCATCAATGGATAATAAACTACCACCTCGTTTCCCCGCCCACGAAATTCAACCTTCTGGCACAAATGACGAACCAAGGCAATACCGCGCCCAAACGGGACACTGTCATTGTCAAGCGAGCCTCCATAGCCGAGATAGTTAAAACCAGCACCGCTATCAAGTACACGTATCCGCAATACCGGAAAACGGTCTTTTACGATAGAAAGATCGATATTGATGCGACCACTGTCAAGGGCGCTCAGCCGTTCGGCACGCTGGTGGATATATTGCTCAAAGCCATCTGGCCCGCTCTTGATCCGCGAATCTAATCCCAGCAGACCATGATCCAGCGCATTGTTATATAATTCTGCGATAATAACGAAAAAATTACCAAGATGATGTTCGTCCAGACCCGCTTGTCGGCACCAATCGAGCAGAAACGGCAGGACATCAATATTACGAATCTCTTTATGACCCAAGCGCAGCCCCAAATACCACTGCCCAGTATCGTACAGAACAGTTTGGTTAGCGTATGCCGGACTTTCTGTCATCACCGGACAGGTATCGCGGCATTCCAGGGTCACCAGAGAAACATCATCGATCTGGGGTGCGTTCCCTAGGTGACAGTGAAGCGCGTCCATGATGTTATCTAGCCATCGGTTGGGTGGGCTCTCTAACAATACATTGGTAACGCCCGCCAAACCAAAAGGAGTACCCTGGAGATCTTCGGCCTCTAACAAGCCGTCGGAACACATGATCAACTGACCAGAGACCGGCCACTGATAGACCTCTAAAGTAGCATTAAAGGCCGTATCAACCAGAATACCAAGCGGTGGGTGCATAGAAGAGAATGAACGCAGTACCTCTCCCACTTCATTGACAAACAAAGCAGCCGGACACCCACCGTTCCAAACACTCACGGTATTGCTTGAGAAATCAACAGAGACCAGCACTGCGGCGACAAAGCGCTCGCGCGGCATGAGACGACGAATCTTACGATTCATCTCGGTAGTAATGCGCGAGATAGGAAATCCCTTTTCCGTCATCCCATAGAACACTTCGATCATGGGGATAATATTGAGGGCAGCCGCCAACCCATGGCCAGTGGCGTCCGCCAGAATGACATGCAGATCCCCCGCCGGGGTACGCGCCGAGGCCACCAAATCACCACTAAAATTCAGTGCTGGGATAATACGATGCGATACTAATTCGTCATTCCCTTGACCAAACCCAACGATCCTATCCATCACATGGGCGGCAAGGATTCGTTCCTCTTCGGCCTTGTCTCGATAGTCCTGCAATCCCGCAAGGCTTTCGGAGAGTTGTCCCTGAATCGTGGCGATACGCTCCATCACTCGGATCTTTTCCCGAAGGATGGTGAAATTGACCGGCTTGGTCAGATAATCATCAGCGCCGCTCGCAATCCCCTGTACCAGATTCTCCTCACTGCCAAGGGCCGTGAGCAGGATGATCGGAACCCAGTTTGTCCCGGCTAACTCACGGATGCGGGCAGTAGCCTCGAATCCATTCATCACGGGCATCATGACATCCATCAAGATCAGAGCTGGCCGCTCAGCAACGTAGCGCTCCACGGCTTGCCGCCCATCCATGGCAGTGACGACAGTATGCCCCCAGGTACGACAATACGTCGACGTCGTGACCACATTGAGGCGATTATCGTCCACAATCAAGATTTTCAAGGCTTGCCCTGGCACCGCTGATATCGGGGATCTTCGCCGCCACCTAAGACCAGGCCGCGCCACCACCAACGAGGGCCTTGCGGCTACGGCTGCATGCAAAGATTCGCGTGAACAGGCCCACAAGTTTCACGGACAGCCCCACAGACCCTGTAGCACACAAGCCACTCACACACTCCGCCATGCAACCAAATGGCTAGAATGCGTTAATCGCTCGTAGCTCCAAAGTCCAGCAGTAGCCTCGCAAGATTCTTGTCGGTAACTTAGACAATACGAAAAGCAACGCTAACGCAGAACGAACAGCTTATGAAAATTTGCTACCTCTAGGATCTGTCGCACTGCGCCGCGACTGTTTACTAGGGCAAGCTTGACGCCTGTTGGCTCTGCTTTTTCCCGCAACAACAGGAGCATACCCAACGCCGAGCTATCCAGATAGTTTACGGCGGAGAGATCGACATCAATCGATTCAATCTCGCGCCGACTTAAGATACGCTCATAGCTGTCCCTAAACTCACGGCTGGCGTTAAAATCAAAGCGACCTTCTAGTCTTAGGGTCGCATTCTGGCCAGCCTCGTTAATCGCAATTTGCATGGGCATGGAAATCTCTCTGCGTATTTGAAATTAGAAATTTAGCGAATCAAACTCGAAGCTTTCGGCCACCACCACGGGCCAAACAACTCAGTATCTTTTCTGGGATCTCCGACAATGACGCTTGCTCATCCACCCCTCCCATGAGAAACGCTTCTCGGGGCATTCCGTAGACAACACAGCTCGCCTCGTCCTGACCAATGGTGTGGGCACCGCTTTTCTTCAGTTCAAGCATCCCAGCAGCGCCGTCCTTACCCATTCCGGTGAGGATAACGCCAATAGCGTTGCGTCCAGCCGTCGCAGCAGCAGAGTGAAAAAGCACATCCACAGATGGGCGATGGCGATTAACCGGCGCATCTTGGTTCAATCCTAGCACATAGTCAGCGCCGGATCGCCCCACCGTGAGATGGGAATCCCCGCGCGCAATATAGGCATGCCCCGGTAGCGCACGCTCGCCGTGACTCGCTTCTTGCACACGGATGCCGCACAACCCATTCAAGCGCTCAGCGAAAGACTTGGTAAAACCAGCGGGCATGTGCTGCGTGATGACGATAGCAGGCGCGTCATGCGGCATTCTCACCAGCACCTCCTTGATCGCCTCGGTGCCACCCGTAGATGCCCCGATCACAACGATGCGTTCCGAACTATACCACACAGATGCCGATTTAGGTGGGACAGCCGACGCTGGCACAGGTAGCGCAGTTACCAAGCGTGGATGAAACCGCGCCACCGAGGCAGAACGTATCTTATCGGTGATCTCTTGCGCGTAATCCTCCATCCCACGCCGTATATCAATCCGCGGTTTTGAGACAAAATCCACAGCACCAAGCTCCAAAGCACGAAAAGTAACCTCGGAATTCCGCTCCGTTAGGGAAGAAACCATCACAACCGGCATGGGACGCAACCGCATCAACCGTTCCAAAAAATCCAAACCATCCATCCGTGGCATCTCGACATCCAGCGTCAGGACATCTGGATTGTGCGTTCGGATCTTTTCGCGAGCCTGGTAAGGGTCAGCGGCAGTCCCCACAACCGTCATGTCTTGCTCGTGGTTAATAATTTCCGACAGCACACTACGGATCAGCGCCGAGTCATCGACTACCAGCACCTTGATTATCGGACGAGTCATGTGGGATCTATCAATACCAAATGCGATTTTACTACCAACTCACCGCCACCCGTTGGCGACATCGCTGATTATAACAACTATTTTACCGCACTTGTCCAGCACGGACACTACTTATTGCAACTTCTTTGGAACAGGGAACACCACATCCTCTAGTCGTCCTTGGTTTTCTTGCACCGAATCGGCCCCCCACTTTCGCAGACGCGCAACCACATCATCCACCAACACCTCAGGCGCAGAAGCCCCCGCAGTAACACCCACAACCTCAACGCCAGCAAGCCATTCAGAACGAATATCGGCCGATGAATCTATCAGATACGAGGGGACGCCGAGCTTCTCCGCAATCTCGCGCAGGCGATTCGAGTTAGAGCTACTTGGCGAACCAACCACCAGGACGATATCACAGGTACGGGCCAGCTCCTTTACGGAATCCTGACGATTCTGGGTGGCGTAACAAATATCATCCCGCTTTGGCCCGGTCAGGTCGGGAAAATGTTGATGAAGCGCCGCAATCACCGCACGGGTATCATCCATGGACAGGGTGGTTTGGGTTGCAAAGGCAACCTGGCTTGGGTCGCGCAATCGTAGATTCGCCACATCCTCAGGGGTTTCTACCAGGTAGATATCACCCCCGTTGTCATAATCATAGCGCCCCATGGTGCCCTCTACCTCTGGATGACCGGCATGACCGATCAGGATGACATCGCGTCCCGCGCGCGCGTGTCGAACAACCTCAAGGTGAACCTTAGCAACCAAAGGGCAGGTTGCATCAAGAATCCTCAGACCTCTGCGCACCGCTTCATCCTGCACCGCTTGTGAAACACCATGGGCACTAAAGATCACCGTTGCATCATCCGGCACCTGATCTAACTCATCAACAAAGACGGCTCCTCGTGTGCGCAGCGTTTCCACCACAAATCGATTGTGAACTACTTCGTGGCGCACATAGATAGGGGTGCCAAAACGCTCGAGGGCGCGATTCACAATATCAATGGCACGATCAACTCCGGCACAAAAACCACGCGGGTTAGCCAACACGACACGCATGACTCATCTCGCTGAAATGAATTAGTTAAAGACAACCTGGTAGTCGGTAGCGCAACTCAATGGGGCACCTGCTCTTCGGGTTCTTTTTTCGGTTCCTCATAGAGAGAAAGCGATACCTGATCTTGCGTATCCGCCGCCTTGTTGTCCTTGCTGTGCAGCTTAAACTTAAGGCGCAGTTCGTTGATAGAGTCTGCATTGCGTAGCGCGTCTTCTCGGGTAATGCGGCCCTCCTCACATAGGATAAAGAGCGCTTGGTCAAATGTTTGCATTCCAAGCTCGATGGATTTCGCCATTGCCTCTTTCACCTGATTCGTTTCACCCTTCAAGATCAGATCGGCCACCAAAGGAGAATTCAGAAGGATCTCGATTGCTGCGCTTCGGCCACCGCCCTTCCGTGGCACTAAGCGTTGCGAGATGAAGGCACGCAGATTTAGCGAGAGATCCATACGCAACTGCTGGTGGCGCTCTTCGGGGAAAAAGTTAATGATCCGATCGAGCGCCTGGTTAGAGTTATTGGCATGAAGGGTTGCCATGCACAAATGCCCAGTTTCGGCGAAGGCAAGCGCAAACTCCATGGTCTCGCGGTCTCGAATCTCACCGATCAAGATAACATCTGGGGCCTGGCGCAGGGTATTTTTCAGCGCTGGAAACCAATCGAGGGTATCACGCCCAACCTCTCGATGGGTAATAAGACAATTCTTACTGGTATGAACATACTCAACCGGATCTTCAATGGTAATAATATGTCCATACGAGTTCTCATTTCGATAATCGATAAGTGCAGCGAGTGTCGTAGATTTACCAGAGCCAGTGCCACCAACCAGGATGATAAGACCCCGCTTGGTCATCATGACCTCTTTCAGCACAGGGGGCAAAGACAGATCAGAAAACTTTGGGATCTGGGTTGTGATGGTACGCAACACCATCCCCACATGCTCTTGCTGGACAAATACATTGACACGAAACCGCCCAATATCCCTTGGCCAGATCGCAAAATTACACTCTTTTTCTTGTTCAAAACTGGTGCGCTGCTTCTCATTCATTAAGGAATAAGCAAATGCCCGAGTATGCTCGCCAGTTAGCCTTTGCTGCGTGATCGGCGTCATCTTTCCATCAATCTTCATGGCGGCTGGAAAATCTGCTGAAATGAATAGGTCAGACCCCTTCACCTCTAGCATCTTACGCAGCAGACTATGCATATGGGCCAGCGCTTGATCATTATTCATATTGTCACCCATAATGGTAATTACCTACACGGGACGTCGGGAACACCATGAAGCGATAGAAAGTGGTACCATAGGCACAGTCCGCTTGCTCGCGACGCTCACCCCACAGAGAAAGGCCACGTACCAAATGGATACCGTGGCAACCCTCAACCCAGTCTTCGGAGCATTCCATGAAAACTGTTCTATACGCCTTCTTCTTCCTTGCGTCAGTCGCCTTTGCCCCTGCGGTATTTAGTAATGAGCATGAACATGAGGGTGGTGGTGCCGAGGGAACCTACAAGGAGATGGCCCCCCCATTTGTGGTGAACCTGCCCGATCCACACCAGACTCACTTCATGCAGATACAGGTCGCGGTATCAGCCAGCAACCCAGTAACACTTAACGCAATGGATGTACACGCACCTTTGCTCCGCAACAATCTCATTCTATTGTTCACGAGCCAAGATAGAGATGTCATCAAAACAAAAGAGGGCCGCAACAAACTGCGACTCGACGCCCAGATCGTGGTGAATAAAGCACTAAAGCAAGTGGGCGTACCGCCCGTTGATGCGCTCTATTTTACCAGCCTGGTCGTACAGTAACCAGGCAATCCAATTGCTGCTGCTCGCAATAAAACGGCCATCAAGGGAAAAGAGAGGCGGTGATTGTCGCTCAATCGGCAACACTCGCGCGATGCCACTTTAGGCCGTTGTGTTCTCTACTCTTCCTTTTTCGCCTGTTCCCATAGGCCGTCCAACTGCGCCGCATCAAGACTTGCAAGGTTCGTGTCGCAGGAAGTGGCTAATTCTTCCATACGTCGAAAGCGCCGCTCGAAGCGGGCATTCGCCTGGCGGAGCGCAGTTTCTGGGTCGACTTGGTGATGCCGAGCAAGATTGATACAGGTAAAGAGCAGATCGCCCACCTCATCCATAATACGCCCTGGATTGGCCGATTCCGCTTTGGCCTGGTTTAACTCTTCTGCCTCCTCAATGAGTTTTGCCAACACCTCACTGCTATTCGACCAATCAAAACCCACCGTTGCTGCACGCCTTTGTAGCTTGATCGCCCTCGTCGATCCTGGAAGGCCACGGCTCACGCCATCCATAAGACTAGTTATAGATTCACCCCGCCGAAGGCGTTCCTGGTTTTTTTGCTCTGCCCAGGCAGCCGTCAATGCCTCAATATCTGTGCCGTGCTTACCCCCAAACACATGGGGATGGCGACGCACCAGCTTGTCTACAATGGCACCAACTACTGCGCCAAAATTAAACAACCCCCGCTCCTCGGCAATCCGCGCATAAAATACCACTTGAAACAACAGATCGCCCAATTCATCGCACAGCAGCGAAAGATTGCCTTGCTCAATGGTCTCTGCCACCTCATAGGCTTCTTCGAGGGTGTGGGAGACAAGGCTCGCAAAGGTTTGTTGTCGATCCCAAGGG
>CAIRSR010000204.1 GCA_903881315.1 uncultured Thiotrichales bacterium | reverse complement strand
GGATAAGGAAAGGATAAGGAAAGGATAAGGAAAGGATAAGGAAAGGATAAGGAAAGGAAGGGAGAGTAACCATAAAGATAAGGATACAATGAAGTACCTGATTGCGAGACTTTGGATTGCACCAACGAAAGAGAGTAGCCCGACCTCCCCGAGGGTGGCCCGTGGAGAATACCAGCGTAGGCGTTACCCGCCAGGCGATTACCCTACGAAATGCCAGAGGTACGCAAGCGCCCCGTTTCGTGCGAAAATCTTGACCTCAGGTGCGTCATACCCTACCGTTAGCGTCCCAGGCTCATGAAGCCTCCATCCCACCTCCCGAGTTGTTATAATCAACCCTATGCAACAGTTTAGCGAGTTTGCAGTCAACCATTGGCAACTATTCCTAGCCTTGGCAATCATCATTGCCATGATCGTGCGCGAGCCGTTGATGCGTGGTGCGCATGGCTATGCAGGCGTAGGCCCAATGGAAGCCACAAGCCTTATTAATCATCAAGATGCCGTTGTCTTGGACGTGCGTGAGGACAGCGAATTTAAGACCGGGCATGTGCTGGGTGCCCTCCACATCCCCTCGGGTCGCGTGTCAGGTCGCATCAACGAGCTTGAAAAATATCGCAATCGACCAATTATCGTTGCTTGCCACAGCGGCAGCCGCTCGTCGCGGATCTGCTCTTTGCTCCGCAAGCAAGGTTTTGAAAAGGTTTATAACCTCGACGGGGGGTTGTTGGCTTGGCAAAGCGCCAACCTACCCCTCACCCAGAAATAGGTTTAGGAGCGCACTATGCCTGAAGTGACCGTGTACGCCACTGTGTCCTGCCCTTATTGCCGACGGGCGCGTAGCCTGCTAGAACGAAAAGGGGTTCCCTTCACCGAGATCCTGGTGGACAAAGACCCCACCAGACGTGCTGAGATGGAGGCGCGTAGCGGACGCAGTTCGGTGCCGCAGATCTTTATTGGTGACCGCCACATCGGTGGGTTCGATGATACTGCGGCACTCGACGCCAAAGGCGGGCTTGACCCGCTGCTCGGCCTGTAATCCCCAACCGAGAATAGGATGATGGCTGCAGCCGAAGCGGTACATATCGCCTGCCCCCACTGTGATAGCATCAATCGCGTCCCCAGTGCGCGCCTCGCCGAGGCCCCGCGCTGTGGGCGCTGCCGCAAGGCCCTGTTTAGTGGCGCACCGATTGCGCTCGATGAAAAGCGCTTTGTGGCCCACCTAAGCGGCACTGACCTCCCCATCCTGGTCGATTTCTGGGCGTCGTGGTGCGGCCCGTGTCGCACCATGGCACCGGTCTTTCACCAGGCTGCGGGCGCACTCGAACCAGAGGTGCGCCTGGTGAAGGTAGACACTGAACAGGATCCGGCGCTGGCAACCCGGTTAGGCATTCGTAACATCCCCACCCTGGTTTTGTTCCGAAGCGAACGCGAGGTGGCGCGTACTTCCGGCGCGATGGATCTCGGACGGCTCATCGCTTGGACGCGGCAGTCACTTTGACTGTAACCCTCACCCCACTTCGTTAGCGGAAAAAACGTCTACCATGAACAACGAGAACGCCCAAACCCCCGAAAGCCAGTTTGCGATCCAAAAGATCTACGTCAAGGATCTCTCCTTCGAGACCCCAAACTCGCCCGCCATCTTTATGGAACAACGTCGGCCCGAGATCAACGTCCAGTTGGGTTCGTCTGCGCAGAACCTTGATCAACAGAATTTCGAGGTGGTGGTCTCTATTACCGTTACGGTCAAGATTGAAGAGCGCACGGTCTATCTCGCTGAGGTCAATCAGGCGGGCATCTTTACCATTACCGGCCTACCCGAACAGCAGCTCGACCAGATGCTTGGGGCCTATTGCCCGAACGTCCTCTTCCCCTACGCCCGCGAGGTCATCTCTGACCTGGTGCTGCGTGGTGGTTTCCCCCCCTTGCTGCTGATTCCGGTCAATTTCGAGGCGCTTTATCAACAGCGCGTCCAGCAGCAAACCCCACCCGTCTACGCCTAACCACACGATGAACGCTCATCACACGATTGCCGTTTTGGGGGCCGGATCATGGGGGTCGGCGCTTGCCATGCTGCTCGTGCGCAATGGCCATACGGTGTGGCTGTGGGATCACGACGGGGCGCGGATGCATGCGCTTGCAAAGGATAGGGTTGACCCGCTGTTTTTGCCTGGGGTCGTTCTGCCCGAGAGCATTAACCCAACTGATTGTATGGAGAACGCCTTAGCTGCGACGAACGAGGTGTTGGTGGTGGTGCCAAGCCATGCCTTCCGCGCCACTATTGATGCCTGTGCGCTCTTGCGGCCTGCCAAGCTGCGACTGGCGTGGGCGACCAAGGGGCTTGAGCCGGTCACCGAGCGTCCTTTTAGCGTGGTCGTTGATGAGGTGCTGGGTGCTGATACCCCGACCGCCGTCCTCTCTGGCCCTACCTTTGCGAGTGAGGTCTTGGCGGGACAGCCGACCGCCATCACCATTGCCTCGCGCTTTGCGGACTACGCGCAGTGGCTCGCGGGGTGTTTGCGTAACGCCAACTTCCGCCCCTATACCTCGGACGATGTGTTGGGCGTGCAGATTGGCGGCGCGGTCAAGAATGTGATGGCGATCGCGGTTGGCATCTCGGACGGCCTCGGCTTCGGTGCCAATGCCCGTGCGGCATTGATCACGCGCGGTCTTGCCGAGATCATCCGCCTTGGCGTAGTCCTCGGTGGGCGGCCCGAGACCTTTATGGGGCTTACTGGTGTCGGGGATCTTGTCCTTACCTGTACCGATGACCTCTCGCGCAACCGCCGTTTTGGGCTTGCCATTGGCCGTGGCGAAAAGGCTGACGCCGCACTGAAGACCATCGGCCAGGTGGTCGAAGGCCTCACCACCGTCCAAGAGGTGATGAGTCTCGCACGTCGGCTTGGGGTAGAGATGCCGATCACGAACCAGGTGTACGCAGTGCTCTATGAGGGACACGACCCCCATACGGCAGTGCAAACCCTGCTCACCCGCGCCTTACGCGCCGAGTAGCCGCCACGGTGGTTAAAAGAAGCGAGCCCCGCCCCTTACTCCTCGCGCCGAAAATCGCCTTCGATGATGCGCGATGCGCCAGCAGGGCCCTCGGCAGTAGCGGGTGTAACCAGGGGTAGTATTCGGCGCAGCAGCCACTTTACCAGCAGACGTCGCAGCAGAGGAATAAGGCCGATGATGGCCAGCACATCGCTGAGAAAACCAGGCACAATGAGCAAGACCGCCGCAACCACCAACACCACTCCCTCTAGGAGTTGTGCTGCGGGTAGTTCGCCACGCGCCAGGCTGACCGTAACCTGATTAAGGATGTGCAGCCCTTGGTGGCGCAACAGCCAGCCCCCAGCGAGCGCCGACAGCACCAACAGCACAAAGGTCGCCAGGAAGCCAATCTGGTTCCCGACCACCACCAGCAAGAGAAAGTCGGCAATCAGTAGCGACCAAAGCAGGAGGCGTAACCATCGTGGGAGCGACATAGCCGTGTTTTACCTTACAATGTTTTCTATCCAATAAACTCGAGGCCCCAGTGGAACCATTTCGGGGAACTACCATTCTGTCCGTGCGTCGTGCCAACCAGGTGGTCATCGGTGGCGATGGCCAGGTCTCCATGGGGAGCACCGTGGTCAAGGCCAATGCCCGCAAGGTGCGCCGACTGTATCACGATCGCGTACTCGCTGGCTTTGCCGGCAGCACCGCCGATGCCCTTACCCTGTTCGAGCGCTTTGAGGCCAAGCTCGAAAAACACCAGGGCAATCTTACCCGTTCTGCGGTAGAACTGGCGAAGGACTGGCGCTCTGACCGCGCCTTGCGACGCCTTGAGGCCTTGATGCTGGTGGCTGACCCCAAGGTCTCGCTGCTGATCTCGGGCACTGGCGAACTCCTCGAACCAGAGAACGGCCTCCAGGCCATCGGTTCGGGCGGGAGCTACGCCTATGCGGCGGCTCGCGCCCTGATGGACGCCACCGAGCTGGACGCCCGCGCCATTGTCGAACGCGCCCTCCACATTGCCGCAGACGTTTGCGTTTATACCAACCACCAGTTGACTCTGGAAGAGTTGACCTGCGACTGAGCGTCCCCACCCATGCCCAAATTAACCCCCCAGCAGATTGTTGCTGAATTAGACAAACACATTATCGGCCAGGCCGATGCCAAGCGAGCGGTTGCGATTGCGCTCCGCAATCGCTGGCGGCGCGGTCAGGTAGCCGAGTCGTTGCGGAGCGAGATCACCCCGAAGAACATCCTGATGATTGGCCCAACCGGCGTTGGCAAGACCGAGATCGCGCGTCGCCTCGCCCGCCTCGCACATGCGCCCTTCCTAAAGGTCGAGGCGACCAAGTTCACCGAGGTCGGCTATGTCGGGCGGGATGTTGAGTCGATCATCCGCGATCTCGTCGATGTCGCCATCAAGCTACTCCGCGAGGAGGAGACCCGTAAGGTGCGCCCTCGCGCCGCCGCTGCTGCCGAGAACCGCGTATTGGATATCCTCCTGCCGCCCTTATCGCGCCACATGGCCCACGCCGAGGACGACGAGCAAGCGGCACCAGAAGAGTCGCCCAGTCGGGTGGTCATGCGCCGTAAGCTCCAAGCGGGTGAGTTGGATGCCCGCGAGGTAGATATCGAGGTCTCGGCGACGGCGATTGGCGTGGAGATCATGGCCCCACCCGGCATGGAAGAACTCACCAATCAGTTACAGTCGATGTTCCAAAGCCTCGGCAATAACCGCACACGCAGTCGGCGGGTGCCAGTGCCTATCGCCTTGGCGATGCTGACCGATGAGGAGGCGGGAAAGATGATCAATGAGGATGACATCAAGACCCGTGCGCTACGCCTGGTGGAGCAAAATGGCATTGTCTTTCTGGATGAGATAGACAAGGTCACGCGCCGTGGTGAGACTACCGGCCACGATGTCTCGCGCGAAGGGGTGCAACGCGACCTCCTGCCGCTCGTCGAGGGCTGCTCGGTTTCTACCAAATACGGCATTGTCCACACCGACCACATCCTGTTTATTGCCTCGGGGGCGTTTCACCTCGCTCGGCCCTCCGATCTCATCCCAGAATTGCAGGGACGCTTGCCGATTCGGGTAGAATTGAACGCGCTCAGCGCCGAGGATTTTGTCCGCATCCTCACCGAACCAGATGCCTCGCTTACCGAGCAATATATCGCGCTGCTCGCAACCGAAGGGGTGGAACTCTCCTTTCTGCCAAACGGCATCCGGCGGATTGCCGAGGTCGCCTGGCAGGTCAATGAACGCACCGAGAACATCGGCGCACGGCGGTTACATACGGTCATGGAGCGCCTGCTCGATATGGTCTCGTTTAAGGCAACCGAGTATGAGGGCCAGGCGGTGGTGATCGACGAGGCCTATGTTGATGCCCAATTGGGCGATCTTGCCAAGAATGAGGATCTCAGCCGCTATATCCTCTAGGCTCGCTCGGGGTGTAGCGTGTTACTTCTTAAGAACCAAGGCGCTTTGACGCTGGAGTATTCTGATGACGAATGAAACCGAACACCACAGCAGGCCCTCTGAGATTCGCCTTCATCAGAAGTCGCGGATCCTCGAGATTATCTTTGAGGATGGCGCACACGTTCATCTGCCGTGTGAATACCTGCGCGTCTATTCTCCCTCCGCCGAGGTGCAGGGCCATGGGCCGGGCCAAGAGGTACTGCAAGTCGGCAAAGAGAATGTGAACATTACCAACATCGAGCCGGTCGGGAATTATGCGGTCATCCTGTTCTTTGATGATGATCACAATACCGGCATCTATTCCTGGCAATATCTTTATCGGCTGGGCCGGGATCACGATGCGCTGTGGAAGAATTACCTAGAGCGTTTGCACGCGGCAGGGCATACGCGGGTGGTGCCGCAGAGCCAGTAGGGGGTAATTGCTGCTCTTGACGTTAGATTAAACCCCTTCCCCATGAGTGGGGAAGGGGTTGGGGGATGGGGGTGATCTTTTGACTTGGTTTCTGACTGATCTTCGGGGTTATAGCAGCAACCCGATAAAATGAGGATCAGTCAAAAGCTCAACAGTCAAAACCTCAACCCCTCCCCAAGCCCCTCCCCGATCTCGGGGAGGGGTTTAAGCAGGAAAACAGGCAATCATTTTACACGGCCTTTGCTATTAGGAGCTGTCGGTCTAAAGCAGCCCATGGCGAGACGCACAATGCCAACCAT
>CAIRSR010000203.1 GCA_903881315.1 uncultured Thiotrichales bacterium | reverse complement strand
ATAAAACAAATCCCCGCAGTTGCCTTAGGTGTTATAGAAAATGGCTTCTCTTGGGAACAGATTCTAATGCTCCAGAAAAACATCTAATGCACCAGGAAGAATCAACAAGTTACAAACCGAATCAAACTAGACCAGTGCCATGCTTTCCGATAGACTAGATAATTTCTTTTCTGTGCGTAGATCGGCTTTTAAGATAGCAGGGGTGGCAAGAAAATAGGCGCGCCCAGCAGGCTGTCGGATTTTACGGCTATCCTGTTGATTGCAGAATAGATCTCAAATTGACACGTATCCGCAGAAGCACAAAGAATCAAGAGGTTGCAAAATAAGTTCGACAGGCTGTTAGGTAACGACCCAATGATTATATTGAGAGATCATTGTTCACCGAAGCAGATCTCTTCCACCTTAATCTGGTGGATAGCCACAAGGAAATTGATTAATTGAATATCATTTTCTCTGCTCTCTTCCGCCTGGTCTATCAGGTTCATCATGTGTGCGCTCTGCGGCTCAGGGTCATGACCCACATGCCCAAACAGTGTAACCTTATGGGGATCCATCGCGCCATTTCCTCGCGTTTCTGTGGGGTAGGCGATACTCACAAAGCATCACTGAGATGCAGAATGGGTAGTGCTTAGCGTAGGCCTCGCTCCACGGCCTAGCAATGCCTTACCTGTCACAAAACTTGACATCCTAGGCCAATTTCTCTGTCATGAAACCTGACACTATACGTCGTTTCGCGTTTATCGAGACTCGTCTATTCTGGGGTGGCGGATTTACTGCTCAAGAATTGGGCAGCGCCTTCGGCATAAGCCGCCAATCAGCGCAGGCAGTAATCGACGAGTATCGCACCCTCCACCCCAACAATCTTTACCTGAACAGAACCACAAGACGTCAGGAGGCGACCAGCACCTTTCAGTCCTTCTATATTCGAGACGGTAGTGGCGCACTGCTGGATTATCTGCGGGGTCAATCCTTGGTCGTGCGTTATATGTCGGAGGAAATTTGGAGCGATGCTCCTTTTACCGACGCCGACCGTCTGACGCGACCAAGAATCCCTAACGATACTGTTCGGCGGGTAATTACTGCACTGTATCAGAAATGCCCACTGTCTGTGGTCTATCAGTCGAAGCGGCACTATACCAATCGCGTGATCTCGCCGAATCAATTGGTATTCGCTGACAACCGCTACCATCTTCGGGCCTACTGCCACACTGATCGCAACTATTTTGATTTTGTCCTGTCGCGGATCCTCTCGGCCCAGATCGGATCGCCCGATGAATGGGTCTCAGGAGATAGGGATAATGCGTGGAACAGCTACGAAACCCTTTATTTCGCAATAAATCCGGAGATTCCAACCGCAATGCGTGCCGCCCTATCGCACGATTATATGGTTTGTGACAATGGGATCTACGAGATAAAATCACAGAAGGCATTGAGCTTCTATGTCGTGCGACAGATGACCAGGGCGCAGGCTGGATTACAGCAGCCCCTTTGGATCCAGCTTTGATAGCGGCCATCCTCAAGCCGTCAGCTACGCGCAACTGATAGCGCACAGCGGGGTGGCTACGGCGTCCGGTGACCGCCAACTCCGCTCCAGACGATCAGCCACCGCTCATTGGCGTCGAGAAGGATCAGGGGGCGGGTGTCGCCCACAGAAACCCGCGAGGGTCGCGCCAATCTGAAGACTGACTGAATCTGAAAAGTGGGTCTGGTGAATTGGAGTCGGTACACTTCTCTGATAGAGTACCCTTCCTAGCACTAACCCCCCCATAGCCGTACTCGTGTGGAGCCACAGTAGCGTGGCAGAAGGGCTGAGACAAAGGTTCTGCGTGGGGTTTTTGTGCTGTAGAGGATTAGATAGCCCATAGAGTTACCCTGTTGGCCATTGTCAACGACCATTCTTTTTTCTTAAGATAATCACTCTGTAAAGGTTTTTTGGGAGAGTCCGTTGTGGAACTGACAGGCGCTGAAACCTTCGTTCGTTGCCTTATTGAAGAAGGCGTTGAGTACGTATTCGGCTACCCCGGCGGGGCCGTGCTGAACCTATACGACGCGCTTTATCAGCAAGAGCAGATCAAGCACATCTTGGCTCGTCACGAGCAAGGCGCTGTTCATGCCGCTGACGGTTACGCTCGCGCTACGGGTCGTCCCGGAGTGGCATTGGTCACCTCAGGGCCAGGGGCCACTAACGCAGTCACTGGCATTGCCACTGCCCATATGGATTCCGTCCCACTGGTGGTCTTTACTGGCCAGGTACCTACCCCATTGATTGGCAACGATGCCTTCCAAGAAGTTGACGCGGTAGGCATCACGCGGCCTTGCGTTAAGCACAATTTCCTGGTCAAGGATGTGGCTAACCTCGCGGATACCATCAAAAAGGCGTTTTACGTTGCTACCACAGGTCGTCCTGGGCCAGTGGTGGTGGATATTCCCAAGGATGTCACCGCCAAACGCGCGGAGTTTCATTATCCAAAAAAGGTGCATCTTCGTTCCTATAATCCAGTAACCAAGGGGCACCCGCTACAGATCAAACGCGCCGTAGAACTCATGTCGTCTGCGGAGCGCCCCGTGATCTACACGGGCGGTGGCGTGATCTCGGGGAACGCAGCACTGCAACTCACCGAGCTAACCCGTCTATTGGGTTTTCCTATTACCAACACCCTGATGGGATTGGGGGGATATCCTGGCAACGACCCGCTGTTTTTGGGGATGCTGGGGATGCACGGCACCTACGAAGCGAATCTCGCGATGCACAATTGCGATGTACTCATCGCCGTGGGGGCTCGTTTCGACGACCGAGTTACGGGCAACGTAGCCAAGTTTTGTCCAAAAGCCCAGATTATCCATGTGGACGTGGATCCATCCAGTATCTCTAAGAATGTCAAAGTAAGCGTGCCTATCGTTGGGTATTGTGATCAGGTGCTCGCCGAGATGATCCACCTACTGCGCGTACAGGAAAAGCGCACGAACGGGGAGGCCCTCGCTCGATGGTGGGCGCAGATCAACGAGTGGCGGAGCATCGATTGCCTTAAGTTTGACCGCTCGGCAAGTGGCGTCATCAAACCCCAGCATGTCTTAGAAAAACTGTACCAACTGACCGAGGGTAATGCCTTTGTTACGTCCGATGTAGGTCAACACCAGATGTGGGCGGCGCAGTTTTATAAGTTCGATAAACCCAGACGCTGGATTAATTCAGGCGGGCTTGGAACCATGGGCTTCGGGTTGCCTGCCGCAATTGGTGCCCAACTTGCCTTTCCAAACGAGACCGTGGTCTGCGTTACTGGCGAGGGCAGTATCCAGATGTGCATCCAGGAACTGTCTACCGCCAAACAATACAGTACTCCAATAAAGATTATCAATCTCAACAACGGTTACTTGGGAATGGTGCGCCAATGGCAGGAGCTTTTTTATGGCAATCGCTATTCTCAGTCCTACCTTGAGAGTTTGCCCGACTTTGTCAAACTCGCGGAGGCCTATGGTCACGTTGGGATGCAGATCACCAAACCGCAGGACGTGGAAGGAGCACTTCGCGAGGCGTTGGCCATGAAGGATCGTCTGGTGTTTATGGATTTCCTGACCGATAAGACCGAGAATGTTTACCCCATGATTCCGAGCGGTGCCGGTCAGAACGAGATGATTTTGGTGTAACCACTCCTTCAGTGTGGAGCCTCTGGATAAACTTATGCGGCACATTATTTCGCTATTGCTGGAAAACGAAGCAGGGGCCCTATCCCGGGTGGCTGGGCTTTTCTCGGCACGGGGATACAACATCGAATCGCTTACGGTCGCCCCTACGGAAGACGGCACTTTGTCCCGACTGACCTTAGTTACGCGGGGATCCGATGATATCGTCGAGCAGATCACCAAGCAACTCAATAAACTAATCGATGTAGTAAAGCTCATGGATTTAAGCAGTGGGCCGCACATTGAGCGCGAGATCATGTTGGTTAAGATTCGTGCAACGGGTGCTGCCCGGGACGAAGTGAGCCGCTTGTCAGAGATCTTCCGTGGCCATATCGTAGACGTGACAGCAGGCAGTTTTATTGTTGAACTGACGGGTAACGGCAAGAAACTCGATGCGTTTCTTGATTCCCTAGAGCGGGGATCGATCGTTGAGGTTGTACGTTCCGGGGTATCTGGTATGGCACGGGGCGAGAAGAGTTTAGGCGTGTAGGAGACTGGAAGGATCGGCTGATTCCTCACCCGAGCGCTTTATCATAGGATCAGCACGGTATAACGGCGGATTGCGATGCCCACTCGAAGTTGGGGTTGTCGCCTGATTCCCATGACTTATGTCTGCCTTGTTGGTGACTGCTTGTTCGATTTTACTTTTCTTGGTGCTTGAGGGACAAAATGAATATTTACTACGAAAAAGACGCAAATCTATCCATCATTCGTGGCATGCAAGTAACCATTGTTGGTTACGGTTCTCAGGGGCATGCCCATGCCAATAATCTAAAAGATTCTGGCGTGAACGTAACGGTTGGTTTGCGTCCTGGCTCCAAATCAGCACGCAAGGCGGCGGATGCCGGGCTTGCCGTAAAACCAGTTGCTGAAGCGGTAGCTGCTGCTGACCTAGTGATGATGTTGGCACCCGATGAGCACCAATCCGCCATCTACCACGAGCAGGTTTTACCTGCGCTGCGACAGGGTGCGGCGCTTGCCTTCGCACATGGTTTTAATATCCACTTTGGTCGTATCGAACCACGCGATGACCTCGACGTGATTATGATTGCGCCCAAAGGGCCCGGACATTTGGTGCGCTCGACGTATGTCCAAGGAGGCGGAGTACCAAGCCTTATCGCCATCTACCAGGACGCCTCCGGTCGAGCCCGTGACATTGCCTTGTCCTATGCGGCTGCGAATGGTGGTTGTCGCGCTGGGGTAATCGAGACCTCTTTCCGCGAAGAAACCGAAACCGACCTTTTTGGCGAACAGGTTGTGCTCTGCGGTGGACTCACTGCACTGGTGCAGGCCGGTTTCGAGACGCTCACCGATGCTGGTTATGCCCCCGAGATGGCCTATTTCGAGTGCCTGCACGAGCTGAAGCTTATCGTCGATCTGATGTATGAGGGCGGTATCGCGGATATGCGTTACTCGATATCCAATACTGCCGAGTACGGCGACCTTACCCGTGGACCACGGATTATCACAGACGAAACCCGTGCGGAGATGCGGCGCATCCTTGCGGAAATCCAGACGGGTCAGTTTGCTCGCGAATTTATCCTAGAGAACCAGGCCGGTGCGCCAACACTGAAATCGATGCGACGCATTAGTCGTGAACACCAGATCGAGCAGGTAGGTCAGCAATTGCGCTCGATGATGCCCTGGATCAAGGCGAACAAGTTGGTGGATCGCAATAAGAATTGACGCCAACAGCACCAAGCCACGCCGCTAGCACCCTATCGACACCCGCCTCTACCTCGTGTAGAGGTCGGGATGCGTCGATGATCCGAAAGCGTTCTGGGTGTGCCGCTGCGACGGCTAGGTAGGCGGCACGAACCTGCGCATGGAAAACGCGCTCTTCAGACTCAAAACGATCCAGACGAGAAGCACCGTTTGCGGCAGCGCGCTGCAAAACCCTGGTCGCACCAACCTCGACCGGAAGATCAAACAGAAGGGTGAGATCCGGATAGCGCATGTCCTGCAACCAGGACTCCAAGGCAGCGATACGTGATTGCGGCACCTGCCGCCCCCCCCCTTGGTAGGCATGGGTCGCGTCAATAAATCGGTCGCACAGCACCCATTTCCCCATCGCTAGGGCCGGGCGTATTACCCTCGTCAGGTGCTCGGTACGCGCAGCGAATAGGAGCAGTAGCTCCGCATCTGCGGTCATGCCCCCTTCCCAGGGCTGCAAAAGCAGACTGCGCACCTGCTCGCCCAAGGCAGTACCGCCAGGTTCACGGGTGATTACAACGGGGTGCCCATTCGCCACCAGTATGCGGCGAATGAAGGCAAGCAGCGTTGTTTTGCCAGAGCCTTCTATTCCTTCCAGGGTAATCAATCGGCCTTCCATTTCGTGTTTTGTCTCAGTGTGTGGCATCGGTTGAACGGTTGGTGACACCGCGATAGCGATGTACCGCAGCGTTATGCTCTTGTAGGGTGACTGAGAATTGATGTGTCTTGTCACCCCGCGACACAAAATACAATTCCTCTCCAGAAGCCGGGTGTAGCGCGGCATGGAGTGCGGCAAGACCCGGCAGGGCGATGGGTGTCGGTGGTAGGCCCTGATGGAGATAGGTGTTATAGGGCGTTTCTGTGAGCAGGTTGGCGTGGCGGAGACTGCCATCATAGGTACGCCCCAAGCCGTAGATGACGGTTGGATCGGTTTGTAGGGGCATGTGACGTTGCAAGCGCCTGAGAAACACCCCAGCAATGCGAGGACGCTCTTCGGCGGCGGCGGTTTCTTTCTCTATCAATGAGGCCAAGGTGAGCACCTCGTAGGGATTGTGGTAAAACAGGTTGGATGCGCGTCGCGCCCATTCCTGATTCAGATGGGTTTGCATTGTGCGCCAGGCACGCTCCAGGACGATGACATCTGTGGTGCCTGCGGGGAATCGATAGGTGTCCGGGAAAAACATACCCTCCGGCGCTGTATCTGGCGCATGGATGGCTTTCATGATGTCGGCGTCGCTGACATGATTCAGGGTATGCGCCAAATGCTCGTTCTGGCTTATCGCCTCCCGCACCTCTGAAAAATTCCAGCCCTCAATGAAGGTGATGCTGTGAAGGAACACTTGACCACTTGCCATCCTATCCATCAGGTCACTCGGCGTTATGCCCGCCTGCAGCAGATATTCTCCGGCCTGAAAACGCCGCCAGTCTCCACGCCACCAAGCCAAGACAATGAAGTAAATCGGACGCTTGATAACGCCAAGCCGCGCTAGATCCGCTGCAAGCGTCGGCAGACTAGTGTGCGGTAGCACCGTGTAGCAACTGCGTCCGCTGGATGGGACTAGTGGGCTGCGTAGAAACCCGCGCACATCCGTGACGAGCAGGGAGATAGCAACGACGAGGATTATTAGGGCAACGAGTGGGGAAAGTGGTATTCGCACGGTGAAGAAATTGTCGTAAAATGATCGAGCGTTGTGTGATAGCAGCAACGAAATAATAGCGCATTGCGCTAGAGATGTGACCCGACTTCGATATTTCTGTCTTTGATTTCGCAGAGTGGGTTGCTTTATTCTCATACCAGTGGTAGCTTTCAACATTATTCTACACCGACGAGATTGAAATCCGTGGAGGACACTTACTCACGCGAGCGTTATGCCCGCCGCGTTGTCGCCAAGCGTTACGCTGATTATGTGCGCCTACATGTTAGGCCGCAGAGGATCGTATTCTTGGAGCACGAGCGCGAGCTTCTTAAAGCGGGTCTAACAGAATTTGGGCTGAGCCTGAAAGAGGCTGGTGCGCTGCTTCACGAAACCACGATCGCTGATGGCGTTTCTCTGGAAAGTGATGTGGAAAAGCATCTTCACTCTTTGTTATCAGAACCGCGTAGCGCCAGAGAGGTTCGTCTTGCTGCCAGAGGCAGAGGAGGGGCGAGCATTTCCCGTGCGCGTTTCGAGCAGGCGGTAGATTTTTATCAGGCGCTGACCCGTGGCGCACTCCCTCGCGAGGAAACCCGCAAGCGAGTGAAGGTGGTAGTTCTGCGCATGGGGCTACAGCCACAGCGTGATTGGACACGCTTTGGGACGCGCAAGTGGTTTAACCGTATCGACCCCCCTGACTAACCCGCAGACGAGTCGGTAGGGAGTGACGAGCGGCACCGTTCCTGCCCTGCGGATCACAGGCGGGTGCGGTGTGCTTCTTTGTAGCTAGCGCAACATTACCCTGCGTTTGGCGAGACTAAACGGGAAGGGTTCGTGGATGGCGGCAAGGACGCGACACCCGCACAGAGGCTAGCTCGTTAGTCGTCACCCGGACACGACGCAGCGGTGATGGTGACAACGACGCGATTGCCCTTACCCTGGTATTCTACGGATTCGAACACCGCCTTGCGGGCAAGGGCGATACCGCGACCATTCGGATCAAAAGCCCGCTTGGTATCGAATTCCAGGTACTGCTGCCAGTCAAAACCAGCACCCTGATCTTCGATGGTTAGCGTGAGGAATTTTTTGTCCCTGGTTAGGGTTATGGTCGCGTAGCGCTCACTGTGCTGTGGTAGCGATAGACGCCGTTCAACCTCAACTACCCATTGGTTATCAAGAACCAGCCTGGTTTTCTCCTCATAGCTGATGCCGAGATTGCCGTGCTCTACGGCGTTTACTAATAGCTCCAGCAAGCCGACTGCCGCAACCGCTGGATTTGGGCAACAATGCGCCAAACTGTAGGCAAGCACACGCGCATCGGCTAGTGTACGGAAATGAAAAGTACCTGTTTCAAGATAGGCAAGCGTGTTGCTCGTATCGTGAACGCGGGTATTGGTCTCTATGAACTGGCGGTAATGGACGAGAGCAGCGCCCACCACAGCCAGCAGCAGACGGGGTTGGAGCGGTTTAGTTAGATAATAATAGGCTCCGGCCTGTAAACCTTGGTGGATACTCTCGACATCATCAGCGGCAGTTTCCATAATGATGGGGATATTGGGCACTGGTCTAGTTTGATTCGGTTTGTAACTTGTTGATTCTTCCTGGTGCATTAGATGTTTTTCTGGAGCATTAGAATCTGTTCCCAAGAGAAGCCATTTTCTATAACACCTAAGGCAACT
>CAIRSR010000202.1 GCA_903881315.1 uncultured Thiotrichales bacterium | reverse complement strand
GTTCGTTCGGAGATTATTGACCGCAGAAAATATTCCCGAGCGCTTGGCGCAATTGGCGGAGAAGGTGAAGGTATGGTTCCAACTCGTTCCTTCAGGCAAACATATGGCCGACAGAGACTTGGGCCGACAAGAGCCCACTCCATCGTTACGACACAGAGCCATAGCCGCCTCCACCGGTTAGGTAGTTCGGAAAACTAGAACATCGAGTAAATAGGACTTTTGACACGAAGGCCGAATCATTAAATAATTACCAACCGTGCCGCCCTAAACTAGTAGGGCGTGGCCTGAAACGCTCCCCCGGAGGGACTGATGAATCTACACGAATACCAATCTAAACAGTTATTTAGGGAATACGGCCTACCGGTTCCTGCTGGTGCTCCGGCACGTACACCCGAAGAGGCTCGTGCAGCGGCGCTTTCCATCGCCAGCAATGGTTGGATGGTAAAGGCCCAAGTTCATGCCGGTGGACGCGGCAAGGCAGGTGGGGTGAAACATGCTGACAGCGCGGCAGCCGTCGAAGCGGCGGCGCGGGAGTTGTTGGGTAAACGGCTAGTCACCCACCAGACGGGCCCGGGTGGGCTCCCGATCGATACCGTACTCATCGAAGGCACCCACACGGTCGCCCGAGAATTGTACCTCAGTCTTCTTACCAATCGCGCACGGGAACGCCTGGTCTTTATGGTGTGTGCGGCGGGTGGCATGGACATTGAAGAGGTCGCGGCCCATCGCCCCGACGACCTCCTCACCCTCGAGGTCAATCCGGTCGTTGGTTTACAGCCCTACCAGTGTCGGCGGGCGGCCTTTAAGCTTGGCCTCTCGGGCCCACAGGTGGGTCAACTGACGGTCATCATGGAGGGGTTGTATCGCCTCTTCGTGGAGCGTGACCTAAGCCTCGTCGAGGTCAATCCCCTGGCGGTTACTGCAGCGGGTGATCTCCTGGCCCTTGATGGCAAGGTGAACGTGGACGAAAACGCCCTGTATCGCCAAAAGATGATCGAGGGCCTGCGCGATACCGGCCAAGAAGACGCAACCGAGGTTGCTGCACGCGCCCATGACCTTAGTTATGTCAGTATGGATGGCGACATTGCCTGCCTCGTCAATGGCGCGGGACTCGCGATGGCGACGATGGATCTCATCAAACTCTACGGCGGCACACCGGCCAATTTTCTGGATGTGGGGGGCACGGCCACGGCAGGACGGGTTGCGGAGGCGTTCAAGCTCATCCTTTCGCAGGGAACGGTACGCGCCATTTTGGTCAACATCTTTGGTGGCATCGTACGTTGCGATCTCATTGCCGAAGGTATCATCCAGGCAGTGAAGGAGATCGGCGTACGTGTACCGGTGGTGGTGCGCCTCGAGGGCACCAATGTTGAGCGCGGTCGCGCCTTGTTGGATGCGAGCGGACTCTCGCTCACTGCCACCAATGACCTCACCGAAGCCGCCGAAAAAGTCATTGCCGCAAGCCGGGCATAAGGAAATAACACATGAGCATTTTGATCGATAAAAACACGAAGGTAATCTGTCAGGGATTTACTGGCAAGCAAGGCACCTTCCACTCCGAGCAGGCGATTGCCTACGGAACCAACCTGGTGGGTGGGGTGACGCCCGGCAAGGGTGGACAGCTACATCTCGAGCGACCGGTCTTTAATACCTGTCATGACGCCGTTGCCGCGACCGGTGCCGATGCGACCATGATCTACGTCCCGGCCCCGTATGCGGCGGATTCCATCCTTGAGGCAGCGGATGCGGGCATTCGCGTGGTGGTGTGCATCACCGAAGGGATTCCGGTGCGCGATATGTTGCGGGTCAAGGCGGCCCTGGCGGGGAGTGATGTGCGCCTGGTGGGGCCGAATTGTCCTGGGGTGATTACCCCGGGTGGCTGCAAGATCGGCATTATGCCTGGGTTTATCCACAAGCCTGGGGTAATCGGGATTGTCTCGCGCTCGGGCACGCTGACCTACGAGGCGGTGCGCCAGACCACCCAAGCAGGACTCGGTCAGAGCACCTGCGTTGGCATGGGTGGCGACCCGATTCATGGCCTGGGTTTTGTCGAGTGCCTAGCACTGTTCGAGGCTGACCCCGAGACCAAGGGCGTACTCATGGTGGGTGAGATTGGCGGCACCGACGAAGAGGCAGCGGCAGAGTTTATTGCAAGCTCGATGACCAAGCCGGTGGCTGCCTATATTGCGGGGGTAACGGCCCCGCCCGGCAAGCGCATGGGACACGCAGGCGCTATTGTGAGTGGTGGCGCCGGCACGGCGGTCGGCAAGATTGCTGCGCTGGAGCGTGCGGGTGTGGTGGTGGCGCGTTCTCCCGCCAAGATGGGAGAGGCCATGCTGAGCCGCATTGCGCGATAGTAATCAGCAACGGTAATCGGTAGGGCGTTTCTTGTTCTACCATCCTCTAGCCTTTGGATGAAGCCCCTTTCCTGCGGGAAAGGGGCTTCTGTGATTGGGCTGATGCTTTGACTTGTGTTTTTCTGAAGAAAAACCTTGCCTTGAACCTTTAGTCCTACGTCTTTATTCTAAGATGGGATCCCTTGCACCTCTCATCCAACTGAGTACTATGCCCCATTGTCTCGGATTGTTTGTCTAGCATCGGGCGATAACTGCGCAGGTGGCCTCGATCCGGTTAGAGACAGCGCCTTGTTTTCTATCACAAGTTGGATGGCGGACTAACAGGGGGCATCAAAACCGTTGCCTATAGCGTCAAGACCGAGGAATCTACAGATGGGCCGGATTGGTTCCTTGGGTATCACCGCCAGACGCATCAACTCTGTTTCTTTTCGACGGGCGGGATTGTGAAGGAGTATTTGCAATTCGACGATAAGCCCGCCGATGATTTAGTAGATGACGATGGAAAGGTTGATGAGGTTGGTAGAAGATTGTTTTTCTACTGGCAGAGACCAGTAAAACGGTAAAGAAGGAAATCGGCGCTTTCCTGTAGTTGGTGTCAAATATATGAGGATTGTTTATATGAACCAAATATCACGCTTTCTTGGTAATGCTTTATAAGCTATCATCGGGAAATAGTTGATATGTATCCGGTTAACCGGGCAATATATATTGATAGGTATGTAATCCCATATGGGAGATTATGCGAGGTTGCAAGGGTTCCAGGAATAGAGCATGGTATTGGTTCGTATCTTAATGAAATTGCTGAGTGGTGCGCAGAGAATAATTATCCCCCTATTAACGCGCTTGCTGTGAACGCACAAACTCGTAGACCAGGAGAGGGATACGATGGTGCGGGACATGGTGAGTGCAATATAGAAGATTGGGATCAAGTAGTCGAACAATGTATCAGGTTCAACCGTTATCCTGATAATGTGCCATAGGGATAGTTTTGCTTCGATAAACGAAGATTAAGGGGCAACGGCTACCCGTTCTTCAGGCGTGGCGCGTTCGCTTGGTGTCAGTCGAGCGGTTACGCAACAGGTGTGGGGTTCGCTCTTTCGTCGGTACGGCTTTGGCACCCCATAGTGCGGTCTCCGGTTGAACAGCGGGGGGTGTCTGTGTCTAAGTCAGAAACGGTAGCGGTCGCGAGATGCTGGTCTTAGGCGAGCACCCCACACCGGACGGCACAGCGTTTAGCGCCGACTCCGCCAAGTGGCAAGGGGTATCACCAAGAAATATTTAACGTAATGCTTCCCGAGACAGTGAGTAACAGGAGTATTCTAAAAAATAAAGACAGTTTCCCGTCGGTAATTTCGCTTTCAAAAGGGTAGGGGGTGCCGTGCGGTGTGGTGCCTACTCCTTGAGGACAACGGATGAACATTACGCTACTCTGCCCAAACTGCTCGAAGTGTGCGGACTGCCAAGACATTATCGATCTGCTCGAGCATGTCGCTGCTGAGAAGAAAAGGCCACTCTCTCTCGAGATAGTCGAGGACATGAAAGAGATTCGGCTCTATAGCATTGTCTGCACCCCGGGCATCGTCATCAATGGTCGGGTAGTGCACCTTGGTAGTGTGCCTGGCCGAAAAAAGGTAGAGAGCTGGTTTATCTAGAAACTCTGTTATACCGCAGGCGGATCACCCCTTGTGGCAGATATCGGCAAGGTATGTTTCAGTGTTTGGCTCTGCGTCGTGCGACTATTTTGTTCACGATACGACGATTGATCTTCTCTTTCCAGGACTGCTGTGCGTCACTCAGTTTTCTTGTGCGAGCCGTCGAACGCAAGAAATCAGGTTCTTTATCGTAAAGGATAACCGCTAGCAGCCTGTCGGACTTGTTTTGCAACCTCTTGATTTGTTGTGCTTTTGCTAACACCTATCGGTTTTAAATCTCTTTCGTAATCAACAAGCTATCCGTAAAGTC